>CAZVJA010000030.1:0-36034 GCA_964626885.1 uncultured Planctomycetaceae bacterium | reverse complement strand
GGCCACATGAACCAGTAGCTGAGCATATTCAGCGTGGGAAACGCCATGTCGTCGGCGCCGATCATCAACGGGATGCAGAAGTTGCCGAATGCACCCGCCAGAACCGGAATGATCACCAGGAAGATCATGACCGTGGCGTGCATCGTGAAGAGCATCGTGTAGTATTCCGGCGAGACCTGCCCCCCTTGCGGACCGAAGAGCAAGCGTCCGACAATCGGCATTTCCTGCCACGGAAAAGCCAGCTGCCAACGCACACCAAGCGCGAGCGCTCCGCCAACCATCAGCGCCAGCAGCGTGGTGATGAGGAACTGGATGCCGATCACTTTATGATCGGTTGAGAACAGATACTTCCGCACGAAGCTCAGTTCGTGATGGCCGGCATGATCATGCGCGGCATGTTCGAGCGCCACTCCGGCACTGGCTGGATTCAAGGAACTCACCTTGTCACCTCAATTTTCTTTGTTTTCCGACGACTCCGCTTTCTCGGGAACGCCGTCGTCAAACTGGTCTCGCTGTAACTTGTGCAGATACTCTTCGAATTGCGCCTGCGGCTGTGCCCAGACGCGAGCCTTCATCTTGTAGTGTCCCCAGCCGCAAAGTTCGGCACAGACCCACTCGTATTGCTTTCCCTTGAGTGCCTCGAACATGATCGGCACCACCAGCCCCGGCACGGCATCCTGCTTCACCCGCAGTTCCGGCACGAAGAATGAGTGCTGCACATCCCCGGAGCGGAGGTGAATCACCACCGCGCGGCCGGTCGGCACATGCAGATCATTGACCGTATAAAGATCGCCCGGCTCAGGCTGCTTCAGCCACTTCTGCACGTCCGCGTAATCCTCGAACTTGCGGTTCGGGGCCGGGTAGCGAATCCGCCATTCGAATTGCCGGGCAGTTACCTCCGCAATCGGGTTCAGCCGAGCTTCGTCCGGGTAATTCTCCTTGATGCGATAGGCCGCCCACACCTCCATCTGGTACAAGGCGATGAACAACAAGATGCCGGCCGGCACGATCGTCCATATCACCTCCAGGTTATGACTGCCGTGCGTGAAGAGTGCTTTCTCATTGGATTCCCGCGCGCCGCGGAACAGCACGTACCCGAGCGCGATATGCGTCAGCACGAATGTGACCGAGGTGATGATCAGGATCAGGTAGAACAGCCCGTCAATCTGAATGCCAATGGGGGACATCGCTTCGCTATGGAACCACCACCCCATGGAAGGGGCTATCAGGCAGAGCACGACCGCCACGATTGGCCAGAAGACGAAAAAGCTACACCAGAATTTCTTCACGTCAGTTTCCTCCGCTTTCGGAAACCGCAGCGACATTACCGGTCACCTTCTCGGCGTTCGGTTTGGCGGCGTCCTCATTCTGCGCGGCTGTTTTTTCCGTTTGGGGATGCGAAGCCTGCGGGGAGCCTTCGTAGGGAATGCTCAGCACGTAGTTCACCAAATCCCAGGCTTCGTCGTCGCTTAATGTCGTCTCTGTAAATGACGGCATGGGAGTGCCCTTGATGGAACCGCGAATCCGGCGGTAGATATCGATGGGACGACGTCCGCCCCGGTAAATACCGCTCATCAGATTACGAGGTTTAATCGGCTGCCCCCACTCGTCGTAGAGCCCGGGTTTATCAAACTTTTCGTTCGTCCCCGGCTTGGCCATGAAGTCTTCTGTCTGCGGTCCGTCACCCCGTCCCAATGGACCGTGGCACGTCGCGCACTTCGCTTTCGCTGAGAGATACAACTCGCGGCCTCGGGCACGCGACGCGGCATCGTCCGGTGTCCGCTTCTTCTTGGGAACAATCTTGGCCTCGGGTTCTTCCGCCTTCGACCAGTTCTCTCCAAGTTCGGTTGATGCCGTGTCGACCGCGCCGGGAAGGCCGGTTTTCACATAGTCTTCAAGACCTTTGAGGATTTCTTCCTCCTTCTCGCCATCCTTGACACGCTGTGCCTTGGCGGCATTTGTGTAACCCCCGCCTTCGAATTCGACGACGACTCTCTGTTCCATCTCGCCGCGCATCGCCAGCCAGCGGACGTACTCGACAATCGCATGCACCTCGTCATCCTTCAGCAGGAGGAACGACGGCATGTATGTTCCAGGAATTCCTTGCAGGATGGTCCGGGCAAGGTCCTCGCGGCAGGCCTTGTCCGACTGGAGCGTGGACGTGAACTTGAAGAGGCCTTTGCGATAATCGCGCGGCCGGGGATTGAGGTATTCGGCCGTCGGACCGTTCCCGTCGCCACTGACCCCGTGACAATGCATGCAATGCGTCAGGTACAACTTGCGGCCATGCTGCAATCCCGAGCCGACAACCACAAATTGATCCCCCACGGCGGGGATGACGTTGCCCGGAACATTCTGCGATGCGATCACCGACAATGTTCCGCTCTCCGGATCGAAATCGGCGATGTGGAACTCGATGTGGCCGGTTTCCTTCTTGGCAGTCTCGAACTTCAAATCCTTGTTCGCCCCGGATGTCCAGAGGAGCGCCGAACCCTTGAGGGCACCCTTGCTCAGCTTTTCAGCCGGCTGGGGAGTCTTCGACTTCAGTTCCGCCTTGAACTTTGTCAGCGAATTTTCCTTTTGAGCGACGACCGTTCCCTCAAACTCGCCGAAGTCGACCGGCAGCTTGCGCCATGCGACCAGATCATTCGGCGTGCCGAAGCTTTCATCGAGAAACGTCTGCACAGGGCGCTGAGCCTCGCGCATCAGGGTTTTTGTCCGTTCGCTATTGACGAATTGTGCGCTCGGCGGTTCGCCGCATCCGGCTACCAGCGTCGCGGAAATCGCCGCGAAGATTACTATTCCACGGGCACTCACTACGAGAACCTCCACGGGAAGAACATTAACTGATGCAAAAGCCGCAGTGACCCAAACATCGCACCTGCGAGAACGACGGTCTGGTGGAACGGCCTGTTTTTGTCTTCCCTTAACGCTATTCACTAACAACTGTTCACAGCACTCAGAACTGCAACTTTTCCGCCGGATAAGGAATCTCCAGCGTAGTCTCTTCATTCGGCTTGATGTTGACCGCTAGATTCCGCGACAGAAACTTACCATTACAGCCTTCATGCCACACCAGGAACTTGTGCGGACCCGCCGGAAGATCCTTGATTTCAAAAGAGCCATCCGCGCCGGAGAGCGCTGCAAACGGATGATCGACCGGCAGGTGATAGGCGATCATCCAGGCGTGGAAGTCGCACTTCACTTCGATCGGGTTGTTTTCCTGCTTCGTGTACTTGATCTCAACCCCGTTCCGCTCCTTGGGGTTGATGGTTTGATTGAATCCGGTATTGCGGCTGGGGAAGGTGTGCGTGTTGTGTGCGATCGGATCGTCACTCTTGATCAGCACCTTTTGGCCGGCACGAACCAGCAGTGCATGCGGCAGGAATTTACATCCTTTTTGATCGAAGATGGCCGGCTCTGTCGGCGGGGGAACGGGCTTCGCTCCGACCGGCGCCTTCGCCAGATAAATAAAGACGTTGGCCACACCATTCCCGGAACCGAGGACGAGGTGTTCGTCAGGCAGGTCGGCAGCGGCGCAAACCGCCGTGTCGCGCGCGCTCTGGTCGCCGGCCTTGATGAGCAACTTTTGAGCCGGAGCGGTCCCTTGAAGCACCACCCGTCCCTTGAATGAACCAAACCCGCTTGCGGGCGCGCCTCCACCAGCGGGGGTCTCGCTCGTACCCCCTTCGGATGCCGCCGATTCCCCTTTGTCGCGCTTGACCGTGACTGTGGTTTCGCTGGCAACGCCGCCGCCGCAACCCGTCACGAAGGGCAACAGTCCGACAAAGAGGCAGATCACCAACCAAGGGCGCAGCCGCCGCGCTGAATCAGCCGTCAACAAAGTCATCGTCTTCAATCTCCTCCTCCCGCCCCCTTCGCCGGTGCCGGGGCTTTCCCCTTCGCCGTCGCCTGCAATTCGCTTTCCATCAGGCGGTGGTAATTCATCAGTGCGTCGCGAACCGCGATGACCTGCTCGCCTGCGTCCCCGTTGAACAACTGCTCCAGGGTCTTGCCGTTCTTAGGGAAGTTGACCGGCATTGATGTATAGGGGGTAATCCAGTTCGGCTTATAGATCCAAAGCAGCGTCCAATCTGGCCGGAGACGGTCAGTCACATACTCCAGATTCGGTCCACGAATGTCCTTTTTGGGATCGCTCACTTTTACGTCCCGGCCACCAACGGAGTGGCACTTATTGCACAAAGAAGGCTCCGTCAGCAGCTTCCAGGACTCATCGAGATATCCGGAACGCTTTCCTTGCAGCAGAGGCTGCAACTGGTCGTTCCGCAGCACGGCATACTCGGGGTCGCGTTCCGGAATGTTCTGATATGGGAACTCAACTTCATCGACAGCCGCGAAGTAGTTGGCGAGCTTCTGCGCTTCGTCGTCATTCATATTGAACCGCGGCATCCGCAAAACGGTTGTGTGCCGCAATTTCGCCGGCTCCTTGAGAAAATGATACAGCCACGGCGTCTGTACCTTGGTTCCCTCCCTATAGAGCGGCGGAGGAGACATCTGCCACGCCATCTGCGGATTCCCCTGTGCCAGCGGATCAGACTTCGCAAGTTGGTCGACCAGCCATTCCGCGAATTTGCCTCCGCGTGCTGGAATTGCATAGCCGGTCTCCTTTGACGCACCGGAGACGAGCCGTGTCGCGGGGACGAGCATGCGGGTTGCCGGCAGCACATGCTTGCCATTGATATCGAGAGTTTCCCACAGGTCGTAGGTGAATTCCTGATCCGCGGGATCATCCTCTGGGTCAGGACGTCCGAACACAAGTCCGCGGAACTTCACGACCGGGAGCGTCTTCTTCTCCTCACCGACCGTAACGACCTTGGTCTCCCTCGTCACACCGTTCACCGGCGGCTTGAGTTTCATCAGCAGCTTCAAGCCGTCGGGGTGATCCGCCGGCGCAAGTTCGGTGGCAGCCAACTCGTCGAGATCAGTCGCATAATGAATCTCCGGCATCTCCAGCATGTGGCAGCCAGAACAGTTGAACTTTTCGATCAACCGATCCCCTTCGATGCGGGCTTTAGCCGCACCTTCGGGACGATAGAGCAGCTCCGGTGCCGGGGGTTCGGCGATCAGCCCGAGGACGAAGACAGAGATCGCCTCGATTTCGTCTTCCTTCAGCGGAAACTTCGGCATGCGGAGACGTTCGTCGTACGCTTTCGTCTCCGTCTTGTGATAATCGTAGCTGCGCGGATCACGAAGCTTTTGCCAGAGGAAGCCTGGCCGGCCGTGGTGCAGCAGGCTCTCGGTGAAGAAGGCTGCCCGCATTTCCGATTCTTCCTGTTCCACAGAGGAGAACTCACCCGCCTTGAGACCCCCAGCCTCGGCATGCTTCATCGCCTCTTCGACCCGCTCCTTCGTGCTCGATCCGTCGGCCTCACCGTGATGTTCGAGAAATTCGTGAATGTGCTCGAACGCCAGCCGGCTTGTATCTTTGCGACCCCAGTCTTGCAAAGCAGTACCGATGGGCCGTGCCTGCTCAAAGCCGGGAATGTCGTGGCAGCCGTAACAGCCGTACCGCGAAATCGTCCGTCGTCCCACATAGTTGAGCTTCATCCGCCGCCATGCGGCATCGTCCGGCCGTCCGGCATCAGGTGCGGTGACTAATTCGATTTCGTCCCCCTTAACCTCTTCCTTGGGAAGCGGGTATTTGCGGGTCGCGAGCAAATCTTTGCGAGCGTCGTTCTTGAGCGCCTTGGCGAGGTATAGATTCGTCAGCTCGTCAAGAACCTCCGCGTTGAACGGAACCTCCGGATATTGATCGTCCGGCCCCTTCTTGTGGCTGAGCAGAAACGCGGCGATGTCGGCCGCCTGGTCGGTTTGCTCTCCCCCAATCACCTCCGGCTCAATGTAGAGATGCGGCATCTTCGTCCGCTTGTGGTGCCGCTCCGGATCGCGAATCCAGGTGTACAGCCAGCGGAACCCTTCCGGCCCCGGCTTGACCTTTGCATAGACCTTGCTCAGATCCGGTCCGAAGTCCTGAGCGATTCCGCCAAATGCCTCGTGCGAGTGGCACGCCAGGCAGCCGCGGCGCGAGAACAACTCTTTGCCACGCTCGGCGTTCGGCTCGTATCCTTCGGCCGGCGAGAGAGTTTCGAGCGGCTGCGATTTGTCGAACAAGTATTGCGTCACCGCCGCGATTTCGATCGGCTGCAATTTCTGTGCATGGTCGTCCTTCAAATTTGACAGATCGAAGAACTGCGGCATCTTCGTTGTCGGACGGAAGCGTTTCGGCTCGGCCGTCCAATAGGCAACCCATTCTTCCGTCGTCTTCGACTTGAGATGCCGGAGCGCCGGGCCGACCTTGCGTTCCTGCCCTGCTTTCTGGGTCGGATCGGCGGCGATCTTCTTCGCTTCTTCTTCGGTGGACGGCTCCAGCCGAAGATCGGGACCGATCGGCTTTCCGCCGTCGAAGCCGTGAATTTCGTGGCAGCCGAAGCAGCCGTACTTCTGAATCAGATCGCGCCCCCGCGCCACGGTGGGTGCGGTCGCGCCGAACTTGGGATGGGTTTTGAGCTCGGAGACCTGATGGTGGCATTTAATGCAGGACGACTCCGCGAACCGCTTCGGGAGCATCGGGTATTCCCAGAAGTGATTTGAATGGTAGCCATACTCTTTGTGCCACTCATGGTCGATGTGCGGATCGTTGGGGGTGTGCGACGCATTCGTGAACGACGTTCCCGAGCCTTGTCCGTCGTGACAGAGCGTGCAGCCGAACTTCCCAACCGGATGGGGGCTGGCGGCTGTCAGGTACAAATCGGGATTGGGATGTGTCGAGTAAGGCTGCGGGAACTTCTTTTCGCGGACCCAGTCAGCGATCGATTCCCCTTCCGGATGCCCGAACGGAAACGCCGGGACGTTCCCCGTCTCGATGCGGTCGATCGCCAGATGGCAGGTCCGGCAGCGATCGAACCGCGCGGTCGTCGCCATGCCGAGCTTGATGCGGCCGTTCGGAATCCAGTCTTGCACGATCTTCAAATGGGAGTTGAAGCCGTTGATGATCGGCCATTCCATAAATCTCCGCTTGCCGCGCGAAAACCAACTGTCAGGTTCGAGTTTCTGGTAAGCGGCGTCGAGGCGAGTGAAATCGGAATTGAGTTTTTTCAAACCCGCTTGAATCTCGTCTCGTGATTTTGTGAGGTCATCGAACTTTTGCTTTGCGGTATTGCGGGCAGCCTCTTTTGCCTGCAGTTCGAGTTCGAGCTTGTCGACGGTTGCCTGCGCGTCATCGAACCGTTTCCGCCCTGCCGCAAGTACTTCGTTCGGTTTGGCATCTCGGACATCCAGGTCGTAGTCGGCGCGGGCCTTATCGCGGTAGGCGCGATACTCGCGAACTTTGCGCCCCGCCAGATCGAATGCCATTTCGGCCTTCTGCAACTCCGCTGCAAGATTGTTTTGCTCCGTGTGCTTGGCCTTTAAAGCATCCTCAGCGGACTTCAACTCCGTGGCGAGCTTTTCCGATTGGCTGTCGTATTCGGGATTATCCTTGATCCGACTCTCCGCCCGTTTGATCGTCGTCTCCTGAATCCGCTCCCAGGTGCGCTGGTGGTCGGTCCACTCTTCCTTGTGATCGGCGGCCATCATCCAGATGGTGGTGACGAACAGCGCCGCGCACGACAGCGCGAACACGACGTGCACCTTCTTCAGATCACGGACATAGGTGTCTGTCGCCGGCATGGGCGCTCACCTCTCCTCGAACAAAACGGCCAAATGAAAAAACGGTCAGATGTTAAAAAACCATTCCGGGATGGCGACGATGTACTTCAGGTTGATGGCCCAGCGGAGCACCATTTTGATCGGCAGCGCCGCCATCATCAGCCCGACGTTCGTCAGCACCATGTAACGGATGAAACCCATCCGACTGTAAAAATTACGGAAATAGGGGAGCAGCGCCAGCACCGGCGGCAACACCATCAGGTAGGCCAGCACCGCGATGAAACCGGGCGCCTCCCGCAGGAGGATATAACCCGCCTGCAACCACCCGGACGAACCGGCCGGCGCCACGGGCAGCGGCTGGTGCAGCCCGTTCAGCCAGAACATCTCCGACAGGTTGACGTTGTTGAGCACCTCGAGCTTGTGCACATCCCAGAATTCGTAGATGCCGAAGATATTCCAGTTCGGCCCTCGCAAGAATGTCCCCAGAATGATCATGGCGATCCACAGCGGCAAAAAGCCGAACATGAAGGTCACGATGGCGAACTTCCGCTCGTTGAACGTGTAGTACCCGTTCCCCTTCTTGTTGAAGTCGATGTACGGAATCGCCATCAGGCCGACGATGATCATGCTCGGGAAAACAACCCCTGCCAGCCACGGATCGTAATAAACGAGCATTTCCTGCAAACCGAGGAAGTACCACGGCGCTTTCGACGGGTTCGGCGTTTTCACCGAGGAGGCCGGCTCTTCCAGCGGCGCCTGCAGGCCGATGCCCCACGCCACAAGGATCACCGTCAACACCACCATGCAGATCAGCTCGGTGTAGACAAGGTCGGGCCAGACGAGAACCTTTTCGTTCTTTTCACTCTCGAACAACGGCCGCCCTTCCGCGACACGATGGTCGTTATCGACCGCCCGCTTGAAATACAGCCAGGTGAAATAGCCGACAATGAACAACATCGCGACGATCGGCACATTGTCGGGCTTGCCGACGATCTGCCGGAAGTCGTAGTCGGTCATGCTGAGGGCGAGGAACAGCAGCGAGATGTTCAACAGCACCCAGGCAACGGTCGGCTTCACCAGCCATTCCCGCACCATGAACATCACGATAAAAGCGATCATCGAACCCGCGAAGAAGAGACGGGGATCGGCAACAACAAAATCGACGTAGGCCTTGAACCATTCCGGCAGACGAATCAAGAACTTTGAGGCCGGGTCCGCCGTCGCAAAGTGCGCCAAGGCGATCAGGAACAGGAAGATGGAATACAAGGCCCAGAAGGCCGCGGTGGGAAGCTCCTGCTCGGACTCGAGCAAGCCGAGCAGGCGAACACGCGTGTGCCCCCCCAGCTTAAAGCTGCGCACCGTCCAGCAGGCATTCATCGCGAACAAGACCAGATAAATCCAGCCGAGCCCCTGAATGACTTTCGTCGTCAGATCGGGATGAGAGTCGAACATCCTCGGTACCGTCCGTCAGGCAAACAAAAGAACTACAGAAACCACACGCTTCCACGAGCCCCGCTGAAAATTCGATCCAACGTCGGCCGCACCGACCCACCCAGCACTACAGCGGCTGGCTAATCCCGCCATCTTTGCGCACCCGCCAGAAGTGAATGGCAATCAACCCCGCCACCACCAGCGGAATCGCCACGCAGTGCATGATGTAGAACCGATTCAAAGTCGCCTCGCCGACGAATCGGCCGCCCAGCAGCAAAAATCGTGCGTCGCTGGCGTTCGTAATCAAATCGAAACCGCCCACGTTCAACAACTGCGCCCCGGGTCCCTCATGCCCCAGAAACGGCGTTGCGCGGGCCATATTCGAACCGACTGTAATGGCCCAGATCGCCAACTGGTCCCACGGCAGCAAATATCCGGTGAATGACAGGAGCAGCGTCAGCACCAGCAGCAGCACGCCGACGACCCAGTTGAACTCGCGAGGGGGCTTATAGCTGCCGGTGAGAAACACACGATACATGTGCAGCCACACGGTAATCACCATCGCGTGGGCCCCCCAGCGATGAATCTCCCGCATGATTCCCAGCGTCGTCACGTCGCGGAGCGCGAGAATATCGTTAAACGCCCACTCCAGCGTCGGCCGGTAGTAGAACATCAACAGCACGCCGGTAATCGTCTCGACCAGGAAGAGGAAAAAGGTGATTCCGCCCATGCACCAAGTGTATGAGAGGGCGATCCCCTGCTCTTTGATGGAAACCGGATGAAGGTGCAGAAAGAAGTTCGTCAGCATGACGACCACCCGGTTTCTCCGATCATGCGGAGCCGGGTGCCGGAAGATACTCTTCCAGATTTGCGAGTCGCGAATATAGTCCCCGACGGACATCTTGCCCCTCTTCCCTCTTACTTCACCCGCGCCACCGAAGGCGGGTTGCGCGGCCGCGTTTCACGGCGGGCGCGTCTTGAAAAATACCTGTCTGACCCAAACTCGCCTGGACAACAATTCCCCGAATCGACCCAGACGAAGAACCTCGCAATTTCACGTCGCGGCTAGCCGACCTGCACAAAGCTCGCGGGATCTTCCCACTGCCCCATCTCTTCCTGAAACTTCACACTCTTATCGACTTCCAGCATTCCATCCTCGGCCACCCGAATTCCCATTCGCTCCAGCGGGCGGGGGGCCGGCCCCTCGAAGTTGACGCCAGTAATGTAGAACCCTGATCCGTGGCACGGGCACTTGAATTTCTGCTCCCCCTCCAACCAGTTGGGGGTGCAGCCAAGATGCGTGCAGACGGTCTGCAACGCATAGATCAAATCCTTCCCCTTGTACATCGTGTGGACTATCCAAACGCCGAACTGCGCCGTCCACTTTGTTGAGACCGCACCGGGGGGATAATCGCTCGCCGGCCCCACCTTGAACTTGCTTGGCGGCTCGACGAGCACATTCGGCATCATGAACCGTGCCGTTGCCAGTGCCGCGATCGCGGATGTCATCGTGAAGAGGGTCCAAGCAAATGCGAAAGGAGTTGCCACCAGCACCACGAGAAAATTTCGCCGCTTCTCGACTGGCTCCGCTTTCTTCGCCACCGGTGCCGGTTTCTGTGGACGGGGCGGAAGCGTCGGAACGGCACCACCCTGCGCCTGGGCGCTCGCCTCGACCGGTTTTCCCTCGCGCACCGCCTTGAGCATCTCATCCAGCGATGGACGATCTCCTGCCGGCAGCGCCGCCGCACCTGCCTTCGCCACGGTTGGCTTTGGGGTACCAGGAGAAGCCTTGCCTGCTGGCTCTCCCCCTCCAGATCCGGCCTGGGCCCGCGCGGCAGCCAGAATATCTTTGGTGGATTTCGGTGCCCCGGCGGGCTTCGCCTCGCCGCCCGCCGCAGGCTTCGCAGCGCCACCGGCCTGTGCACGTGCGGCAGCGAGAATGTCTTTTGTGGACTTCGGAGCTCCACCCGCTGCCGCAGGCTTCGACACCTCAGCCGCGGGCTTCGCCGCAGCTTCTTCCGCCGGTGCCCCCTTATCCGGAGCTGCAGGCTTGTCAGAGGCAGGAGGCTGCCCGCCCTCGGCACCAGCCGCTTGTTGCCGGGCGCGCGCGAGAATCTCCTGAGTTGAAAGCTTCTTTTTCTCCATCGCCGATCCAGCGGTTGAAAGGAGGATGCCCCGGCACTCCACGTACTTGCAGCGAGAGCTGCGCAATGTGCGCGCTACGTAAGGCCGTTCAAGGACGGATTCTTGCAACATCAGGTGAGCCTGTCCACCGACAATTAATGCGCCGCGCACGTTTTCTCAGAACCAAGAACAACTCAAAAGGGTTGTTCCCGCCCCTGAGAAGGAAACCTCGCAACAGATCTGAAGGTGCATCGCTTGCATCGATCCGACATATCACCGCAGAATGATCCGAAGGATCAAATCCATTGAGCTCCGAGCGCGCATTGATCAACGATTTTGACGCACTGATCCGCCGCGATCCCGCGCGCCGTGGTCTAATTTCCACCGAGTCGCAATATGGACCGTTGTGCGCCGGCCACCTGGCTGAAGCTGCCGAACACCTCGCGCACCACGGCCGCCATGCCGCGATTGTCACCGGTTTTTTTGTGCCGTCTGCCCAAATTGCCGCCGCCGAGACCGATGGCCCCCCTGGCGCGGTGCTGCTCGCACTCGCGCTTGAGGAGGTTGGCATCCGCACGACCCTCGTGACCGACAACATGTGTTTGTCGGCGGTCCGAGCAGCGGCACAGGCGGCAGGTTACACGCGCGAACCGCTGGAGTTTCCCCGAGGAGTCCGAAACTCAGCGGAAAAGTTCTTCGATTCCGATACCTGCTCCGCCGGAGGACAATCGCTCACACATTTGATAGCGGTTGAGCGGGTCGGCCCGAACCACACCCTCGAATCTTTCAAAGCACAAGCACGCACCGGCCCGGCTCCACTGGAGGCATTCACCTCACGTGTCCCGCTAGAGTTCCAAGACCATTGTTACAACATGCGCGGCGTCGCGATCGATGAGTACGTCGCGGAAACGCACCGGCTGTTCGAGGAGATCGGTCAACGCTTCCCAGATGCGAAAACGATCGGCATCGGCGACGGCGCGAACGAGATCGGCATGGGGAGCGTCCCCTGGGAAGAGTTCGCGCGGCGACTCGATGGGGAGCAAAGCGCTCGCATCCCGTGTCGTGTCGCGACTCATTGGAACATCATCGCGGGAACGAGCAATTGGGGAGCGTTCGCACTCGCGGCAGCAGTCCTGCTTCTACGGGAACGAACCGAGTTTCTTCGGCCGCTCGACCGGAGACAACAACTCCGAGCGCTGGAAGAAATGGTCCGAAATGGTCCCGCGGTCGACGGCGTTACCGGGCAACAGGAGCCGACGGTCGACGGGCTCCCGTTTCTGACGTACATTCAACCGTGGGAAGGAATTCGCCGACTGCTCGGCTTCGGCGAGAGCTAAAATAATCAGCGTATTGACGTAGAACCGCAGCGGAACCTGCGACAGACGTCGCAATTCGCCAACGGTCCAGGATTAGAGGAGAAGCGACTCATGACCGGATACACTGTGCACACCGGGTCGACCGTCAAATTCGCGGATGGGTGGGACCAGGTCTTCGGCAGCAAAACACCATCCCCCAAAAAGTCGGCTGGAACACAAGCCGAACCTGTCAGTACCCACGTGCATTCCCAGGCCGAGTCGCGAAAGAAAAAGAAGAAATCAAAAAAGAAGACGCATACCGGGAAAACGAAAGCTCAGGCCAAGGGAGCGACCCGGCGAAAAACTGCCAGTGCCAAGAACCGCCGCGGAAAAAAGAAGTAGGCGGGCCAAGCGAATCTGGGGTCAAAGGGGGCGGCGCATGTAATGCGCCGGATCCCAAAGAAGGTCTCCCCCCGGACTCTCCGCTCCCTGTCTTCACAAAGCGTTTCCTGGCAACTCCTTCCAGCACGGCAACCCTTTGGCTCCCGCTCGTTCCATTCGTGAAAGCCTGGATTTCCTTCAGGCAAGTTGGCCCATCTCTGCCCGTCTCCCCCTCATGAGATCGGCAAGCCCGCGTCGATATTAATAGCGGATCCCAAGCGGGCGGTCGGGGATGCTCCGTCTCGAAGGAGGAATCATGGCTGACGAAAACCTCGATGATCGGATGTTCGACGAAAGCGAGTACGAAGAAATCACCTGTGAAGAGGTGGATCGTGTCGTCGAACAACTGGAACAACTTATGGAGTCCGTCTCGAGCGAGAACATCAAGGTCTATCTCGAAGACGCGATCAACAACATCTTCTTCCTCGTGTACGACGACGAAGAGTCCGCCTCCGACGCTGCCTGACTCCGCAGCATGACGAGTCCGCGCGAAATCACTGGCGCTTCACACTCAGCGCGCCGACACTGGGCAAGACTTCCCCAGGCGAACTTCAAGGAGTGCCCGGCTTCTCGGACGGAATAGCCACCGTTACGCTGCGTACCGCGGCGTCGACCGCGACCACCTTGCCGATCTCAAGGCGCGATGCAAATCGCTGAACGTCGGCGACGGGAGTCACAATAAACTCCGTCGTTTCCCCTTTTATGGTGGGGCCGATCACGACGCTCAATTTCGTATTGTCCGATAAACCGGCAAGTTTGAGACTGAGCGCGTCTGCCGCTTTCTCGTCGAGCATTCCTTTCACGACAACCGTCACTCCTTCCGGAGTCGTGCTGCTGCTCCCTCCCGTCGCCTTCACATCCGAGGCCGCTGGCTTCGGTCGCAGGTTCTCAATCCTTTGTGACAGGAACGGAATGACCGCCTGCTCGACGTAGTCGTTGAACTCCTTCGCGGTCTTCGCGTCGAGCAGGTCGTTGATGCCCTGCTCGACGAGATCGAGATCCTGCATGAAGACTTCTTTCCGCTTCGCAACCAGGTCCGACTTTAGCACGCCGGCTATCATCGGCGGGAGGGCCTCGAGCCGCGGTGCCGATTCCACCCAGGATCGCGGGCACCATTTCCCCTCCAGAAGAGCGAATTCATGGTCGGTGGGGGGCTGGCCGGGAACTTCGATTGTGATGACCGCAACCTCTCCGTTCCGCGATTTCAGCTTGACTTTCACATCCGCGAGCAAACCAAACGGGCTGTTCTTCACCGATTTTGACAGCATCTCCAGCGATCCGATCACCTTCGCACCGGTGGATGCGAGGAACGCGCGTCCGTCGAACTTCTTCAGGCGTTCAACGTCCGATAGCTCACTGTTCACCAGCGCGCTGCACAGTCCGACGATGTCGTCCCAATGCGCCTGAAATTCCCGCGCGTCGATTCGCTCCGCCGTTTTCCAGTGCGGGTTCTCGAAGATGAACTCTTTTTTCGTCTCGAAAATCTGCACGATCTTTTTGAGCAGTCCCATCGAACGGTTCCACATCTCCGCGTCGATGGAGCGACCGAACTCGCGCACTGCCTCATTGAGATGACGCTGCATCGAGCCGGGAAGGAAATCCCAGACGGCCTCCGGGTGTTTCTCTCGAATCCCCAACAGTACGGCCATGACGGCGGCATCGGGAGAGTCCGGAGTTGGGGGGGCTCCGGTTGGGGTCGATTCATTCGCGAGAGAGGGCCGCTGGGGTACCTTGGTCTCCGCCTTTCCTGGGGGGGCGGCCTTGCCGGTCGGTTCGCTCTTCGATTCTCCCTCGGGCTGATGCGGACTCGGCAGAGGGGAGTTCGCCGTTGCGGGATTCGATGCCGCCGTACCCGGCGAGTCTTTTGTTGATGAGGCTCCTCCACAACCCGCCAGCATGATCATCGCCAGCACGGCGACGATTTGGATTCTCCAACTCGAGTGCGTCATCACCGGGAGATCCTCCGCAACTCACTCTTTCCTTTGGTCATCCGATTCGCCTGTCAATACGGGCCAATTTGAGGGGCTCTGGTTGACTCATCGAGGGGCGATTGTAGCTTCCCGGCCTTCCCGCGCGGATGCCGATCGACCGAAAGACAAAGCATGGGGGGCGGCCGCCGTGCCAAAGGGACGGAATTCGCTGCCGGCTCATCCCAAAAAACGCTGAGTTTGGGCACTAAAACCGGGGGTTCGGCGCTTGACGAACCGGAGTTTGCCAGCGTAGACTGCCTATTCGCATTTTTAATACCGTCGGCTAGCCTGTATCAGCGTTCCTTATAGTCGTCCGGCACCGTCCCATGCACTTGCGAAATGTCGAAATCTTTTGCGAAGTCGTTGCGCGGGGCAGCTTTTCGAAGGCGGCCGACGCCCATAACGTTTCGCAGTCTTCCGCCAGTCAGGCGGTCCATCAGCTCGAAAAGCGCCTCGGTTGCCAGTTGATCGACCGCTCCAAACGCCCCTTGGAACTGACCCCCGCCGGACAGGTCTATTACGATGGTTGCCGCAAGATTCTCGAATCGTTCCGAAACGTCGAGGACCGCGTGCAGCAGATGCGGAACAAAGTTGTCGGCCGGGTGCGGGTCGCTGCGATCTATTCGGTTGGACTGCTGCAGATGGACTCCTATGTGAAGCGATTTGAATCGCACTTTCCGGACGCGACGCTGCAAATCGAGTATCTTCATCCGGACGACGTCTATACCCGCGTGGTCAACGAAGAAGTGGACCTCGGACTGGTCTCCTTTCCACGCGACGGCGGCGAGATCAGTTGCATTCCCTGGCAAGAGCAGGAGATGGTCATTGTCGTTCCGCCCGATCATCATTTCGCGGGGCGAGATTCCGTGTCGGTGGACGAACTCGACGGCGAGGACTTCGTCGGGTTCACTCCCGAATTGACCATTCGACGGCAAGTCGACCGCTGGTTGAAACAGGCTCGCGTCTCGGTGAATATCGTGCACGTTTTCGATAATGTTGAGAATATCAAACGGGCCGTGGAAATCGGTTCCGGCATCGCGCTGCTCCCCGCACCAACCGTGCGACGGGAAGTGGAAGCCGGATTGCTGGAGATTGTGCCCGTTGAAGGAGTGAAATGGTTCCGGCCGCTGGGGATCGTGCACAAGCGAAACCGGACGTTAACGACCGCTGCGAATAAACTCGTCGAACTTCTGCACGAAGACCCGGATACCTTTCAGAAAACCGGGCGGGCTTCACTTCCCGCCGATACCGTGCGGACATCCTGATTTAGAAACCGGCGGCCTCAAGGATGGTTGACGCCGGATAACACAGTACAGCGTCTCTTCACGGAGACGCTGCCCGGCAGGATGCCCTGTTCCCAGACATGCCGGCTTGCACAGGCAGAGTGATCGAATGGTTCTCTCTGCCGCGCGAGCCGCATCCACCGGGGAATGTTTGTCGATAAGGAAACGGAATGCGCCGTCGAGAGAGGCGTTGCATGCAACACGACGTTGCATCGGAGTGATGGATTAATAAGTAGATCAGCGAGAGTGATGATGACGAAACCACAATTCGAAGCCGGCCAGCCGCAAAATTTCTCCCCCCGATTGCCGTTCGGATACGGCTATCCGAAACCTGTCGGACTATACGACCCGTTTTACGAGCACGACAGTTGCGGTGTCGGCTTCGTCGCGCACATCAAAGGGGAGCGCTCCCGGCAAATCATCGATGACGCCGATCGGATTCTTCGGCACATGGTTCATCGCGGCGCCTGCGGCTGCGAGGCCAACACCGGTGACGGCGCGGGAATTCTCACTGCCGTGCCGCACGAGTTCCTGAAGCGAGTGGCCAAGGAAGATCTCGGTATCGAACTCCCGGAACCGGGCCGCTACGGCGTCGGAAACGTTTTTCTTCCGACCGATCCGCAGCACCGTGCACTCTGCAAAGAAACGGTGAACCGGATCATCGCCGAGCAGGGACAGACGCTGCTTGGCTGGCGTCCGCTTCCCACCCGGCGGGACGCAGCGGATATCGGTCCCTCGGCCCGAGCCGCTGAACCGGTGATGGAACAGCTCTTTATCGCGGCGGCGGATGGCATCGGCCAAGAAACTCTGGAACGGCAACTGTTCATCGTTCAGAAACTTTCCAGCCGGTTGCTGCGCGCCAGCGGACTTCCGCAGGCGCTCATGTTTTACTTCTGCTCGCTCTCCACGAAGGTGATCATCTACAAGGGGATGCTCACGGCGATGCAAGTCGTGCCCTATTTCCCCGACTTGCAGGCAGCGGACTACACCAGCCACCTTGCGATGGTTCACTCCCGGTTCTCGACAAACACCTTCCCCAGCTGGGATCGCGCCCAGCCCTGCCGCTTCATGGCACACAATGGAGAAATCAACACGCTGCGTGGAAACGCCAACTGGATGTTCGCCCGGCAAGGGGTGATGAAAAGCGACCTGTTCGGCGAAGACCTCGAAAAGCTGTTTCCCATCATCGAGCCCGAATGCTCGGACTCGGGCAATTTCGACAACGCGCTCGAGCTGCTGCTTCACGCCGGTCGTTCGTTGCCGGAAGCGGTGATGATGATGATCCCCGAAGCATGGCAGAACCATGATTCGATGGCCGAGGAAAAGCGTGCCTTCTACGAATATCACTCCGCCCTGCAGGAGCCGTGGGACGGCCCGGCGTCGATCTCCTTCACCGATGGACGGTACATCGGCGCGGTGCTCGATCGCAACGGGCTGCGCCCGAGCCGGTACTACGTCACCAACGACGATAAAGTCGTGATGGCCAGCGAAGTCGGCGTGCTCGACATCCCGCCGGAAAATGTGAAGCAAAAAGGACGCTTACAGCCCGGGCGCATGTTCCTGGTCGATTTCGAGCAGGGACGGATCATCGACGACGCCGAATTAAAGCATGACGTCGCGAGCAAACGTCCCTACAAGGAGTGGCTGGAGCGTCAGCGGCTCGAGTTGAGCAAGCTTCCGACCGCCAAGACGGAACCGCGTCTCGACGATGAGCAACTCCTGTCGAACATGCAGGCGTTCGGCTACTCGATCGAGACGATCAACTTCATGCTCATTCCGCTGTTGCGTCAAGAGAAAGACCCGATCGGCTCGATGGGGAACGACGCGGCACTGGAATGCCTGAGCGACCAGCCGCGAATGCTCTACGACTATTTCAAGCAGCTCTTCGCACAGGTGACGAATCCCGCGATCGACTCGATTCGCGAGGAAATCATCATGTCGCTGGAGTGCTTCATCGGTCCGGAAGGAAACCTGCTGGAGACAACCGAGGGGCAATGCCACCGGTTGATCGTGCCGCATCCGATCCTCACCAACGAAGAGCTCGCGGCGCTGAAGCATCTGGACCATCGCGGCTGGAAGACCCGCACCATCGACATCACCTTCCCCCGCGCCGAGGGGACCGCCGGTCTGCGCCCGGCTCTCGAACGCGTCTGCAACGAGGCGCGGCAGGCCATCGCCGATGGTTACAGCATCGTCATTCTCTCCGACAGGAACATCGGCCCGGACCGGATCGCGATCAGTTCGCTGCTCGCGACCGGTGCGGTGCATCATCACCTCGTCCGCAATGAAGAACGCACGCGGATCGGCATCGTCCTCGAATCGGGCGAGGCCCGCGAGGTACACCATCACTGCCTGCTCGTCGGCTACGGAGCCGACGCCATCAACCCGTATATCGCCTTCGAAGCTCTGACCCGCGCTCGAGAGGAAGGGCTGCTCGAAGAGACCTGGACTGACGCGAAGATCGTCGCTTCCTATCGCAAGGGAGTGGCCAAAGGGCTTCTCAAGGTGATGGGGAAGATGGGGATCTCGACGCTGCAAAGCTACAAGGGGGCGCAAATCTTCGAGGCGGTCGGGCTCGACAAGTCGGTCATCGATCTGTGCTTCAGCGGCACGGCCAGCCGCATTGGGGGGATTGGGTTTGACGTCGTCGCCGAAGAATTGATTCGTCGGCACGAGTTGGGTTACCCCACGCGCGATCAGGTCCGCTTGCCGGTCTTGCCGAACCCAGGACTGTTTCACTGGCGCAAGTCGGGCGAGAAGCACGCCTGGAATCCGCATACCATTGCGGAAGTGCAAGCCGCCGCCCGCACCGGCGAGCGCGAGGCGTATCGCCGATTCGCCAAACGGATCAACGAGCAAACCAGCCGCGAGTGCCATCTCCGCGGGCTGCTGAAGTTCAAGCAGGGGACGCCGGTCCCCCTCGACGAAGTAGAGCCGGCTTCCGAAATCGTCAAGCGGTTCTGCACCGGTGCGATGAGCTTCGGATCAATCTCCGCGGAATCGCATGAAACCCTCGCCATTGCCATGAACCGCCTCGGGGGCAAGAGTAACACCGGCGAAGGGGGAGAAGACTACGCGCGCTTCCAGCCGCTCGAAAACGGCGATTCGAAGCGATCGGCCATCAAGCAGGTGGCGTCGGGGCGATTCGGTGTCACGAGCTGGTATCTCACCAACGCCGATGAGCTACAGATCAAAATCTCACAGGGAGCCAAGCCAGGTGAAGGGGGAGAACTTCCCGGTGGAAAAGTGGATCAAGTGATCGCTTCCGTCCGGCATTCCACCCCCGGGGTTGGGCTTATCAGCCCGCCGCCGCACCACGATATTTATTCGATCGAAGATCTCGCACAACTCATCTTCGACCTGAAGAATTCGAACCCCTCGGCGCGAATCAGCGTGAAGCTGGTCTCCGAGGTCGGCGTCGGCACGATCGCCGCGGGAGTCGCGAAAGGACACGCCGATAACATCCTGATTTCGGGAGACGTCGGCGGTACAGGTGCCTCGCCGTTAACGAGCATCAAGCACGCCGGCTTGCCGTGGGAACTGGGCATTGCCGAGACGCACCAGACATTGGTGATGAACGATCTCCGCAGCCGCGTTCGATTGCAAACGGACGGGCAATTGAAAACCGGACGTGATGTCGCGATTGCCTGCATGCTGGGGGCGGAGGAGTTCGGCTTCTCGACCGCGCCGCTGATTACGCTCGGCTGCATCATGATGCGAAAGTGTCACCTCAACACCTGTCCGGTCGGCGTCGCGACGCAAGATCCGGAACTCCGCAAGAAATTCACCGGCAAGCCCGAGTACGTCGTCAACTACCTGTTCATGGTGGCGGAAGAATGCCGCGAGATCATGGCGGAACTCGGCTTCCGGACGATCAACGACATGGTCGGCCGCTGCGACATGCTTGAGTTCGATCCGCCGAAGGACCACTGGAAAGCCAAGGGGCTCGATCTTTCTCCGATCTTGACCCCCGCGCCCAAGCCGCATCCCAATGTGCAGGTTTACTGCACCATCTCGCAGAACCACGGCTTGGAAGATGTCCTCGACAACAAGCTGATCGAGGAGTGCTGGGCCTCGATTTACGAAAAGCGTCCCAAACGCGTCCCGATGATTGTCGAGAACATCGACCGGGCCTTCGGCACCATGCTCAGCCATCATGTTTCGCAGGAATGGGGACCGGAGGGGCTGCCGGACGACACGATTCATATCGAAGCGAAAGGTTCGGCCGGACAAAGCCTCGGAGCGTGGCTGGCGCACGGAGTTACCGTCGAGTTGGAAGGGGATGCCAACGATTACGTCGGCAAAGGGCTTTCCGGAGGCCGAATCATTATCTATCCCCCGAAGACCGTCACCTTCAAGCCCGAGGAAAACATCCTTATCGGGAATGTGGCGCTCTACGGAGCCATTCACGGCGAGGCGTATTTCCGCGGGCGCGCGGCCGAACGGTTCTGCGTCCGCAATTCCGGCGCGCACGCGGTGATTGAGGGGGTCGGCGATCACGGCTGCGAATACATGACCGGCGGCCGCGCCGTGATCCTCGGTCCGACCGGGCGCAACTTCGCGGCGGGAATGTCCGGCGGCATCGCCTATGTTTACGACCCGCACGATCAGCTGCTCGGCAACTGCAATCTCGAAATGGTCGAATTGGAGAGTGTCGAGGCTGATGAAGACGTGGCGGAACTGAAGCAGTTGATTCAAAACCACCACAATTACACTGGTTCGACCGTGGCGGAGCAAATTCTCGACGACTGGGAAACCAGCGTGAAATCGTTCACGAAGGTCATGCCGGTCGATTACAAGCGGGCGCTCGCGGAGATGGCGGCCGAACGCAGCAGCAAAGCCGCGGAGACGCCAAGTCTGGCGGCCGATTCCGATCCGAACGCGGTCATCGTTTCGCGCGGCGGTCAAAAATAATCTCCGGCGGCGCGTCGCCCGCCTGAAACGAAGTTTGATTCATCGGAATCGCCCGATCGAGCAAATTAACAGCCGCTCCGAACAACACCGAGATCACACGAAACAACACAAAAGACGATCGACAGATTGAGAGAGTGAGACGACGTCATGGGAAAGCCGACCGGCTTCAAGGAGTTCACCCGACAAACCCCGCACGAGCGCGATCCGTTATTGCGCATCCTGGACTGGAACGAGTTCCACGAGCACATGCCCGAATCGGAACTGCGCGAGCAGGGAGCCCGGTGCATGGATTGCGGCGTGCCGTTCTGCCATACCGGCGATCTGATGGCCAACATGGCTGCCGGCTGTCCGATCAACAATCTCATTCCCGAATGGAATGATCTCGTCTATCGCAATCGGTGGCGGGACGCGCTCGACCGCTTGCACAAGACGAACAACTTTCCGGAATTCACCGGACGTGTTTGCCCGGCGCCGTGCGAAGGTTCCTGCGTGCTGGGAATTATCGAACCGCCGGTGACGATCAAGAACATCGAATGTTCCATCATCGACAAAGGCTTCGAGGAAGGGTGGGTTGAGCCGAACGTCCCCGCCGAACGAACCGGAAAAAAGATCGCCGTCGTCGGCTCGGGGCCCGCCGGACTCGCGGCCGCCCAGCAACTCAACTCAGCCGGTCATTCGGTAACCGTCTACGAGCGGCACGATCGCATCGGCGGCTTGCTGATGTACGGCATTCCCAGCATGAAGCTCGAAAAGACCATCGTCGAGCGCCGCGTCGAACAGATGGCCGCTGAAGGGGTGACATTCGTCACGAATACCGAAATCGGAAAGAACTTGCCGGCTAAGCAGCTGCTGGACGAGTTCGACGCCGTCATCCTCTGCACCGGCGCCACACGTCCCCGCGATCTTCCCATTCCGGGCCGCGACTTGAAGGGCGTTCACTTCGCGATGGAATTTCTGCACGCGAACACCAAGAGCCTGCTCGATTCGGAACTGGCCGACGGCAAGTTCATCAGCGCGAAAGACAAAAACGTCATTGTGATCGGCGGCGGCGACACCGGGAACGACTGCATCGGCACGTCGCTGCGGCATGGCTGCAAGAGCCTTGTGAACTTCGAAATCGTTCCGATGCCGCCGAACGAGCGTGCGCCGAATAATCCCTGGCCGCAGTGGCCGCGCGTCTTCCGCATTGACTATGGCCACGCCGAGGCGGCCGCCAAATTCGGGCGCGACCCCCGCGAATTCGAAATCTCGACCGTCGAGTTTTTCGGCGATGAGCAGGGGCACGTGAAGGGCTTGAAAGCCTGCCGGGTCGACTGGTCGAAGCCGGCTCCCGGCGGCGCGCCGTTCAGCGTGGTGGACGGGTCGGAGGAGACGTTCGAGGCGGATCTGGTTCTGCTGGCGATGGGTTTCCTCGGCCCGGAATCGACCGTTTCCGAGCAGCTCGGTGTCACGCTCGATCCGCGGAGCAACTACCAGGCGGAATACAACAAATACCGCACGAACGTCGACAAAGTCTTCGCGGCCGGCGATTGCCGACGCGGGCAAAGCCTCGTTGTCTGGGCGATCAATGAGGGACGCGGCGCTGCCCGCGAATGCGATCGCTATCTGATGGGCACCACGCAGCTTCCCTGAGCGGCGACCGAACTGAGCATCGCGCGAAAAAAAAAGCCCACCGACAACCGTCAGTGGGCTTCGTTTTTCTGGCGGGAATCGGCGTCAAACACACCACTCCCGCAACACAGTTGGATCAGTCTATTACAGCGGTGGAACGCCATTCTTCAGCGTGATTTTCACATTCGGCAGATATTTCTTCAGCTCGCGTGCTCCCCGTTCGGAGCAGCCTGTCTCCGTGATGACCAGCCGCTCCAGCTTTTTCAGCTTCGTCAGGTGGGCCAAGCCCTGGTCGTTAACACCGCGCGTGTTGTCGAGATAAATCGTGTTCAAATCCTTAAACGCCGAAAGCCATCTCAATCCGTTACTGGTCAGATTGCTGTTGCGATGCAGATAGATCGACTGGAGGTTTTTGTTCGGCTTAACCCCTTCCAAGTTGACATCGTTGACCAGCGTGTCACCGAGGTCGAGGTATTCCAGAGTGGTGGTTTTCTGCACCCCCAGCATTCCTTTGTCTCCCCACTTGGTGTCGAAGACAGCGAGGTGTTTCAGATTTTTGAAGCCGCCACGGTTGCGAGCTTCGAGGTATCCGGCTCCCTGAATGCGATCTTTGTTTCGGCCGACGTCAAGCCATTCCAGATTCTTCAACGCCATCAGGTGTTCGAATCCTCTATCGGTGATCCGCGTTTCGCTTAGATCGAGAATGCGGAGATTATCGAGCCCCTTGAGCTGCACGAGGTTGTCGTCGCCAATTCCCGAGTTGCCGAGGTAGAGCGCTTCGATATCATTCATCTTCGCGACTTCATCCAGCCCCTTGTCGGTGAACTTTGCACCGGTCAACCGGAGTGAACGGAGTTTCGGCATCGTTCTGATGTACGCGAGCCCGGCGTCGATGGTGCGGGCGTTCGGGTCACTTGCCGTCAGCGAGAGCTTCGGCGTTCCCTCCAGGGAAAGTTCCTCCAGATTTTTCATCTTGGAGACGGACACGAGCCCGTCGTTTGTCAGGTCGACGACACCCAGGTCGAGCGACGTGACGCTGTCGAATTTTTCGAGATGCTTCAAGCCCGCGTTCGTAACAGCGCTGCGGCTGAGGTTCATCACGGTCACCTGGTCCAGACCGTCTTCCATCCCCGCCATTTCAGCCAATAGACCATCGTTCCGGTCTTGAGGCTTTGTCCGCTGGAAGTCTCCCAGAATTTCCTGCGACGTTCGCTTCTTCGGTGCCGGAGGAGGTGTCGCGGGTTTGGGAGTCAGTTGCGCGGGAGCCTGGGGCTGCGCGGGGGCCGGCGTTTGGGCTGGTGCTTCTTTTTGCTCCTCACCCTGACCTATCAATTCCTTGAAGGTCGGCGGCCCTTTTTCGCAACCGGTCAAGAATGGAAACAACAAAGCCGCGGCAGCAAGAACCACAACCGCCGCGCCTCGGCTCGAAGGAACCCATCGGGGATAAACGTTTCGGATCATGGCCGAAAATTCTCCTTGCTCGCGGAAATGATTGTCCGGAAAACAGACACCGGAGTACCGAAAAAGAACAACTCACGAAAAAACGAAGTAAGATGCGTCAGCGCGATGTGACTGCCGGAGCGAAGGGAAAGCAGAGCGCTCTCTTGGGAAATTGGCCGCCGGCTGGTTCACATGACGGAGCCGCGCGTCCATAATATCGCCGCTAAGTCCGAACTGTAAAGGACTTTGTCGGCTGCGGGCGAATCGCAGCTCAAAATGGTTCAAGCTGGGACAGTCGCGCAAACGCTGCGGACGGAACAAATCGATCGAGGTTGATGGTCAAGAAAAGCGCCGCATCAGGGGGACCATCCCACCCTCACAGGCTCGCCAGGGAATGGTCTTCGCCACGGAGAGATAGAGAACTGCGGAAACGCAATTTTAATAAGGAACGCAGGAAACCAGGAAAGGAAGAAAGCGGGGATGCGGTCGGCACAATGTCAGCTTGTTGCTGCGTGAACAATGTCGAAAAGGATAACCGCCGGATCGGTCAATCTCTCGATCACTTCTGCATCGACATCCTGAAATTCTTCTCCTGGGTTCCTTATTCCATTCTTCTTCTCAGCGCTCTCCGAGTCTCCGCGATGAACTCGACGGATTGAATCCGTTCGCAAGCGGGCTCAGCCGGCGATCTGTTCCAGGCGACCGGTGCTGTCGCCGAACTGCCCGATGCCGGTTGCTCCAATGCGATCGAACATCGACAGAAACAAATTGTTGAGCGGCGTGTTGGTGGGAAGCACGATGTGCCGCCCGGTTTTGATCGTTCCGCCGCCGCCGCCGGCCATCACGATCGGCAGGTCGTGGTGCTGGTGGCTGTTGCCGTCCCCCAGGCCGCTGCCGTAGACGATCATCGAATTCTGCAGCAGCGTCCGTTCCCCTTCTTTCACGGCGTTGAGCTTTTCGAGGAAGTACGCGAACTGGGTGACGAGGTAGTGATCGATCTTACGGAGCTGGGAAGTCATTTCTTCCTTGCCGCCATGGTGCGACAACGTGTGATGCCCTTCCTTCACTCCGACCATCGTGTAGGCTTTGTTGCTCCCTTCATTGCCGAGCATAAAGGTCGCAATGCGAGTCGAATCGGTCTGGAAGGCGAGCACCAGCAAATCATACATCAGCCTTACGTGTTGCTCGTGCTCGCGCGGGGTTCCCTCCGGCAGTTGCATGTCCGGGGGCTGCTGACGGGAAATTTTGGATGCGCGTTCGATTCGCTGCTCGATCTCGCGGATTCCCGTGAGGTATTCGTCGATCTTGCGGCGATCGGTCTGACCGAGCGATCGTTGCAGCCGTTGTGCATCGGAAGCCACGGTGTCGAGAATGCTCTTGCGGAAGAACTCGCGCCGTTCCCGCATTTTTGGATCAACGTCTTTCGCGCCGAACAGCCGCTCGAAGACCTCGCGGGGGCTGATCTCCTTCGCCATCGGCGTCGTCGGCGACTTCCAGGAGATGGCGTTGGAGTAAGCGCAGCTATAACCCGAATCGCAGTTCCCGGCGTTGCGGCCTCCCTCGATTCCAACCTCAAGCGACGGCAGGATTGTCTGCCGGCCGATCTTGGAAGCCGCCAACTGGTCGGCTGATGTTCCGACACGAATGTTCGCGCCGGCCGTTTTGTACGGATGGGCTCCCGTGAGGAAGGACGCGGCACTGCGTGCGTGGTCCCCCGCTCCGTCACCCAGGTCGAAACCATTATGTTGCGCCAAACCCGTCAGGACGTTAATTTTGTCCTTGAACGGCGCGAGCGGTTCGAGCGTTGGGGGGAGCTTGTAATCGGCCCCTTCCTGTTCCGGCTTCCAGGCGGGCTGAATCACGCCGTTCGGAAAAAAGACAAACGCCATCCGCACGGGACTACCAGCGGCAGCGGCTCCACCGGCAACCGCAGTATCCGCGGCTGCAGCCACCGTACCCGGACGCATGCACTCCAACCACGGAAGCGCGACGGCGGTTCCAAGCCCTTTGAGAAACGTCCGTCGTGGCAATTGCGTGCATAAGCTCATTCTTCGCCTCCGTCTCCTCTCCGCATGAGAAACGGCTCACTGCGGACGATGTGGATTACTACCTGGGAAAAACGGCCATGACCGGAGCGCACCGCCGAGGTAATCCCATCGACGGCACACTTGTCATAATACTCCAATCCGCGCCCGAGGGCATAGGTCAACAGGGTTCGTACGAAGTGCTTCGTAAACTCTTCCTCGCGGCCCCGCAGCACCCGAATCAACTCGCCGGCATTCTGAATTTTCTCTCCCGAAGGCAACGTTCCCGACGCATCGATCGGCTTGTCGCGGTCTTTGTCGCGCCAGCGGCCGACGGCGTCGAAATTCTCGAGTGCGAGTCCCAGCGGGTCCATCGTCTTGTGGCACGAGGCACAGACCGCGTTCGAGCGATGTAATTCCAGTTGTTCACGGAGCGTCGCGTCGGGCTTCGCTTTCTGTGCCTCCGCGAAGTCGGGAACCTTGGCCGGCGGCGGCGGCGGCGGGGTTCCCAGAATGTTTTCCAGGATCCATTTGCCCCGCTTCACCGGCGAGGTCTTTGTCGGGTCGGATGTGAGCGTCAGAATGCTGCCGTGCGTGAGGACGCCGGTACGTTTGCTGCCGGCCAACGACACCTTGCGGAACTCCCCCCCTTGCACATCCTTAATGTCGTAATACTTCGCCAGCCGCTCGTTGACGAACGTAAAGTCGGCGTCGAGGAACGTGAAGATGCTCAAGTCCTCACGCATCACGGTTTCGAACAGCATCTCGGTCTCGCGGCGCATGTCCGCCCGCAAATCATCATTGAACGACTCGAACAGCTTTTGGTTCGGCGTGGCAATGTCGAGATTCCGCAGGTTCAGCCACTGGCTTGCAAAGTTATCGACCAGGGCGCGAGATCGAGGGTCGGCCAGCATGCGCCGGACCTGCGCTTCGAGCACGTCCGGCTTGTGCAGCTCCGCTTTTTCCGCCAACGCGAACAACTCTTCATCCGGCATTGTACTCCACAAAAAGTACGAGAGACGGGATGCCAGTTCATAGTCAGCGATGGAATGCGCGGCACGCGGATCGTTCGGATCGCTGTCGCGCTCGATACGGAACAAAAAGTTTGGCGAGACCAGCACTCCCTGCACCCCCACCTGGATCGCACCGTCGAACGTCTCCCCCTTGTCGATGGCCAGTTTGACCAGCGCGACGAGATCGTTGAGTTCCGCATCCGTCACGGGGCGGCGGTACGCCCGGCGGCCAAACTCCCGCAGAATCTTCCGCGCGCAATCCTCAACCGAGCCCTTCGCATCCGGAGAGCAGAACACGATCCGTTTGTGCGTCTCGGGCAACAGCGTCCGCGCCTGTTCGTGCGTCACGCCGAATGGTCCCACCACTTCCAGCAGGTGGACTCCCAGGTTGCGGTCTTGATGCTCCGGATCGGGCCCTTTCGGATCATAAAAATCGTTGAGGAACTCGACGGCGAAGGGAAACTTCCCCTTGAGCACTTTCACTTTTGTCTCAAAGAAACCCGCCTCTTTGTGCCGTGTGACCTCAATCGTCTGGACCAGCTTGTTGTCGAGCTTGTAGGCCATCTTCACCGGCTCGGGGCCTGCCTGGTCAGCCGTGACCCGCGCGCGAATCTCGTACTCTCCTTTGAACGGAAAATCGAACTCGCCGAAGACCGTCCCGGCGGACGACAGCATATGGAACCCATATTGATTGAGCTTCGCGCTGCCGGTTCCCGAGAGCTGCTCTCCTTCCTTTCGCTGGACATGAGGCTTCGTCAACGCCTCGGTCGAGAGTGCTCGCGACGCGATCTGCTCGGCCGCGTCCATGTATTTTTCCATCAACAGTGGCGAGAGAGTCAGCACGTCGCCGATGTTATCGAACCCGTAGCCCACGTCGTCCGTCGGAAAATCAGCTGCCGGTTTGAAATCGACCCCCATCAGGTCGCGGATCGTGTTGTTGTACTCAACACGATTCAACCTGCGAGCGGTGACGCGGCCGGGATCGCGGGCTTTGTCGCAATCCACGTGATGAAACATCCGGTCGATCCAGCCGAGCACCAGCTGGTTCTCTTCTTCCATCGGCCGCGGCTCGTGGTCGGCCGGCGGCATCGACCGCTTCTGGAGCATCTGCTCGACTTTTTCCCACTGCACCGGCTGACGCCCTGCTTCCAGCTCACTGCGGAACTTATCGAGCCGGAGCCCTGCTTCCGGTTCGTCACCGCCGTGGCAGTCGATGCAGTATTTCTTCAAGTACGGCTGAACCCCGGCGGCAAAGGTCGAGTTCGCGTCGAGCTTCGTCTGAGCAACCGATGGTTCCGGCCTTGGTGGGCTGGCAGGTTTCGCCTCCTCGGCCGAATGCGCCGTCATAACCGCCAATAGCAGGGTTACGACGCAGAACGCCGCGACGGCCATTGGGACGGTTGTTCCAACGATGTTCCTCAGTGCAGCAAACCGCATGCGGGCAACCGGGCTGGAGGGACGGAAACTGGGAGGGAAACAAACAGGCGGGGACGCGTAAACGCCCGTTGATCTATTCCCATGGTATCGGCGGTTCCCCCGGATGTCCACAAATTAGGCTTGAAATGTAACTTTCCGCGGTGGCGTAATTTGTTGTTTCATCGGGAGTTGTACCATCGCCGGACCTTGCTGAGTCTCTCTGTGCGGAGAATTTCGCCAATCAGCACAACGCGACCTTCCGCGACAAATCCCCGTGCGGAACGGATGATGGTCGATCATTTCCTTGACTCGCTCCTCCCTTCCGAGTGAGGTATTCTGGAGAAAATGACGAAGCACGAAATCTGAATGTCTAAGGAAATACCAATACAGAAGTTCGAACCATTGTTGATGACCATCGCCGGAGTCGTTTTGAGGCTTCGGATTTCTTTTGACATTCGTGCTTCGGATTTGGAAAACGATACGCCACCTTTTCATTTGCACTACGGCCCCATGAGGTTGCTCCCGTGAAAGAATTTGAACTCCCCGCTCCGTTGCGCGGCATCATTCCTCCGATGATCACCCCCCTCAGTGATCGCGACACGCTCGACATCGCGGGGCTCGAGCGGCTTATCGAGCATATCCTCGACGGCGGGGTGCACGGGCTGTTCATCCTCGGCACCACCGGCGAAGGTCCAAGCCTCAGCTACCGGCTCCGGTTGGAACTCATCGAGCGAGTGACAAAGCAGGTCAACGGGCGAGTGCCGGTACTCGTCGGCATCACCGACACATCGTTCGCCGAGTCCGTCAACCTCGCTGACTACGCCGCCGACCAAGGTGTCCAGGCTGTGGTGCTGGCGGCTCCGTATTACTTCCCGGCCCGACAGCCGGAGCTGCTCGAGTACGTCGAGCACATCTCGGCCGCCGTTTCGCTGCCGATCTTTCTGTACAACATGCCGAGCCACACGAAGGTTAGCATTGAACTCGACACCTTGAAACGAGCGATCGATCTGCCGAACGTGGTGGGGCTGAAAGACAGCTCGGGGCAGATGGTCTACTTCCACGAAGTCATGCAGCTTGTGAAGGACCGCCCAAAGTTCACGATGCTTGTCGGTCCCGAACAATTACTTGGCGAAACAGTTCTGCTCGGTGGACACGGCGGCGTCTCCGGCGGCGCGAACCTGCTCCCCCGATTGTATGTCGATCTGTACGAAGCGGCGGCGGCGGGCAACCTGGCGCGCGTCCGCGAACTGCACGACCGCGTGATGCACATCTCGGTGACCCTCTACACGGTCGGCAAGTACGGCTCGGCGTTCATCAAGGGGGTGAAGTGCGCCCTCTCCTGCCTCGGCGTCTGCAACGACGTGATGGCGGAGCCGTTCCAGCGCTTCCGGGACGAGGAACGCCAGAAGGTGCAGCGCTGCCTCAACGAACTCGGCATCACCGCGGCGAAGGTTTCGTAAAGAACGGTGCACCTGTCGAGTCGTTGGACAGTTCCAAATACATAGACGGCTCGAAATGCCCGATCCGAAATCTCTCCAAGTTGGCGATTTGGTGCGGTTCGTTTCACTTCCCGAAGAATGGTCGCAGCCGGGGTACACCATACACCGCTGCTCGATCGCCTTCATGAAGAAAATGATCCGGCGCTCCTGGCCGTCGCGCGTGTTCAGAATTGATGAGTATGGCCAACCCTGGATCAACGCCCGCATCCGAGAGCGGAATAGAACTCATCATCATTCGTGGGCGATCTTTGAATCAACCGGCTGGCGACGCGTGAAACGCCGGAATAAGGTCGTCGACGGTCGGACGTGTGCATGTCCCTGAGTTTTTGCGAAGGGCGTGGCGAGCGTTCGTTCGATACCGATTCGAGGTCATGCCTCCCCTGCTGCGCGATGCGGGGATGATGCATGGCGCTTGTGCCTGCTCGAAACAATACCGGGTGTGAATCGCCCGTTGACGCATCTCGCAAAGCGCGGTGCAATGATTTTTGGGCTGGGTCGCGCGCCCACGGTTTTGCGTGAGCATGCGGTGTGAAGAAGTTGAGGAATTTTGTGTGCTGCGGGCACTGCCCGCGCTCTTCTCCGATTGGACACGCGGCACTGGCGGACAAGCCGCCAGTGCCACCCAAAACACTGGCACTGGCGGAGCCAGTGGCACCCAAAACACTAGCACTGGCATAGCCAGTGGCACACGCGAGAGAACGTCGATTCTCGTCCGAGGAAATGTCATGCGGATTCTCGATCATGCATCAACCAGCCGCCGAGCAATGCTCGAGCAACTCAGCCGTTCGAAGATGCGCGCGGGTGCGCGCACCTTCGAAGCGCATCTTCGAACGCGCGCATCTTCGAACGCTCGGCGTAATCCACAATGCGGCGGGCAGTTACACTTTTCGACAACCTCGGAAATCGGTGAAGAAAAGTGCGGGGGGCGCAAACAGGTCGAATTTTGAGCACCTTCGAACCTTGTCGTGAGCTTTCGACGGAATTCTTCGCAGCAGGCTCGGTACGAGCTTTCTTCACGGAAGCGGTCAGCTGTCGGTTGCCAGCTCGAAGAATAAAGACAGAGGACGGAAGACGGAGGGAAGCGATCGGCTGTTCCTGAAGCCCGAAGCCTGACTGCCTGAAGCCAGAGGAATGAGGCCTCGAACCCTCGCACCCTAAAACCCTAACTCCTTGCGTTCCCGAGCGCCTGAAGCCGATCAAATGGTTTGCCCGCGAGCCCCCCAGGCACCCATTCACAAGCGATTCGTGATATCCTGAAGTGACCATCACGAGGAATGGACCAAACCGGTGACTCTCCAGTTCAGTAAAACCGAACAGCAAGCCGCCGCGCGGCTGATTAAACTCGCGCTCGCTGAAGATCTCGGCCAGGCGGGGGATCTCACCTGCCGCGCGCTCGTCGCCGCGGAAGAACGGGCGGAGGTGCTGGTCGTCGCGCGAAAGCCCGGCGTGCTGGCGGGCGTGCCGGTGGCGGAAATGGTGTTCCGGCAATTCGACAACCGGGTAAGTTGGTCATCGGTCATACCCGACGGCACACGGCTTGAAGCGGGAACGGTAGCCGCCAAACTCTCGGGACCACTGCGGTCGCTGCTGACCGGCGAGCGGACGGCGCTCAACTTTTTGCAGCACCTCAGCGGTGTCGCCACGCTCACCCGGCGATTTGTCGATGCGATCGCCGGAACGAAAGCGGTCATTCTCGACACCCGCAAGACACTCCCCGGTTGGCGAGTGCTCGAAAAATACGCGGTCCGCGCCGGCGGCGGCACGAATCATCGCATGGGGCTCTACGACGGCTGCCTGATCAAGGACAACCACTTGGCGGCCTGGAGTGAATGGCGAAAGGGAGCAACAATCGCTGCTGCCGTGCGTGCCGCGCGGCAGCAGGCGCCGCCCGGAATTTCGGTCGAAGTAGAGGTCGACACGCTCGACCAGTTGGCGGACGCCCTCGGCGGCGGGCCCGAGATCGTGCTGCTCGACAACATGAACCCTGCGATGCTCGCTCAAGCGGTGACGCTCCGCGACGAAAGGGCGCCGGGCGTTCTGCTGGAAGCTTCCGGAGGTGTAACGCTGGAAACAGTTGCAGCCATTGCCCGGACCGGGGTCGATCGGATCAGTGTCGGCGCGCTGACGCATTCGGCCCCGGCGCTCGACCTGGCATTCGACTGGAGCCGGCACGTCGGCTGAAAGAGTTTTGTGACGTCAACTTCGCGCTGCTTGACGATGTCACAGGGCACTTCTACACTGCCGGAAGAGAGATTCGCCGCACATTCACGACAATTACAAGACGCTCTTCGACGAGCAACACCATGGCTGATTCGACGCTCGAAACCATGCCGCTCACCATCAATGGCCAGCCGCGCGATGTTCCCGCCGGGCTGACGATCGCGGCGCTGCTCGAGCGACTGGAATTTGAGCCGCGCTACGTGGCGGTCGAGCGGAATTTGAAGCTCGTGCCGCGTGGAGAGCACGCCGGGTGTGTGCTCGAACCAGGAGACCAACTGGAAATTGTCACGCTTGTCGGCGGCGGCTGACAAGAAATTTGCGTGGCATGCCCTCGGCCCCGCGGGAGCATGCGATCAAACTACATTGAGCAACCATGTCGATCGACGTCAAACCTGATACCCCGCTTGTCCTTGGCTCGCACGAGTTCTCGTCGCGGCTGATTGTCGGCACCGGCAAGTACGCCACGTACGACCTGATGCGCGACTGCCTCGAAGCGAGCGGCTCGGACGTGATCACCGTGGCGGTTCGGCGCGAGCGGCTGATCGACGCCGAGGGGCGGAACATCCTCGACTTCATCGACCTGTCGCGCTACACAATTTTGCCGAACACCGCCGGATGCTTTTCGGCCGAAGATGCGCTGCGCGTCGCCCGGCTGGGCCGCGAGATTTTGCTCGGCCTGGAAAACCCGGGAGCCGACTGGGTCAAGCTGGAAGTATTGGGAGACAAAAAGACGCTGCTTCCCGATCCTGTCGCGACCTTGCAGGCGACCGAGCAACTCGTCGCGGAGGGCTTCCAGGTTCTTTGCTATACGACCGACGACCCGATCACCGCGCGGCGACTGAAGGAAGCGGGTGCCACATCCGTAATGCCGGCCGGCAGTCCCATCGGCAGCGGGCAGGGGGTGCTCAACCCGAACAACATCCGCATCTGCCTCGAATATCTTAAAGAGGGAGATCCCGATTATCCGGTGATCGTCGACGCGGGAGTCGGCACCGCCAGCGATGTCAGCTTCGCGATGGAGCTTGGCTGCGACGGCGTGTTGCTCAACACCGGCATCGCCGGAGCGCGCGACGCGCTGCTGATGGCCGAGGCAATGAAGCTCGCCTGCCAGGCCGGGCGCAAAGCGTATCTGGCAGGACGCATTCCGAAAAAGCTGTACGCCACCGCCAGCAGCCCGGAAGCGGGAGTCATCGCCCCCGGCTCACGGTGAGTCGTGGAGGACGGAGGGAAGAAGGCTGGCGGAGGAGAGAGGGAGGAAGACGGAGGACGGCGGTGAATTTCCACTTTCGTCCATCCACTATCTTCCATTCTCCAGCTTCCTCCCACGCTTCCACGCCGACTCCTTCCGTTGCAGGCGGGCGATCGTTTGCGGGTCGTCCGCTCGCGCGGCGGTACGAATCGCATCGTGCGCAATGTTCGCCGCCTGATCGAATTTGCTGAGTTCCGCCGACCGGTCGGCGGCTCGTTCAAGAATGCTCGCGGCCGACTTTGCTTGGTCTACGTTCAGCGTTTCCTCCTGCTGATCGACGAGCGCCGTGGTCGCCGCCACAACGTCGGGAGAATCGCTTTGAAGGGTCGATGCGTTCAGCAACTCCGTGATCGCTTCGTCGATGCGCCCCGTCTGCTGCAGTGCATCAGCCAGCAGGCAGCGCGCCTGCGCGGAGGTTCCGTCAATTTGCACGGCGGCCGAAAGTTGCTCGACCGCCTCGAACAGTTTCCCCACCGACTTGTACGCCACGCCGAGCATCAGATGCGTTTTGAAGTCCCGCGGCTGCGCCGTCAGTTGCGCCCGAAACGGTTCGGCCTCCGCCAGTGTCCGCGACATCGTGAGCAGAGTCTCGCGGTTCTTTTGCGTCTCGGCGGCCAACACGTCGCGCGAGATGCCCGGGGAGGGAAAGAATGCCAGCATGGTCAAGGCGACGGCCGCAAGCGTTGCGATCAACCGGCGCGACGACTGCGATTTCGTTTCGCCGCGCCACGACCGCACCAGCCAGACGACTCCGGCAGCGGCGAACAGAATCCACAGCGGCGTCATCCCCAGCCGGAACCGGCCGAAGTTGTAGGTGATGAGGATCGACAAAACATGCATCGCGCACATACCGAGCGGCAGTTGATAGCGTTTCCAGTCGCGCAGGCAGACAACCACCCCCACGAACCCCAGTCCAACCAGCCAGCCGAACGTCGGCAACACGTACAAGAGCGGAATGAACTCGCGGGCGACCTGGAAATGCTCGCTGTCGGGAACTTCAAAGTCGTTGAAGAGGATGACCGCTTTGAGTCCCGTGAGTCGGAGCGCCCGCGGCGGGTCCGCCGAAATCGCCCGCCGGCCCTGCGAGAACCAGTAGCGCGACGATTCGCCACGCGTCAACTCGCGGCCGGTACGGCGGCGGGCCTCGCGACGAAAGTCCTGATGCTCCAGATACGGATTGCTGCGGACGAAGTCGGGAGGCTGATAATTCCCGGTCGCGAACGGTCCCCACGCCATGAAAAAGACTTCGCCACCGCCGGATGTGACCGCCACCAGTTCTCGCGCGACGAGATAGTTCCGCACCGTCGCGGGGAAGATCGTGAGTGCGCAGCTTGCAGCGAGGATTGCCAATGCACCGATATGTTGCCGGAAGCTCTGTCGATCCGTCTCGGAATTCGTTCCGGGGCACGCTCCGCTTTGCCCAGGCCACCCGCCGGTCCAGCACCACACCGCAACGGGGATGAGCAACAGAATATGATTTTCCGTCAGCAGGCAGGCCAGTCCGATCGACGCCCCAGCGACCACCAGCCAGCGTCGCCGGCCGCCTTCGGTAAATCGCAGCGCTCCGTAGCAGGCGAGCATCGTAAGAACGGGGGACAGAAACGACTTCATCAGCATGCATTCGTAATGCACGAGCGGGCCGTAGATGGCGGTGATGACCGCCGCGACGCGCGCGGTCGTGAGGTCGAACAACCGCCGGCCGCAGGCATACACCAGCAGCGCGACCGACGACCCTGCCAGAAGTTGCAGAGCGAGAATCACACCGTCGTTCAAACCGAGACGATACGCGAAGCCGAGCAGATACGCATAGAACGGCCCCTGCTCGAAGACCTGCGAGCCGAGCCAGTCGCCGTGCGCGATCCGCATCCCCCAGTTGCGGTAATACGACTGGTCCGCCAGTTCGACTCCCCAGTAGGGGGATTGCTGATACGCCAGAAAATAGGCGGCGCGGACCGCCAGCGCGAGAATAAGGATGCCCCACGGCCACGGATCGCGGCGCGGCGAAGAGTGTGCGAGCAATTTGGTGCCGGATGCAGAAGCCAAGAGGAGAATCGCGCCGTCGGAATTTCGTCAGATCACGCTACCGGAGCCGCCGAAGAACCACGCTGGTGATTCTACGCGGGGCGGCACAGAGGCTGCAACGCGAGCGAACTCACCCGAGTATGTTATGTGTTAACGCAAGCAGAGTGGCTCCACTGAGGAGCTTTGCTCGGCTGGGAACCATCCCTGCAAAAGGTCTTGACATTTGCCCCCCCCCCCCAGAATGTCTCGTGCTGTTCACTGGGGCCAGTTTCTACCTAAAAGTGTTTCTAATTTTGGGGCGTGACCGGTTTCATCTTCCCCAATAGGTTCCGTGTTCTTTCGCCTTGGTAGTAGCCTTGACTTTCCTAGTACCGGGTTTTGCAAAACTTATGTTGAACCATAAAATTGAGGATT
>CAZVJA010000029.1:0-36091 GCA_964626885.1 uncultured Planctomycetaceae bacterium | reverse complement strand
TAGATGCGGTTCAAACCGGACGTCTTTTGGAATCCCGAGGCCGGTTCGAAACGGCCCTTCGGGAGTACTTTACACGTGCCGCAGGGCTTCGATGGGGTCGAGCCGGGCTGCTTTGCGCGCCGGGTACAACCCGAAGATGATTCCCACGCCGACGGAAATGCCGAACGCCACGGGGAGGCTCCAGAGCGCCACTTTGGGTGTCATGCCGGAGAACATCTGGCCGAGGTCGGAATTGGCCCCATTCCCTCCCAGCACGAAGGTGTCGACGAGGAACTGAATGCCGAGGAACGCGTACGGCGTGAGCAGGCCGAGCGCCATGCCGACAAGCCCCCCCGTGCCGGCCAACACGGTGGTTTCGGTAAGAAACTGAACGGTGATATCGCGCTGCCGCGCGCCGAGCGAACGCCGGATGCCGATCTCGCGGGTCCGCTCGGTCACAGTGGCCAGCATGATGTTCATGATGCCGATGCCGCCGACCAGCAGACTGATGGCGGCGATCGAGCCGAGCACGATGTTAAAGATCTGCCGCAACTGCTCTGCCTGCCGCAAGAGTTCGAGCGGAACGACGACCGAAAAATCCTTGCGGTCGGCGTGCGTGCGGGTCAAGGTCTCGCGGACGACCTCGGCAGTGGGGATGACCGCGTCTCGATCAGCCACGTGGAGCGTGATCTGGTTCAGCTCGACTTGCTCGGCGTTGAACGTGCCGGGGGTGACCTGCACGTCGAGATCCCCCATGCGCGCCTGGAAGGTTTGCAACGGGATGTAGACGTCCTTGTTGTAATCCTGCCCCGATAACGAACCTCCGATCGCCGCCGAAGCCGTACGTTCTTTCGTTACACCGACGACCGTGTAATACCGCGACTTGATCTGCACGGTATTCCCCAGCGGGCTTTCGAGCGGAAAGAGCGTTTGCGCGACTTCGTATCCCAGCACCGCGATGTTTTCCCGTTGCAACTGATCCTGATCAGTGATGAACCGCCCGGCAGACAGTTCCAGATGGTTGACGTCGAGGTAATCGGACGTGCAGGCCACGAGCCGCGCGTTGATGGTGCGATGCAGGCAGCGAATTTGCTGTTTTGTTTCTCGTACGGGCGTGGCCCGAGCCACGGTGGGGATGTTGTCGGTGAGCAGCTTGTAATCGGAGCGGAGCAGCCCGTACCGGGTGACACGTGAACGTCCCGCGGAGGAGCCGGACGATGCTGAATCGGGGGGCTTGACGCTCACGACGATGATGTTCGTCGCCCCGAGTTCCAGCACCTGCTGCTGCGCCTGGGCGCTGGCCCCTTCGCCAATCGCGAGCATGGCGATGACGGAGAAGACGCCGAACACAATTCCCAGCATCGTCAGCCCGGAGCGGAGCTTGTGCAGCAACAGGCTCTTGAGCGATAGGGAGATTGTGCGTGAGATGCGGGAGGGGAGCATGTCGAAACGGGGAGGAACGGGAGAAGAAGAAAGTAAGGTTGAGCCGCGGTTGTCTGGAGCCAAATCAGGCGAATCGCCTCACCCGGCCAGGTTCGCGCCGCAAGCCGAATTATCCGGGAAAGATTCCATAGCCGGCCACCAGACCGTCGCGCATGTAGATCTGTCGTTTGGCTCGCCGGGCGATATCCGGTTCGTGGGTCACGATGATGATTGTTCGTCCTTCTTCGTTGAGCCGGCCGAGAAGCTGCATGATTTCCTCACCCGTGGCGGAATCGAGGTTGCCGGTCGGTTCGTCGGCGAGAATGATTTGCGGGTTGTTGACGAGTGCGCGGGCGATGGCGACGCGCTGCTGCTGTCCGCCGGAAAGCTGAAACGGCCGATGGTCGAGCCGCTCCTGCAACCCCACCTGGCAGGCCAGCTCGTAGCACCGCTTGCGGTCGTCGGAGCTGAGGGAGGGATAACCGGGCCGATAATGCAGCGGAACTTCGATGTTTTCGAGGACGGTATATTGCGGGATCAGATTGTACGACTGAAAGATGAAGCCGATCATCTGATTGCGGATTTCGGAGAGTTCATCATCGGAGAGAAACGAGACATCCTGGCCGCCGATGATGTATTGCCCTTTGGTGGGGCGGTCGAGTGCGCCGAGCAGGTTCAAGAGCGTGCTCTTGCCGCTTCCCGACGAGCCCATGATCGCGAGGAAATCCCCTTCGGGAAAGTCGATCGAGACGCCGCGGAGCGCCTTCACGACCACGGTTCCAAGGTCGTAATATTTGTGGAGGTCGACGACCTGCCCCGCCAGCCTCATGATTGCTTCTCGCGTTGGGGACTGGCCACGGCGGCGGGAGATGCCTCGTCCTTGGCGGACTTCTTCTTTCTTTCCTTCCGCTCGCCACCCGATGCTGGAGAGTTCTGTTGAGACGGCGATTGCGATGGCCCGCTCGCGGTTGGTCCGGTTGCCGGGGGTGACTTTGGCGCTTCGGACTTGTCGTGCGGCGCGGCCCCATAGCGGGTTTCCAGCTCGGCGATTTCTTCCGCGAATTGTGTCCGCGGGTTGAGGATGATCGATTCCCCATCACGAATGCCATCCTGCAGGCCGACCACTGTATCGTTCGAATCTTGCACTTTGAGCTCGCGGCGTACCGGACCGGAATCGGTCAAGACGAAGGCGAAAGTCTTGGTTCCGACATTTACCGCCGCTTGCGTGGGAATCTGCAGAACGTCGTCATAGTTCTGGACTTGAATTTCGACGCTGGCGGTCATGCCCGGTTTCAATTCTCCCTGCCGGCTTCCCAAGTCGATGATCTTGACCGATGCGTCGTACTCTCGCAGATCGTAATTCGGCCAGTTCCCCGACATCGGGATGGGAGAGACCGTATCGAGAACGCCGCGGAAGGTCTCGCCGCCGAACGCCTGCACCTGCACCTGCACCGGCAGCCCGGTGCGGATGCGGCGGATTTTCGATTCGTGGATGCGTACATTGACCTTCATTTGACTGAGATCGGGCAGTTTGAGAATCAACTGCCGTTCGCGGACGGACGCTCCCTCCTGGATCGTCTGCGGATCATTGCCGCGCCGTCCGTCGGGTTCGGAATAAACGACCTCCCCGCGCTGCGGCGCGTGCAGCTTGCAGGCGGCGATTTGTTGTTGGAGTTTTTTGAGCTTTTCGTTCTCGAGGTTAAACGTCAGTTCCTTGGCAATTTTGTCCGCTTCAAAGCCCGCGAGCGCCGCGTTTCCGGAACGCGTCACACGCTCGATTTCCAACTTGGATTCTCGTACGTTGGCTTCCAGCTCTTTCGTCCGCCTGTTAAACGTGTATTCCATCAGTAAATTGAGTTTTTCTTTGGCCACATCGAGTTTGTTCTTCGCTTGATTGACACGAATGCGGCGGCTTTCCACTTCTTGCTGGTTCGCATAGCCTTTCTTCGCATTGCGCGCATAGAAGTCATAATCTTCCTGAGCTTGTGACAGCTCGTCTTCAGCCAAGAGCATGTTCCCCCGCATCTCATTCGCTTCTTGATTTTTTTGTCCATTCAAGAACGTATCGCGATCGAGTTGTGCCAAAGTATTCTTCAGCGTCGCGGCGGATAAGTTGCTGTCATTTTGTGTCTTTTGAATCAAGAGATTCTCTTTGGCCTTGTCCAGTTCACCCTTCGCCTGCGTAACGGCAATTTCCTGCTTCTCACGCTGTTCGATCAGGGCCGAAGCATCGAGCTCGCAGACGACATCCCCCGCTTCGACCTGCGTTCCCTCGGGGACGATCGAGATGATGGTCGTCAGCCCCTGAACGTTGCTCATCACGTTCGCGTTCTTCAAGCTGTCGAGCTGGCCGCTCTCTGTCACGGTGACGGACAGAGGGCCCCGCTTCGCAACGTCGGTAACGTACTCAGGGAAGCTCGGGGTACCCGAGGAAAAGAAATTCGTCCAGGGGGTCAGATACGCTAACAACCCGGCGGCGCCCAGCACTGCCAGCGTCCTGAGGATCTTCGACCCCCGAGGATTCCGCCGCGGCTTCGACGACGCCGGACTCTCCGATGCCTCTGATGTTTTCAACGCCGGGGATGTCATGGAATCGGCTACTTCCGGATGGACCCGTGACCTGACGGCTGTCGCGCCACGGGCTTCTGCCTGGGTTCCCAGCTCCGGCCATTCGGTACTTGTTGCCGAATTGTGAAGCTGCGGATTGGCCCAGTGGGGGGGGTGGGACTGCATTCTGACCCTCGCTGGTTCCGGTGTGCTGCCGGTAGAACCTGTCGTTCCAGACCCCATCGGCATCAATATCCATCATACCCATATCGCGGTGAATGTTAAGCCGATTCTGCTCGTACTGGACCCAAGTTTGGATCAATCCATTCTGGGCACTCAGAACGTTATCCAAGGCACGTAGCAGATTTATGGCGCTCTGGCCTCCTTGTTGCAGGGGTGCGGCCGCCTGTTCCACCGCACTGTCGTACTCCAAAGCCGAAATCCGCACAGCCTGCCGCGCGGTTTCAAAATTCTGCTTTAACACCGACAATTGGCGGTGGCTGAAGCGAATTTCAGATTTCACGCGGTCCTCGAACGCCATGTAGCTGCGCCGCGCCCGCTGATAGTCGATTTGCGCCGCCCGATAGGCATTGCGCTCCGCGACCTGATCGAGCGGAGCCGTAAACCGGAGCCCCGCCCGAAAGCTGCTCTGATCTCCACGGAACTCGAGCGGATGGTTGCCGTTCGGCGTGCGAATGTCTCCTTCGACGACGACATCCAACATCGCTTCGAGTCGATTCGCGGCGACCTCGACCTTCCGCCGCGCATCGGTCACGCGGGCCAGAGAGTTCATCAGGTCAACGCGATTCTCCAGGCCGAGCGCCAATGTTTCTTCCATCGTCATCTCGAACGGCTCAAGTGAAATCAACTCGGTCCGCAAGCCGATTTGGATCACTTGCAGACTTTGGGTGATTTTCAGGATCCGCTCGCGGAGATCCCCCAGTTCACGAACACCCGCGGAACCCTCACCACCGGCCGGCTGCGGTTTGGTCGTGTCGATTTTTCCAATATTCCCGCGTACGGAATTGAGGCGAGTTTCCACCTCGCGCAGGTCATCCTTCAGCCCGTCATACAGGCGCCGGTCGCGGGCGATGTCGGTTTGGACTTTCTCGCGCTGTTCTTCCGTATCGAGACGTGTGAGTCGTTGGGGGAGAATTTCCTTCACGCGCTCGAAGTCCGCATCAAGCAGCGGCAAGCCGTTCATGCGGACGTCGCCGATGAGTTGTTCCAAGCCGTCCGCCACTTTCCGCATTTGTGCGGGATCGGGCTGCCTTTCATTGAGATTGGCCCATATCCGCACAAAACCGCGCACGCGTTGTTCCAGATCGTTCAGACGGTTGTCGATCAGCGTGAATTGCCCCAACAGCGATTCGTCAATGGAGACCGGCAAGTCGGGAGGGAGTCCCAGGTGGACTTTGAATTGATCGAGCAGATCCTGGTATCGCCGTTCCGCGATGCGGAGAGTTCCTTGAGAGGAGGCCAATTGCGACTGCAGCTGCAAGACCGACAACGTGGACGTGGACGTCTCCGCTCGTAGTTGGGACGCCAGTTGCGTCACAATATTCCGCCAGGCAGGGTCGGCACTCAATCCGGCGAGTTGCTGTTCTTGCTCCGGCGACATTTCTCCCAGCCATTTCAGCACGCCCTTCTCTTGGTTCAGGCGCTTGGAAAATGAAAGTTGATCGAACGTCGCGGGAATTTGCACGCCGGCGGGGAGTTCCGCCAGATTCACTTCCCCGCGCACGCGCGACGTGATCGCCCGCTGTTGCTCCAATCGTTCCTGCAGCCGTTGCAGGTTGCCGAGCTGGTTAATCACGCTCTGCCGCTGCTGGAGAAGACCGAGATACCCGCCAGCGGGATTCCCCGCGACGGTGTTGACAAAAAATTCCTGACGGAAGCGGGCCAGATCGCGGGTGGCGTACAAGACGTTTCGTTCGGACTGCGTCAGGCTTGCGAGCACGACTTTCCGCCCGGCTCCCAAAAGCAGCGGCTGCACCATCGAATACGAAAGCACGCTCGCCGAGTTCGACTGGTTCCCCCCCGAGAACAGCCACAGCGTGTTGTTCGCAATCTCGACGATCCACTGGCCCCCGGAAGGGAGCAACTGGCTGATGCCGAACCGCTGGTTCAACGACAAGGAATCGTCCGCATGAGGGATCGATTCGTGCGAGAGATCGACGGACGGCTCGCGTCCGCCCAGCCCCAGGTAACGCACGGCGAATTGAAACCGGTCGAATGTAAGATCGAGCGCCGACAGATACAGCTCTTCGATGGCTGTCTGGTACTCGCGGCTGTGGATGTACGATAATTCGAGCGCTTCGCCGAGCGTGAGATGCTCGATCCGCGGTCCTTCCGGGTCGGCGGATGTGCCGTCGGCTGAGAGCCCGAACGACTCGAGCCAATGAGGGTTTTCAACGCTGAATGACTGGCCGAGCTTATGCCAGAGGGTCGATCCGGAAAACCCGTTGGCACATTGCATGAATTCATTGGCGGCCGGGTCATCCGGAGGCAATGGGCCGCAATCGAGATCGTAGGGATCGTAAAAGCGGCTCATCGGCTCCGGCTGAATATCGATCCGCGGCGAGCACCATCGCGGGTCGTTCAGCTTTTCCGAGAGAATGTGGTAGCTGTCCTGGTCCGCCTGTCGACGCCAGAAGGGACGCGAGCAGCCCGGTACAATTCCCATGAACAATATGACCAACACGAAGAGACGCCGCGAGCAGCGGCTGCTCGACCCTCGCCGGAGAACATGGCGATGGCGGTCGTCGATGGGAGGTTCGCGGCTCGTGAAGCGGATCATGGGAAATTTCAGCGCCAAATCAAGCGACGGGACGTTGTGGCTCGTGGATTGTGCCGGTGATCTTGCCGGCAGTGGATTCGAAGTGTGGGGACGCGATGTCCTGAGAAACCGATGCACATTTGATCGGTGTTTCGACCTGGGAAAGTTCTTCGACCAGAACTTCTAAATGTGTCGCCAGTTCCTTGAGTTGGGACGTGGAGAGTGAATTCAGAATCTCCGCCACCCGCTCGCCGTGCGCCAACTCGACCTGTGCCAGAAGTTGCCGCGCCTGATCGGTCAGAATTAACACCCGCTTGCGACGATCAGTTTTCGACCGCAATCGATAGAGCAGGTTGTCGTCCCGCATCCGTTCGACGAGCGCGCTGACGCTCGATTCCGATTGATCGAGTGCGGCCGCCAGCTCGGCCTGCGTGCATCCCCTGGACGCGCAGTCCCGAAGAATTTGCAGGACCGCGAAGCGGACATCGCTTAACCCGAATTCGTTGAAGTGCGCCGCCAGTAAGCCGCGCAGACGATGAGTAGCCCGACCGAGATTGCCGGCGATTTGAGTCGCCGCATGCTGCCGGGGAGCATCGCGATTGTGGCTGACATCGCGGTCTGGTTCATGACGCGGCCCGACCGGCGGATCACGTCGAAGAACTGGAGTTGTACGGACGGACGTCGGCTGAGACGGGTCTTGCCCGTCGTTGCGAATGGAAATCATAGGCTGGCCCCGGAACCGAAATGCGAAACGTCGGCAGGACGGCCGACCGGCACGGGAGAGGTGCTTCGCCTATGGAATATTCGGCTGCGAAAGGTTCGCGCCTGAAGGATCTTTCGGAGATCGCTGCCAGAATTGGTACTTATGGGGACCGACGTCGCAGGCTGGTCCCGGCTGAACTGCCCCGTCGGGAACTCACAACCTCAAACGCAGCAATGAATTGCGTGATACGCTTGCCGCAAATGGCGATCGAGGCGATTCGGGGATTGATTGCCGATCAACCCTGGCCGTGAGGGAAGTGCCGGCATGCGGGCGGGACTTGCGGGTCAGTTGGGAGCCGTCAGCCCACGCGAGAGTCGAGCGTGTATTGCCAGTGCCCGAGCGGATTTCTCTCCCGAGTGAGCCGAAACGAGCGGCCGAACAATGGAGAGGAGTGCCGCCCCTCAATGGCTGGGGCGGCCACATAGCGGTCCGTTTCCCGCACGAGGATTTGGAAATCGATTTCCGGACCGAAGGCATTCACAATCCAATACTCGGGAACTCCCGCCGAGTGATACGCCCCTCGTAATGACTGCGTATCTTTTCTGACAGAACTGCGGCTGACGACCTCGAGCACCCAATCGGGGGGGCCTTCGAGTTCGAGGTGCTCGTCCGGTCGTCCGGCGCGTTCAATCGGCCTGATCCGACCCGACTTAAACGATTCCCAGGTGACGAGCAAAGCGTCGGGCTCGGTGGAGAGCCCGGCGTCGGGGCAGCTCACGAGAGTGCCGTCCCCATAAAATGAACCGAGATTGAGATCGCGATTCAAATTGCTGATCACGCGCCCAATCTCCATTTTGACCTTGTTGTGCGTTTCGAGTTCTTCGGGACTCATGTCAATGATGATCTCCGCATTGATGTAGGAGACTCGGCCTTTCTCCGGCGTATCATCCGACGTAGCCCAGGCGCGGAACCCGGCCAAGGTGGCCGCGCTCGCCGGAAGGCAGATCGGCGGCTGGTCGAGGATGATTCCCAAGGAGGACATCAGAGTGTTCCCGGTCAACGGTTCACGTGTCGTCACGTTACTATTATACGACGTGGCTCCCTTCCTGGGAGCCGAACTTTCGGCGGTTCAAGAGTTCCCGGAGATTCCTCCGGTGAATCCGATCGGGCTATTTCAGCTCCTTGATCCGGATGTTGCGGTACTCGATCCAGTTGCCGGCCGGCGAGTGGGAGTCTTGCAAGCCGATGAAACCCTTGAGCGGCTTGTCCTTGGTTTTCTCGCTGGTGGACTGATCGTATTCGACGCACTTCACGCCGTCGGAAATGACGGTGATTCGCGGGCCGTGGCAGTGCAGTTCATAGGTATGCCACTTCTCAGCCGATTCATCCGGGCGCGGTTTGGCGGCGGCATAACCATAGAGCGATCCGGTGCAGTGTTCGTCGTCGCGCGGTTCGTTGGAGATCTGCACTTCGTAGCCTGTCAGCCACGGTTGCCCCTCGCGCGTGGAACGTAGAAAGACGCCGCTGTTCCCGTTCTTGGAGACGCGCCATTCCAGCTTCAGTATGAAATCGCCGTATGTCTTTTCGGAGCGGAGCCAGTTGCCTCCCTGCGCTGCGTCGGAATGAATCACGCTGTCGGTGATCTTCCACCCCTGCGGCTTGCCCATCACGAACCAGCCGTCGAGCTGCTTTCCGTCGAACAGGGAGACGAAACCTTCCTCACTCTTTGTGCTCCCCTGCTCGTCGGCGAGAAGTGAAGCAGCAATGCACGCGCTCACGCCAAGTGCTGCTAGCGCGATGCTCGCGAAGATCAAGCGGGAAGTCGATCGACTCGCGGCATCGGCATGATGAATCGATTGTTGCATGAGAACACCTTTTGATACCTCAGGGGAATCTTGAAATTTCTTCACAGATGAGTCGGTTGAATATTCAAACTCGTGCCGTCGATTTGTCATTGACGCGACTACAGTCCATCGACCACCCGGGCGCGGGCCGGCGAACCGGGAACATCCTCGACGAAAACCTGGAGACCTTTGCCCGCTCGTTTGCGAAGGTCAACCACGAAGGTCAACACGTGAGTTCCTTGGGTGACCTCCGTATGCGTCGGGCTCGAAAGGGGAACGGAACGCTCGTCGATCCACAGAAGCAAACCGTTCGTGTCGTTCAGCCGCAGGGCAATCTGTCCGGCGGTGCCGACGTCAATTCGCGCCCGCACGATCGCCAGTGCGCCTTGCCCCATGTCTTCCGCCGCCAGCTCTCCCGACACATGGCTATAAACCGGTTTCCAGGCGGTTTCGTCTGCGGTCGATGCGATCCGCAAAACGCTGTCTGGCTCTGCAATGCGTGCCGTCTCGGGAACGGCGGAAAGCACACGCCAAGTTCGAATTACCGGCACGTTCCGCGTCGCAAACGGACCGGGACGCCCCAACTCGCGAATGAACCGCAGCAGATCCAGGAATTCAGCGCGTGTCATGTTATCGACCAGCCCCTTGGGCATGATCGACTGCGCGTTCGCGACTTCATCAATGTCGGCGGCGGGAATTCGTCGCAAGTTCCGCGTTGACGCATCGAGGATGACAATCTCCGTGTCGGTCTTACTCTTCAAGATCCCGGTGTAAACGCTTCCGGACATCGTCAGCACCGAAACCGCGCCGAAACCTTCGCGCACCGCTTTGTTCGGATCGAGCACGGAGTGAACGAGATAATCCATCGGCGAACTCGTCCCGAGCCCTTCGAGATCCGGTCCCACGGGCGGACCCCCGCCGGCGATGGCATGGCAGGTTTGGCACGCCAGATCCTTGCGGCGAAAGACTTCTTCCCCCCGGTGGGGATCGCCCTTCTGCTCGATTTCGGCGATCAGCCGGTTGAGGTCTTCCGACGCGAGAGTTGCCGTGAGCGAGCCGGAGCCGGCCGATTGACGCAACATCTCAACGATCTTAGCCGGCTGTCGCCCCGATCCGTTTAGAAAGCGAAGCACGAGCTTGGCGGAATCGGGATGCAGTTTCCGGCCGGCCAATGCCTCTTCGAATTGCCGCTCGCCATCTTTGCGCGACAACAGGGGATTCAACAGCGGCGCGAAATCGGACGGAACGGATTCCGACTCCAGAATTTCGGCAGCACGTTTTGCCGCGGCTGCCGTGTCGATTCGAGCCCACGCCCCGGCGGCATAGGCCCGCACATCCACCGGCTGATCGGCCGCGCTCAGTTGATTGAGGAGTTCGGCGCTCGGGGCGCCCCCCAACTCCGCCAGCGCATCGATGGCCGACTCCCGAATGCGGCGCGCGGCATGAACATCCGTCGCGGCGGCGGCTATCTGGTCGCGAAGCGGTTCCATCTTCCAGGCACCGGCGAGTGATAAGGCTTCTGCTCGCAGTTCCGTCGAATTCGATTGCACCAGCGGCAGCAGGGTGTCGGCGGAAACCGCGAGCTTCACTTTTCGGTCGCGCGCCGCGTGGACCAAGGCTGCAAGAATACGTGCATGCACAGCGGGGGCACAATCTCCCGAAGTCGTCGGGAACAGTTTCGCGAGAGTGGCGGGGTCAAAGATCTGCGCGAGCTCCGCTTCGTTGCCGAGGCCGGCGATCATCGTCGCGACCCCTTCGCGGCGATCGGCCGCGACCTTGCCGCTTTGCAGCATCTTCAGCAACAACGCGACGGCGTCTTTCTGCTGGACGGCGCTCAACGCTGCCTGCACCCGGTTCGCATTGCCGCCGAAATCGATCTTGCCGGCCTGCAGCGCCGGGAGCCAATGGTCCTTGAGTGCAATCGCGGTGTGTTTGAACGAATACTCGAGAAAGCGATCCATCGGTCGGTCGGCGACATGCGCGGCGAGTTCCATCGCTTCCGCGGAGGGGAAGTAGCTGAGTGCACAAACCGCTTCGAGCCGAACGCGCGGCGAATCGTCGTCCACCATCCGCGCCAGCAGGCCCAGCGCTCCGGGAACCCGATCGTGCCAGTAGCGGAGCACGCGCGTCGCGGCGGCACGAGCCCGCGCGTCTCGTGAACGGAGCACGTCCGCGAGCAGCGCCGGCTCGACGACCTCGATCGTCTGGTAGGCCCAGAGAGCTTGCAGGCGGTACTGGTCGAATTCCGGATCGAGTGGATCGAGCCGCTTGAGAAACTTCGCGAGCGCCTCGGACGCAAGCTTCGCATCGATTTCATACAACTGCCGGAGACTCTTGAATCGGATGAATCCCTCTTTCGATTTGAGATTCTCGGCCAGTTCGTCGGGCGTAGCCTCGACGATCTTCGGCTTCTTCAAGAGCGGCCGCCCCTTCTGCGTGATGCGCCAGACCCGGCCGTTGAGATGATCGCGCCGCGGATCGCGGAATTCGTACTGCATGTGGCCGATGACCGGCTGGAAGAAGTCGGCAATGTACAGGGCGCCGTCCGGGCCGGTCTTCACGTCGACCGGACGGAAGTTCTGCTCTTTCGAGACGATCAACAGCGGCTGCAATTCGCGCGTGGCGAATCCGGAGCCGTCGTCGCTGAACTCGTAGAGGTTGACGGTTTTGTTCTTGAAGGCGTTGAGCACCATTTTGTCCTGGTACTTCTCGCTGAAATGCGAGCTGTAGAGAAACTCAACGCCGCACGATTTGGGAGCATTTGTTCCCGGAACACGTTCTTCGGGGTGACAGGAGACCGTGCCGGGAGTGAGCCACCAGATGCCCCCTTGCGGTCCTTCGGTCAGGAAGCTCTGTCCCCATTTGTCGAACGCGTGGCCCCACGGGTTCGTGGCTGTGCCGACGTTGAAGAGTTCCAGCCGCATGTCACGAGGCTTGAACTGGAAGACTCCGCCGTTGTCGAGCCTTACCAGGCCGTGCGGCGTCTCGACCTGCGTGTGGAGGAAGATGCCGGATTGAAAATAAAGCCAGCCTCCCGGACACCAGGTGAAGGCGCTGATGGCGTGGTGGTTGTCTTCGGTGCCGAAACCGCTCAGGAGGATCTTGCGCGAATCGGCCCGCAGGTCGCCGTCGTTGTCCTTGAGGAACAGCAGGTCGGGCTGATTGGCGACGTACACGCCGCCGTCTCCCAGTTCCAGTCCCGTGGGGACGTACAGTTTGTCGTAAAAGACGGTGCACTTGTCGGCGCGGCCGTCATCGTCGGTGTCTTCCAGCACGCTGATGAAATCGGTCGGATGCTGGCCGGGGAGAATGTGCGGGTACATCGGCGAGTTAAAGACCCACAGTCTCCCACGCGCATCCCAGGTCATGCCGATCGGATTCACGACCCACGGAGAGGAGGCGAAGAGATTGACTTCAAACTCGGGATGCACGTCGAAGGCGGCTTGTTCGAGCTTCGGGTCCTGCTCGATGTTGTGCGGATAGGTTTTCCGCAACTCCGAATAAATTTCCTCCGCCGTGCGTTGCGCGAACAGCGGGCTTGTGGAAGCGGCGAGCAGTGCTGCGGCGAACAGAAAACGCGCGGTCGTGTTGATATCAAACATGCGGTTCATGGGTGACAATCAGTTTTATGGATTGTTGTGGATAATTTCAGCAGTGGCGACGTACGGTCACTTGGTCGGAGAAAGTTCGTAGGTGTGTGCACGCGGCAGAGCGAGATCGTCGGTCTTGCGGTCCGATGCTTCGAGCAGGCGGTCGAACTCGGCCATTTCGCCGGGGAACGAAGGATTACCGGCGTTCCCGCCGTCTTTGTTGCGGTCGTAGCCTTCGCTGGTGGTGGATCGCCGTCCGTAAATGTATTCGCCGTTGTGCGCCCGCCAGCGATTGAAGAACATGAGATTCTTCCAGACGATCTCCTCGCGAAGCTTGGTACCCCGTTCCCATTCCGGCCCGCCGCGCAAGAGGACGCCGGTGTTCCATTCTTTCGCGGTCGCGGTTGCCGATTCGTTGCCGTCAATGCTCAACGTGTAGCGTCCCGGTTTCAGACCATGGACCACGATGAGCCGCTTCATTTGCTCCGCCGACACGTCGAGAGGAGCCCCCTCCGGCGCGGGAACGATCCCTCGCAAGTCAGTGGCTTCAAAGGTGACGTGCTGTTCATCCGCATGGACTTTCGACATCCGTGTCCCGCTGGCTTTTGCTTCGTCGCTCGTTCCTTTCGCAGTGAGCTCCACTTTCCACGGCACGTCACGCGCCGTGAGATGATCCGCGAGCGTTTGCGCGGCGCGCCAGTATCCGTAGTCGGTGAGATGCACGCCGTTCTCCGTCAGCGGGTAAGCCGGCGGCGTGGTCGAGGAATCGATCACCGTGTGAAGCAAATCGACGAACATCAGCCCGCGATCCGCCGCGAGCTTCTTCACGGCATTTGAATACAGTTCGAGATTTTGATTTACCGCGGCCGGATCGGGAAGGGGCGGGCCAAGCTTCTCCTGGCGGATCGGCGAGACGACAACGATGCGCGCGCCGGTCTTCGCCAGCAGATCGAGAATGGATGAATAGCCCGCCAGGAACGACGACAGCCCCGCTTCGCCGTCGTAAGCTTCGTTCGCGCCGTAGCTCACGAAGACCACGGTCGGCTTCATCGCGGTGAGATGTTTTTCCAGGCTGCCGAAGTTGAGGGGACGCAGCTGCACGGTGGTGGTGTCGCCCGGCCAGGCCATGTTTCGGAAGGAAAGCTTCTTGCCGGGAAAACGGCTGCGGAGCACCGATTCAAATTCACCAAAGTGTCGATCTCGCTCGACAAACGTCGCCCCGACGAAGGCCACCCGGTCGCCGTCTTTCAGTTCCAGCTTGGATTGAGGTGCCGCGGAGTCGGCAGCTTCGGCAGCAGATGAAACAGCATCTGAAAGCAGTTGGAAGAGGCAGAGCGAGACCAAAAGTCGAGGGTTGAGCATCATTTCGGATGTCCGTTTGGCAAGAAGATAGAGACCAGACCGACTAACGGCCGAAAATTTGAACAAAACAGGCAGGGTCGAGCGTCCTATACGTGGCAGGCTTTGCTGCCTATTCACGATAATCGACCGCGCCGACGATTGCGAGTCCCCGTCATGTGCGGAGTTTGCACCGAAAGAGTTTCAGAGACACGGGTTGCGGACGGAAGTGAAGGGCTCACGGGTGTGGATTGCGTTCGGACAAACGAACCGGCCGGTTTCAGCGCAGTCGGGATGGTATGGTTCCTTGAAGAGGTCAAACCTATTCTTACTGTTAAGTTCCCCGTCTCAATTCGGTCCTATTCTCGATAGAAATGGTCTCTTCTTGATCTACGGGGGAACCGATGCTAGCCTGATAGCATCCCCTCTGGTCGGGGTGGGGCATTCCCCTTCCCGACGAGTCCCCTGAACAGGAGACAGACAGATGACGACGCTTCCGAAGTCGAATTCGCTGGTCGGTCGTGTGGTTCGGCGGATGCGGTTCGCGATGATCGGTCGTCGGGCATTCGTTGCCTTGCTGGTTTTGTCCGGGGTGTATGCGGTGGCGTTGCTGGTGAGCCGACTGGCGGGGGTGATTCCCGACCAGTTCGCGTTGCAGGCGCTCCTTGCTCTTCCGGTCGTGGCCGGGATCATGGGACTGATATTGCACCGTCGGCCGACAGCGGAAGAAGCAGCTCGTCTGATCGACCGCCAGGGAGGGACGAAGGATCTGTTTCTGACGGTCGCGATGCTGGAAGGTTCTCCGGGTGAGTTCAAGCCGATTGTTGCGGTGCAGGCGGAAGAACGCGCGCCGCGCATTCGCCCGGCCGAGGTTGTACCTCTTCGCTGGGAACGGAGGCTCGGCATCGGCGTGGTCGCGCTGCTGATCCTCTTTGCCGGTGTACAGTTCCTGCCGCAACTCGATCCGTTCGGCAAGGTGGAAGCAGCGCAGCAGGACGCCCAGCGGCAGAAGCAACTGAATGCGACACAGAAGCAGACTGTCGAACGGGTGGCCCAGATTGCAAAAGAAAAAGAGGAAGAAGCGCAGAAAAAGGACGTACAGAAGGCAATTGATGCGTTGAAAGCAACCTTTAATCAAATGCAGCCGAAGGCCAAGCAAACGAACTACGAGAAGCTCGCGGTCAATCAGAAAGCGCTCGGAGAGAAATGGCGGAAGATCAGCGCCGACCAGTTGAAGGATTTGATGGCCCAACAGCCGATCGCCCAGCAGTTCGGCAACAACAATCTCGAACTGCAGAAGAAATGGGCGGATGACTTGCAGAAAGGTTCCACCGAAAGCCTGCAGAAGGCGATCGACCAGGTGCAGCGCGATCTCGAGGAATTATTGAAGACGGAAGATCCGGCCAAACAGGCAGCGCTGAAGAAGAAACTCCGCGATCAGCTTCAACAGCTGTCGGAATTTTCGCGAGATAAAGTGAACTCCAAGCCGCTCGAAGCGGCACTCAAGCGGGCCGCGGAACAACTCGATATGGCCTGCAAGTGCAAGAACGGCATGGAAGCGGGCGACGCCATCAAAGCGGCCGCCGAGTCGATGAACCTCACCAAGATGGAACTGGAACAGATCGCGCAATCGGCGAAGGAGCTCAAGGATCTCGAAGAAGCCCTCAAAGCGATTCAGATGGCCAAAAAGTTGAATGACCTGGACGCGCTCGACGGCAAGCAGTGCGAGGGTTGCAAGTCGATGGATGAATACGCAAAGCTGTTCGCGAAAGCCATGGGTGGCAACGGTGAAGGAATGGGAGAAGAAGGACGCGGACGCGGAGATATCGCTCCCGAGGATGAGAGCAAAAAGTCCGACTTCAAAGCCGAGCAGGCGAAATCCCCCATCACCGCCGGGAAGATCCTCCTGTCGTTGAAAACCCGCGGAATGGGAGAAAAGGTCGACGCGAAGATCGATTACCGCAACGCCGTGCAAAACGTCAAGCAGGGATTGAGCGAAGCGATTCTGCAGGAACAGATTCCGCCCGGCTATCACGACGGCATCAAGAGCTACTTCGACAACCTCCAGGAAAACCCCGACGAGTAGACGCCGGTCGTCTTCGGCAGGGCCATGCAACGCAGCAGGAACTCTCACCGCGCCGTCATTGCGGCCGCGCTCGTGTTGATCGTGACACTTTCCGCGGCAATTTTCTTTCCGCGCGCGTCCTCAACATTCTCGCGCCGGCCGCTGGTCGTCTATTGCGCGCACGATCTGATCTACTCCGAAGCGATTCTGCGCGAGTTCGAGCGGCGGACCGGCATCCCCGTGTCAATTGTGCCCGATACGGAAGCCGCCAAGTCGCTCGGACTGGTCGATCGGCTGCTGCGCGAAAAAGAGAAGCCGATTTGCCATGTCTTCTGGAACAACGAGCTGCTGGGAACGATGGATCTCGCGCGGCAAGGGGTGCTGCAGCCGTACCGTTCTCCCTCGGCCGAACGAATCCCCGCCGCGTATAAAGACCAGGATGGATACTGGACCGGGTTCGGGGCGCGAATGCGGGTCTATATCGTCAATACCGAGAAAATGCCCGCGACGGAAAAGGCGATCGCCGGCGCGCTCGAGGGGGATCTCTCGCGGATGGCCATCGCGAAGCCGCTCTACGGGACGACGCTGACACACTACACTCTCCTCTGGGATTTATGGGGGGGAAAAAAGCTGCGTGAGTGGCATCGCAATGTGCGGGAGCGGGGCCTGCGTGAAGTCGCGGGGAACGCCGCCGTCAAGAATCTTGTCGCGGGGGGAGTCTGCGATTTCGGCTGGACCGACACCGACGATTATTTTCTGGCGGCCGATGAAAAACGGCCGGTGGCGATGCTGCCGGTGCGCGTCGATGGAGGAAAAGTGATTTGCATTCCCAACACCGTGGCGATCATTCGGGGGAACGGCATGCGGTCGGAGGCCCGCCAACTGGTGGATTTTTTGCTTTCGGAGGAAACGGAAACGAAACTCGCCAGTTCCGGCTCGCGACAGATTCCGCTGGGCAAAGTCGATGAGGGGCAGCTTCCTCCCGAGGTGCGCGAAATTAGCCGATTCGTGGGAGAAGGTTACGACTTGTCGCGGCTCTCGCAGGCGCGCGACGAATGTCTGGCGTGGCTGAAGTCGGAGTATTCGCCATGACGCTCGCGTTGGCCTGCGGCTGGTCGTTTGTCCGGAGCGCGGCCGTCGCACTTGTGGGAGTGCATCTGTCCCGCCGTCATTGCGCCGTGTTGAGGCAGACGAACAGCTCGCGGCGGACAATTCTCTGGATCTTGCTGCTGGCTCCGTATTTTGCGCCCGAGTTGCTCATCGGCCATACGTATTCCGGATACACGTTCTCATTGGTGCATCATCCCATCTTCAATGAATTTCTGTATGGACTGCTCGTTGCGCTGAAGTTTGTGCCGGCGGGGGTGGTGGTGCGGTATTTTTCTCCCCCCTCTCCCCTGACGGCGGAAGCCATTCATTGCCGGCGTCTCTCATGGCCGGCTTCCATCGGAACCGTCGAGCGCTTTAAACATCTGGCCGGTCTTTGGGCGCGCGGCCCGGGCCGGACCGACCTGATTGTGTTCGCAGTCGTCTTTCTGCTGGTCTTTCAGGAATTCGAAATGGCGTCGCTGATGGGGGTGACGACCGGTCTGCGGGAATCTCCCGTGAGTTGGACCGTGGCGATCTTCGACGCCCAGGTTGGAGGATTGCCGCTCGTCGATTCGCTGCTGCTGGCGGTTCGACCGCTCCTCTGCGAGTTGCTGGTGCTGCTCCCCGCGTTGTGCATCGTGCTCACCGGGCGGGAGCCGGCTTCCGCAGTGGATCGGCAAGGCAAGTTGTCGTTTGCCGGAGCCTGCTTCGTCTGGATCCATATTTCGGTCGCTCTGTTCTTACTGTGCGCCATTCCGGCGTTTGTCGTGCTGCGCGGGGCGCTGGGTGGAATTCTGGGTCTGGCACATAACGTAACTCTGTGGAGAGCGATTCTTGCGGCCGGCGTGGTCGCGATCGCTTCGGGGCTGACCGCGACGGTCGCCGCCGGAGTGACGGTGGCCCGGGCGCGTCGATCGGAGGGGTGGTTTTGGTTGATCTGCGCGGCGGTTTTTTCCGTTCCCGGTTTGTGCGGATCGCTGGTCGTGAGTCTGGCGATCGGTGCGGCCTTCAGTGGGGCCGTGACCGCGGGGGTGCTCGATACCGGATTGCCGATGGTCGTTGCGATGGTTTTGTTTTTGCTCCCGCGCGCCGTGTTGTTGCAGCTGCTGTTGCACGTTTCGCGCCCCGCCGAAGCGACGCACGAGGCGGCACTGCTGGCGGCCTCGGCAGCGCGCGATCAGCGCCGCGCCGGGCTGGATCTGTTGTGGCGATTGAAGTTCGGCGGGCAGTTCTGGGGGATTGTGCTGTTGTGCTATTGGGCCTTCTGGGAATTGACCCCCTCAGCCACGTTGGCTCCTCCCGGCATGCTCACGGCGCCTGTGTTGCTGTACAATTTCATGCACTATGGGCAAAGTGCGGCGCTCTCCTCATTATTGATTGCGGCGATTCTTGCTCCGGTGATTGCGATCGTCGTCGCCTGGGCCGTGCGTCCTCCGTTGTTGCGGTGGTTCTCTTCATGACCGATCTCCTCTGGAAACTTGACGGCGTGACGATGTCGGGGAGCAATCGCCCCCGGCTCTCGCAGCTCTCCGTCGAGATTCGTTCCGGAGTGACGGCGGTCGTGGGGCAGTCGGGTGCGGGCAAGACGTCGCTGTTGAATCTCTTGTGCGGTTTCGAGCGGCCCGATGCCGGCACGATCGAAACTTCTTTCGACAGCGCCAAAGAGAAACGCCTGCCTCTCTTCTGGGTGCCGCAGAACGACGGTCTCTGGCCGCACATGACCGTGGTGGAACATCTTGCCGCCGTTCGAGGCGTTCATCGGAAATGCGAAACCGCCGGCGATGAGCTGCTCGCGGAGTTTGATTTTCGCGGGAAGGAACACGCGCGTCCCAGTGAGTTGTCGCAGGGAGAACGTTCTCGACTCTCCGTGGCCCGCGCGATTGCCAGCGGCGCGCGGGTGCTGGTGATGGACGAGCCGCTGTCGCACGTGAACCCTTCTCGAGTCGGTAAATACTGGGATGCCATCCGCCGCCGTTGCCGCGAGACGAACACGTCGCTGGTGATTGCCACGCATTCTCCCGAGACCGTGCTGACGATGGCGGAGCGTGTTCTCTGCATGAGCAACGGGTGCGTCGTCTGCGAAGGACCAGTGGAAGAAATCTACTACCGTCCCGCGAACCTGGAACAGGCGGAGTTTCTCGGTCCGGCGAATTGGCTCTCGCGCGAAGAAGCGACTGAGTGGCTGAACGGCTCCGCGAAGGGAGTCGGTTGTTATCGCCCCGAGCAAATCGTCGTTGAGCGTCAGGAGAACGGCCCCTGCATCGTGGAGTCGTCCCGGTTCGCCGGTTCCATCGCGGAGCTGTCGGTCCGCCATGCGCAGACCGGCGAGCGCCGCCGCTTTTTCCATCGTCCCTCCGCCGATGGTCTCACGTCGGGGACGCGCGTCTCTCTCAAGGCCCTGCTGATGATGCTGCTCTGCTTCATGGTCAGCGGGTGCGTGGAGAAGGAAGCTCCGCGGCTGCCGGTCTCCGAAGTCAATTACCGATCGATGCCGGCCGAGGGACCGAAAATCCCCGCGCCGCGCAGCATGACCTGCGGTCCCAACGACGAGCTGTATGTGCTCGACAACGCGGCGCGGGTGCTGGTCTATTCCAAAGATGGCGAACTGATGCGGCAGTGGAAGATGCCGGACTCGGCCAAGGGAAATCCCGAGGGGGTGTGCGTCTTTCGCGACGGACGCGTGGGGGTGGCCGACACGCATTACAGCCGCGTCGTCTTCTTCGATTCGTCGGGAAAAGTGCTCGGCATGCTCGGCAAACAGGGAACCGGGCCGAGTGAGTTTCTCTACCCGGTGTCGATCACGCAGGATCCGGATGGGAACTTCTACGTGGGGGAATATGGTTCGAACGACCGTGTGCAGAAGTTCGCGGAAGATGGAAAGTTTCTGCTGCAGATCGGTTCCAGCGGCACGGGACCGGGCGAACTTCAACGCGCGAGCGGCGTCATCTGGCATGACGGCAAGATTTACGTGGCCGACGCGTTCAACAACCGCATTCAAGTTTTTCGCGATACGGGAGAATTCGAGCGGGTGCTGGTGGAATCGACGCCGGAGCACAGTTTGGAATACCCCTATGACTTGGCGCTCTGCCGGCAGCGGGAAATCGTCGTCATCGAGTATCAGGCCGCGCGCGTCTCCAAGTATGATCTTGCGGGTCGTCTGCTGGGACGTTTCGGCACGCGGGGGAGAGGTGAAGGAGAGTTCTCCACGCCGTGGGGAGTGGCGGCCGCCTCCGACGGAGTGATTTACGTGGCGGATACCGGCAACCGTCGAATCGTGGAGTTGAAGCCATGATCGCCTCCCTCCAGCGGCTGTTGCTCCGAATCTTTCCGCGACCGCGCGGCCGCGTGACTTGGCCTCAGGCACTCCCGTTGTTGCTGTTTCTGCTGGTCTTCGCGGCGCTTTGTGTCGGTCTCGAATGGGCCGATCGACTGCTCTTCTCCCGGCCGTGGATGTTCCTGCTGATGCTCGTGACGCCGTGGGTGTGGTGGATGCACGTGGCGGGTTACAGTGGACTCCCGCGGTCACGGGCCGTTGTCGCGCTGCTGATCCGTCTGGCGGCGGTTGGCGCGTTCGTCATGCTGTTGGCCGAGCCGCGCTCCGTGCGGACCAACGAGACGCTGTCGGTGGTGTATGCGGTCGATACTTCGAACTCGATTGGCGAGTCGTCGTCCGATTCGGCGCTTCGATTCTTGACGGAAACCGTCTCCAAGAAGCCGCAAAAGGATCTCGCGGGGTTGGTTGTCTTTGGTCGAAATGCCTCGGTGGAACTGCCGCCGAGGATGTCGTTTCCCTTCGAGTCCGACAGCATCGCCATCAATTCGCGGATCGATCCTGAAGCGACGAACCTGGAGCAGGCATTATCCCTCTCGGCGGCGATGTTGCCCGGGGATCAGCCGGGCCGGATCGTGCTGATCTCCGACGGCATGAGCACCGAGGGGAACCTGGTTCCGGTGCTTGACGATCTGAAATCGCGGAAGATCGCCGTCGACGTGCTGCCGATTCAGTACGACTACGACCAGGAAGTCTGGCTGGAACGGTTGGAATTGCCGCGGTACGTCAAGCTCGGCGAAAACTACGAAGCGATCATCGTCCTCTCATCGCTGAAAGAAGGAAACGGCAAACTTTCGCTGACCGAAAACGGCAATGTGGTGTTTCAGGATGAAGTGCAGTTTCGTCCCGGTAAAAACCGCTACGTCGTTCCGATCAAGCTTCGTAACGCGGGTTATTACGAGTACGCGGCGAGCATCGACGTTCCGGAAACGGTCGATCACCTGCGGCAGAACAACACGGTGCTCAACTATATTTATGTCGAAGGGGAAGGCAAGGTTCTCGTCGTCACCGACCCACAGGGAGACGAGCGCGACTGGAAATCGCTGGCCGATGCCATAAAGCAGGAGCAGCGTGTGGTCGAAGTTCAGGCGGCTTACAACTTCCCGCGCGACGCCCTGTCGCTGATGCCGTATGACGCGATCGTGTTCGTCAATGTGCCCGCCGACCTGTTCGACGCAGTCCAGTTTCAAGCGCTGCACGATGCCGTCCGCGATCTGGGGGTCGGCTTCTTGATGGTCGGCGGCAAGAACAGCTTCGGCCCCGGCGGCTATCACCACACAAAGGTCGAGGATGCCCTCCCGGTGACCATGGATGTCACCAAGAAGAAGATCTTGCCGAAGGGGGCGCTCGCGATCATTTTGCACACCTGCGAATTCCCCGAGGGGAACACCTGGGGGAAGCGAATCACCAAGAAGGCCATCGAAGTGCTCGGGGCGCAGGACGAAGTCGGCGTGCTGGCGTACGACTTTCAGGCGGGGGAATCGTGGATCTTCGAGCTCACCCCCGCTTCCGAATACGAAAAGCTCGCGCTCAAAATTAACGCGGCACAAATCGGCGACATGCCGAGCTTCACCCCCACAATGCAGGCGGCGCTCGCCGGGCTCAAAAAGAGCGACGCCGCCACCAAGCATATGATCATCATCTCCGACGGCGACCCGCAGCCTCCCCCGCAGCCTCTTCTGCAAGAGTTCGTCGACAATCAGATCAGCATTACGACTGTTTCGATATTTCCGCACGGGGGAATGGAAATCGACACAATGCGGGCCATCGCGAACGTCACCGGCGGCCGCTATTACAACCCCACCGATCCCAATTTGCTCCCGTCGATCTTTATTAAAGAGTCGAAGACCCTCAAGCGGGGAATGATTCAGAATAAAACGATCACCCCCGAGATCGGTTTTCCGTCGCCGGTCCTCAAAGGGATCGACGCGATTCCGCCGCTGCACGGCTACGTGCTCGCCACGCCGCGCGAACGGGCCGAGACCATCTTGCGCGCACCGGCGGAAGAGGAGCAGCTCGACCCGATTCTCGCCAAGGGGAAGCATGGCTTGGGAAGCACGGCCGCGTTTCTGTCTGACCTGTCTCCCAATTGGGGAGCCGACTGGGTGAGTTGGGATAAGTTCCGGGCTTTCGTCAAGCAATTGATGACGGAAGTCTCGCGCGTCCGCAAGGAAGGGCATTTGCGCCTCTACAGTTACACCTCCGGCAACCAGGGGGTGATTCTCGTCGAAGACTTCCATCCGGAAAAAACGTTTTTGGAAGTTCAGGCACGCGTCTCGGGGCCGCGCGAACAGGCACAGAACGTCACGCTCAAGCAGATTGGACCGCAGCGCTACCAGGCGACGTTTCCGCTCTGGGGAGCGGGACGGTATCAGGTGATGGGAGTCGGCGTTGCAGGCGAGCGGACCGACCGGGCCCAAGGCGGATTCATCGTGTCGTATTCACCGGAGTATCTCCGCTTCCGGTCCAATCCGATCGTGCTGAACGAAATCGCCGAAAAGACCGGCGGCATGATGCTCTCGAAAGAGGATGCGGTGGATGAGATTTATCTGTCGCGGCGCGAAGCCCGGCAGAGTTCGAGCCCGATCTTCGACTGGTTCCTGATCGGGCTGGCGATTGCCATTCCGCTGGACGTCGGCGTGCGCCGGGTGCAGATCGACAAGTACGCGCTGAAGAGTCTGCTGGGGTTGAATCGACGCCGGGGCGATTCCACCGAAACGATGAGCGCGCTGTTGCAGCGGAAGAAAGAGGTCGGCACCGCGCTCGATGCGCAACGGGAGTCCTCGAAGCCCGCCGCGCGCGCGGCGACCGCGGCGCCTCGCCCCGCCACCCCAATGCTCGACAAACCCCGCGACACGGGATCGCCGCAATCGCAACGTCCCGTGCCGAAAGAACCGGAGAAACCGGCGCCGACACACCCCGCCGACGGCACCACCGGCCGGCTGCTCGAAATGAAACGCCGGCGTCAGCAGGATCAAGATGAACCAGGTCGGAAGTAATTCCGTTGTCGAAGAACATTCACAAACCAACGAGGCATTTCAGACGTCAGGAACTTCGTTCGAGGTTGGTTTCAAAACAATGTATTTGGGAGGGCGACAGGGCACCGCCCATTAGGGTGGTCCGTGGAGCCGCCACAACCAGAGACTTTCGGACGCAGCGGCTCGGCGGGAGCCTCGCCCTCCCAGTCTTGAAACCACCCCTAGACAAAACCGTCGATCGGCCACATCCATAGAGTGAGGAAGTAAGGAAGAACCGTCATGCCACAGCAAACACAACAGCAGGTCGAAGCCCCGCGGGAACTTTTGGCGGAAGCCGAGGATTTTCAAAAAGTCTTTTCCGCGGTCCGGGCTGAGATCGGCCAAGTGATCGTCGGGCAGGAGTCGGTTGTCGAAGCAGCGCTCACCGCGATCTTCTGCGGCGGGAACGTGCTCCTCGAAGGGGTGCCCGGACTGGGGAAGACCGAGTTGGTCAAGGCGATGTCACGCGTGCTCGAGCTCGATTTCCACCGCATTCAATTCACACCCGACCTGATGCCGGCCGACATCATCGGCACGCGGATCATGACTTCCGATTCCGCCGGCCGTTATGAATTTGAATTCCGCAAGGGGCCGATCTTCACGCAATTGCTGCTCGCGGATGAAATCAACCGCGCGTCCCCCAAAACGCAGTCTGCCTTGCTGGAGACGATGCAGGAGGGTTCGGTCACCACGGGCGGCACGATTCACCATTTGAAGCAGCCGTTCTTCGTGATGGCGACGCAGAACCCCATCGAGCAAGAGGGGACGTATCCGCTGCCGGAGGCACAGCTCGATCGCTTTCTCTTCAAGGTCGTCGTGCCGTTCCTGTCTCGGGACGAGTTGAACGATGTCGTCAGCCGCACGATCTTGAAGCGGCCGGTCGAGCTGCGGAAGCTGCTCGACTCGGACCGGATCATGCAGTTGCGGGGCGTGCTGGAAAAAGTGGTCGTGGCGGACCCGATTCGTGACTTCGCGGTGCGGCTGGTGCTCTCGACGCATCCCGGGACCGATTTCGCGAACGATGAAGTTCGGCAGTACGTTCGCTGGGGAGCGAGCCCGCGCGCGGCGCAATCGCTGATTCGGGCGGCGCGTGTGCGGGCCTTGAGCGAAGGACGGGCGCACGTCGCCTTTGAAGACATTCGCCACTTCGCGGTGCAGGTGCTGCAACATCGCGTGCTGCTTAACTACGACGGGCAGGCGGAGAACGTCGTGGTTCCCGAACTCGTCGGCCGCTGTGTGCTGCAACTTCCGGAAAAGGATTAGGCCGTGAGCTTGACGGATTCGACAACCCAGCTGACCAAGCTGCTGGACAACAACGCGTTGAGCCGGTTGGAGAGAATGCGTCTCAACCCCACCCGCAAGCTGACGAACCGCACGCTGGGGGAGCATTTGTCGGGCAAGGGGGGGACGAGCATCGAGTTTTCCGACTACCGCGATTACGTGGCCGGCGACGACATGCGCAACGTCGACTGGAACATCTTCGCGCGGCTGCATCGGCCGTACGTCAAGCTGTACCGCTACGAAGAAGAAATGCACGTCGTGATTCTCGTCGACGCCTCATCGTCGATGCTCCATGACCGCAAGTTCGACCGCGCGCGGCAGCTTGCGGGGGCGTTCGGGATTATGGGGCTGTTGAATCTGGAAAAAGTGAGCATTTATTCCTGCCATCACTCCGGCGATCAGCCGGTGCTGTTTCCCCCCTGCACCGGCCGGATGAGCCTGCGGCGGATGTTTGCATTTCTGGAAGGACTGAAAGGAGGCGGGGATTTTCCGATCGAGGGGGCGGTCGAGGCGGTGTTGCGGCGGCATCGCGGCCGAGGCATTGTCGTGCTGCTTTCCGACTTTCTGACGTTCGGTGATTTGCACAAACCACTCAACCTGCTCTACAGCGCGGGGCTGGAGGTCTTCGCGGTGCAGATTCTCTCGCCGACGGAGATCGATCCGGAAGTGGCGGGGGATTTGCGATTCGTCGACTGCGAGGACGGCCAGATGCTCGACGTTTCCTCCGCGGGAGATCTGCTGGGGATTTATCAGGAGCATCGCTTGGCGCTCGAGCGGGAACTGGAAGTGCAGTGCCGCCGCCGGAGCGGCCGGTTCTTATCGATCTCATCGCACGACCCGATCGACTGGGTGTTGTTCGACCTGCTTCGTAGACGGGGATGGACGCGATGAACTGGCCGGGATTTTACGCATTGAATCTCGCCTGGCTGGCAGCGCTGTTCGCTCCGCTGATCCTGCTCTATTTCCTCAAGCTCAAACGTCCGCGGATGGACGTTCCCTCGCTGGCGCTGTGGCGGCAGGTGATCAACGATCAGCGGGTGAATTCGCCGTTTCAGAAATTCAAACGGAACATTCTGCTGCTGCTGCAAATGCTGGTGCTCGGCCTGCTGGTGCTGGCGGCGATGCAGCCCTACCTGCGCGCCGCGCCGGAACGAGCGGAGTTCCAGCCGGTGCTGATCGACTGCTCGGCCAGCATGGCGGCGCTGGACGGTCCGAACGGCCGGACCCGGCTCGACGTCGCCAAGGAGCAGATCCGCGAGCTGATCGACAATCTGCTTCCCGACCAGAGGCTCTCGCTGATCGCGTTTCACTCCTCCGCGCGCAGATTGACCGACTTTACCGACAACAAACGCGTGCTGCACGACGCGCTCGACAAGCTCGAAACCGCCGACCTTCCCAGCCAGACCCAGGAAGCGCTCCGCATGGCCCAGGCGCTTTCCAGAACGAACAACATTCCGCGTGTGTTGATGTACTCGGACGGCAACGTGCCGGAAGAAGTCGATTTTGAACTCCCCTTTGAATTCAGCTACCAGAAGCTTCCCGCCGGTGGAAAGAACATCGGTATCACCGCGCTCAATGCACGCCGATCGAGTGCGACCGGCTGGGACATCTTCGTCCTGATTGAAGGGACCGCGCTGGAGGAAGCCTCCGGGAGCGTCGAGGCGATTCAGGGCGGCACTTCGATCGGGCGGGAAAGTGTGACCATCGAACCGGGATCGTCGCGGCGGCTGGTGTTCCGCGTGGAGTCCGAGAACGAATCGATTGTCGAAATCCGGCTGACGCCGGAAGGCTTCGATTCACTGGCATCCGACAACGTCGCGTACGTCCGCATCCCGCAAGCTCGCCCCCTTTCCGTGCTTGTTCCCACGCAGATGGCTTCCTTCCGGCACGCTCTGCGGGGGATCAAGGGGGTTGAGGTGATCGATGATGCGAGCAAGGCGGAGGGCTCGCGTCCCGATCTGCAATTCAGCGATCGCCCGTCAGATGCACAAGTCGAGTCGCCGGTGTCGCTGTTCGTGGGGTTTGTCCCGGACGAACTCAAGAAATTGGTCACCGTCGAAACCGGCTCGATGAACATTGTCGACTGGCAGCGGAGTGAGCCGTTGCTGCAGCATGTGCAGTTCAACGACGTGACCGCGTCGGACGAGCCCCGTTCGGCGCAGGGAATCCAAGATGGCGATTACGAGCAGTTGGGGTACGAAGTGCTCGCGTTTGGGGCAACCGGTCCGTTGTTATTGAAAAAGCGGGACGGCGGAAAGTTGTCGTACCATCTGCTGATTCATACCGATCATTCGACGCTCCCGTATCGCGTGGCCTTCCCGATTCTCGTGGCCAACGCGGTGCAGATCGCACTCGAGAGCGCGCAATTGTCGGAGGTTCAAGGAGAGCGAACCGGCGTGCTCCCGCCGCGCACCTTGCGGCCCAAGACGACATATACCATTCGCGGGCCGCACGGAATTCAGACGGAATTGGAGAGCAACGACGCGGCGGTTCTCTCGGGGGTTCCCGCTCCGCTGGTGGGGGAATATGTCGTTTCGGAGGGGAGCGGCGAGGTCGCCCGGCTCGGCGTCGGACTTCTCGATGCGCGCGAGTCGACTCTTGTGTCGGTCCCGGAGATTCAATTCCGGGAGATGAAGGTGGCTGCCACCGAGGCCACGCTCGAACGGGACCGTCCCCTCTGGTCTCCCATCGCCCTGCTCGGTTTTTGCGCTCTGCTTGTGGAATGGTGGTACTTTCAACGCCGCCCCGCGGCGGTCTCCGCTCGATGACGAAGGAGTGCATCTCGTAAACAATCTCACTTCTTCACTCCATTGTTCGTTGCGCCGCCCAATCGGAACTTCCCGTGAAACGCGGCCGCGAAATTCGGCAACGACGATGACGGTTCAATTCGCGTTCGGCGATATCGATGGCTTCGAGATCTTGACATCCATGCGACACATCCTTCGCCTTGTGATCTTCAGTATTTTAATCGCCGCGTTGACGACGGCTTCAGCAGTCGCGCAAGAAGATCGCGCATCGAATGCCAGCAGCAGCGCTGCCGGCGCGCGGACCGATGCCGCAAATGGCACAAAGCGGACCATCAACGCCGAGGTGCTTTCGGTCCTCACGCGAGCGCGGACCGGCAGCCCCATGCCGTTCGAGTGGAAGCTGACCTACGAGGGAAAAGGACTGCTCGAAGGAAGGCTGGTGTACTCGGTATTCGATGACGACAAGCTGATCGCCAGATTCGAGGGGGATGACATGGCCCTCACGGTCGGCGAGCAGCGGTACAGCGCCGTGCTTCCGGCCATGACGTTGAAGGGAGTTCTTTCGCAAGCCACGCTGATGGCGGAATTCGTCACCAAGAACGAGCGTCTCCCGCTGCGCGAGAACATCTTGCTGGTTCCCGCGCAGGATCAACGGACGTTAACGCTCGGCATGGTCGGCGGCCCGACCTCCCCCACCCGGGACGAGCAGGATCTTGTCGACAGCATGCGGTTGGAATCGTTTCGCCCGGACAACAACGTGGCGAAGCTCGTCACGGTGTTGACCTATTTCACTCCGGCGAATGTCTTTACCGATCCGCTGCGATTCTGCGGATTCGATGTGGTCGTGCTTTCCGGCAGCGGATTTTCCGGATTGACGGAAAAGCAACTTGACGCCTTGTTGAAGTGGGTGGATGCCGGGGGAAGTGTCTGCGTCGCGCCGGGGGGAAGTCTGGCGGCTCGGCACATCAACTTTCTCAACGAGCTGACGGAACTTGAGCCGAATAAGGAAGTCTTCGTCGCCGATGCAACCGGGAAGTTGATGCTCGGAGCGGACGAAGCAGCAGCAGCTCCCCGAATGTTTCGACGCGGGCTGGGCCGGTGCGTCATTTATCCGCCGGGCGCTAACGGATCGCACGATGTTTCCACGGCCGCCTGGCGAAAGGGAGTCGCGTTTTTGTGGAAGGCGCGCCCCGATCAATTGAAGGCGATGTCCGAGGGGAAAAAATGGGTGAACCCGCCGCGACAAGAGCCCATCTACGGACGATTCTACCGTCAGCCCAATTATGGCCCACCACAGACGTCCCCGTCGATTTACGCCGATTACACACTCCACGTGAGGCAATTCGCATCGATGCCAGGACTGGTTTCGGCGATCAAGCCGCGGAATGTCGAAGCGGTGCCGATCTCGGTCATCGGCGTGACGCTGCTGCTGTACGTGCTGGCTGTCGGGCCGGTGGAATATTTCGTCCTGGGGAAACTCAAGCTGCGCCGGCTGACTTGGGTGATTTTCCCGGTCGTGACCGTCGCCTTCACGGTCTTTGCGTTGTCGCTGTCGCAATGGTACCTCGGCTCGAACGACACGCGCCGCGCTCTGGAGATTGTGGACGTGGGAACGAAAGGGAGCGTGATTCGATCCAGCCGGTATGAAATGCTCTTCAGCAGTTTGGCGCGGACCATCGAGACGGATGTTCGGCAAGCGTTGTTCACGCCGATTGCGCTGGATGCCGGGGATGATTTTATCAACATGGCTTCGGGAAACTTCGGAACGGGGTTCGGCGATTCCCAACGTTCCAATAATCCTCCGGTCTTTGTGGGGCGCGTTCCCTCGCATCACACCGTGCGACAACCCGTGCAGCAATGGACGCCGCAAATCAACCGCTTGTTCACGATCGCTCCTGAGGTGGCGGAGGACGCGGAGCATCTCAAGTTCGACTGGGATCGGCCGCTCGAAAATCAGCCGGCCGCAAACGGTTCAAAAGCGCTTATCGAACGCGTGCATGCGGCTTTCGGACAGGACGCATCGGTTTGCGTGATGATCGGGAATGAATTGTGGACACTGACCGATCCGAAACGGCTCGCATTCCACCTGACGCAGCAGACAGTTCCTCGAAATTTCCCTGAGGACAATGATCGTCGGCACAACTTTCTAGAGGACTCATGCAAGGCCGAAGGAACCGGACTGTTTTCCGTCGTCTCACATATTTCTCCCACCGGGGGAGACAACTTCGAGGATCTCGCGGTGTTCGACGCCGCCGACCCGACTCAGACGCTGTTGGTGATACTCGTCGAACACGAGGGAACCCTGCGGATGTATCGCAAGCTCTACTTCTAATTCCAACATCGTTGATGCAGATCACTCGGAGAGCGTTCATGCATGTGGTGCAGGTCGACAACTTGTGGGTCAGTTACGGAGAAGTCCGGGCCGTCCGCGGCGTCTCCCTGGAAATTCCCAAGGGGGAAGTGTTCGGCTTCATCGGTCCCAATGGGGCCGGAAAGTCCTCAACTATCAAGGTCCTGGCGACCCTGCTCGACGATTTTCGGGGCAAGGCGACCGTCAACGGCATCGATGTCCGGGCCAATCCGCAGGCGGTACGCGAGAAGATCGGCTACATGCCCGACTTTTTCGGCGTCTACGAGGATCTTTCCGCTCTTGAATATCTGCATTTCTTCGCGGCCGCGTATCGCATTCCCCGCGCGAAACGAAAAGGGATCATCGACGACGTGCTGGAACTGACCGACCTCACGCACAAAGCGGGCGCGCCCGTCGATTCGCTGTCGCGCGGCATGAAGCAACGATTGGCGCTCGCTCGGGTGCTGCTGCACGATCCCGATCTGCTCTTGCTCGACGAGCCCGCCAGTGGGCTCGATCCTCGTGCCCGCATCGAGGTCCGCGAGCTGCTCAAGGAGCTGCGGAACATGGGGAAGACGATTTTGATCTCCAGCCACATCCTGCACGAGCTGGCGCAACTGTGCACGCGCATCGGAATCATCGAGGCGGGGCGGATGGTCGCGCAGGGATCGTTGAATGACATTTACCGTCAGTTACAGCTGTTGCGCGTCGTGCACATTCAGTTGGCGACGACAAACGATGCGTTGCTCGATCGGATCGGAAAGATTCGCGGGGTCGCATCGGTCGAGGCGCAGGTCGATCGACTCGCCGTCCGGCTGCACGAGGATCAGACCTCCATCGAGGATCTGCACGATGCGATTCACGGGCTCGGTGCGCGCATCCGCATGTTTCAGCCGGAAGCGATGGACATGGAAACCGCCTTCATGAAGTTGACCGAGGGAAAGACGGCATGAAGCGACCGCACTTGAATATCGGTTTGCCTTTGTTCATGCGGGAGCTCGCCAATCTGTCGGCGCGGCCGTCAACCTACATGCTGCGCGTGGGTTACGCATGCTTGCTGTTCTTCATCGTCTGGCAGCAGTTCGGCGAACTGCTGGCCTTCGCCGATACCAACCAATTCGCGCTGCTCGGCCGCGGTCGGGCGCTGTTTGAACAGGTGTTCGCGTTCCAGATGTGGGGCATCATGCTGTTCATGCCGGCCATCACCTGCGGAGCGATCGCCCACGAAAAGGAAACGAACACGCTCCCATTGCTGCTGATTACTCGACTCAAGCCGGGCGTGCTGGTGATCGAAAAGCTGCTCAGCCGCATGGTCCCGATGTTTACATTCCTGCTGCTTTCGATGCCCTTGATGGCGTTTGCCTACGCGATGGGGGGGGTCAGCCAGTTCGATGTGTGGTCGTCGGTGTGGTATCTGGCTTTGATTGGCACCACGATCGGTATGTATTCGCTGATGTGCTCCGCGTACGCGGCGAGCACCGTTTCGGCATTTTTCACCGCATATGCGACGGGGCTCCCGCTCGCGCTCGTGCTTTCGTGTTGTGGGTTTCCCTGGGTCGGCGGATTCGGTGCGACCGCGAGCGGATTCGGTGCGACCTCTGCCAGTTCCTGGACCAAGTGGGCGGAGATACTTTCTATTTCAGTTTTCGTCTTTGGGCTGCTGTTCGTGCTTTTCATGATGGCGAGCGTGTTTCTCGTGACCCGGGCGGCTGTTACCCCGCGGAACTACCTGCTCGAGATGTTTCGCGCCGTCGATCTGTTCTACAACGAAATGAACAATAAAGCCGGCGGCATCATTCTCATCAACGATTCGGTATCCCTCCCGGGCGATGAGCCGATTTCGTGGCGCGAAACGTCGAAAAAATCTCTGGGAACGATCCGGTATCTTGTGCGGGTTCTTACGGCCATTGAGATCCCCTTGCTGGCGGTGCTGGTATTTGTCTCGGGTGACGTTCGGACGGGAAGCCAGTTCAGCGTCGCCACCGGCGCGTTATACGTCGTCTGGACGATCGCCATGCTGCTGGTGGCGGTGAAAGCCACCAGCCTGGTCAGCGGAGAACGGGCCAAGCAGACGCTCAACGTGCTGCTGACAGTGCCCCTCTCCGGCAGCGAGATCTTTCGTCAGGAATTCCACGGTGTGCGGCGATTGATTGCCGTGCTCTACGTGCCGTTCTTGACAATTTTCTTTTTTCAGACCTGGTGGTATGCGGGTTCCTTTTTGACGATCGACCTGGTCACGGCCCGGCATTTGTTGTGCAGCGTGGTTTCTGTTTTGATCTTTCTTCCGCTGATTGCCTGGATCTCATTTGCGATCGGATTGAAGGTCCGTTCGCAAGCGCGGGCCATCGTCTATTCGCTGTTCGTGACATTCACGCTGGCGTTCGGACCGGTGCTGATCTTCTTCTACTTCTTGATTCCGAACGGGATGGAGACCCCGTCGGTGTTCAATGTCGATCAAGTGGTCTACCGGGTCGAGACGTTCGACTACGTTGCGCCGCTGTTGGCCGGCGGACCTGGAACACTGGTTGTCTGGAACGAAGCCCGCGGGGTCGGGTTCCTGGCAATGGGGATCAGTTTCGCGATTTACGGCGCATTACTGTATGCTATTCGGACAGCATGCCATCGAAATGCCGATCGTTTGTTGGGGCGATGTTAACGCAGCGACGAAATCGGCCGGTGGAATTGTGGAACGGATTGACCGCAACCGGTTTTTTTGCATTCAACGTGGGAGAACCATGCCTCTTCAGCCGAAGATCAGTCGCATGTTTGGTGCGGCCGCGCTCCTGATCCTGTTTTCGGGTTCGGCGCGAGCACTCGATATCGACGAAAGCCGGGTGCTGTGGGGTTTCGACGGGCAGGCATCGCCAAACAGCTTCAACATCGTTTCGATTCCGGTCGATAACCCGACGCCGGAACCGTTCGATGGGGTCTTCGAGCTGCGCGAGGAGAGTGGCACGGGGCACGAGGTGGGGGCCGTGCTGGTGAGTGAAGTGTTCGTGGCGCCGTTCTCCAGCCGTTGGGTGCAGTTTTATCCCTACATGAAACCGGAACGGAACGAGTGGTTTATCCGTTGGGGGCGCAGCCCCCGGGAACGGCTCAAGCTCTCCGACCCGCGTTTCGGCGAGCAGTCGCCGATCTTGCTGGTGGAGCCGACCGGCTTGCAGGGGCGCGGCGATTCGCTCAAGCATTTTCCTGAAGATCTCTTTCCTCCGATGGTCACCGCGACCGACGGGCTGCGAAACGTCGTGCTCGATCACGCCCCGCGGTGGGAAGAATCTCGCCGGCAGGCATTTCTCGACTGGTTGTATCGCGGCGGGCGCGTTCACCTGATCAAGAATGTGGCGGGAGAGTATCCGAAGTTTTCCACCGGACTGTCTGAACTCAACGCGCCGCTCGATCGGTTTCGAATTGGCAGCGGCGAGGTCATCCGGCATGACGTCCCGCGCGGCCAACTCGATCGCAAGTTTGTCGATAGCATGATCACCGGCATCTCGAAAACAGATTCATCGGCCGGAGCCTCCAACGACGGCAGTGATCCGAATGGAAACGCGAACGGAACGAACCCGAATACCGCTCCGCAATATCCCGTTTATGGTGACCCGGAACAGCTGTTTGGCGATTTCACCGGCGGGATGCTCAGTGCCCTGAAAAATCTCACTCGCCCCCAGCATAACTGGGAACTGATCTACTTCATGGCCGTGCTGTATACGTTGGCCATTTTTCCGGGGCTGTTTCTACTGGGACGACGACGCATGGACTACCGGCTGGTGTACGGCATTTTGGCCGGTGTGGTGATTCTGTTCAGCCTGGGATTCGCGCACGTCGGGCGGCGAGGACATGACGAGGTGACCGGTGTCAACACGCTCGCTATCGCCCGGCAGTTGCCGGACGGCGCGCTCGATGTTTCGGGCTGGTCGAACATCTTCGTTACGAGCGGGAACGATTATCGCATTTCACACGCGGGGAGCGGGCGGCTTTATTCGGCGGCGGAACCGTACGAGAAAGTGCGTGGAGAGGTTTCGTATGGCGCGAATGCGTCGTTCCTCGCAGACATTCCCCCCTTCTCTTCCCGGCCGTTCGTGCATCGAGAGAAAGTGAAGCAGGAGCCGTTTGAATTCCAGGTTGAGAGTTTTGTGGGCGGGGAAGCATTGTCGCAATTTATCTTTAAGGTCGGTGGCAACTTTCCAAAAGCGAAAGGGGGCACCGTCTACGCCCTGTACCGCGACCGCATCTATCAACTCAACGTCGAGCAAGACAAGCTGGTCTATTCAAGCTCCCCCGGCGACCAGATCGCCAGTTTCCTCGGCAACATCAATGCCGAGCAATTCACTTACTACCGCTACAACTACGCGTTTGCTTACCAGGAGCAGACGCAGGTTTCACCCGACGCGGTTTTCAATGCCATGTTGCGTCCCATGATCGCCTGGAGCCTGGGAGAACAGCGCCGCACGCCGCTCCAGAAATTCCAACTCCCCGATGATCGTGTTCGGTTGTTCGTTCCGGCTGATCTGCCCGAGAACCTGAAGGTTGATAATCCGCAGCTCGGTCGGCAGAACGGCCTCGTATTATATGTCGTCGATATTCCCAAGCCGGTGACACCATGAGCGAAGCTTCGCAGGCCCCGCACGCCATCGATGTGATGCGGTTCAGTTATTTCTTCAAGACCCATAAAGCGCTCGACAACGTCAGCTTTCACGTGCGGGCCGGGTCGCTGCATGGGTTCGTCGGCCCCAACGGCGCGGGAAAAACCACCACGCTGAAGGCGATTTGCACGCTGCTCCGGCCGCAGATCGGGAATATTCGCGTTTTCGGCCGTGACGTCGTCCATGACGCACAAGCGGTTCGCCGCGTCATTGGATTCATGCCGGACCATTTCAGCATGTACCGGCAGATGACGGTCTACGAATACCTGGACTTCTTCGGTTCCGCCTATGGTCTGACGCTGACCCAGCGGGACCGCGTCATCGGCGACGTGCTCGCCCTCACCGATATGGACGGCCGCCGCAACGATCTTATCAATGGTTTGTCGCGCGGCATGCAGCAGCGCGTGAGCCTCGCACGCGTCCTCGTCAACGATCCCAATCTTCTGCTGCTCGACGAGCCCGCTTCCGGGCTTGATCCGCGAGCGCGCATTGAATTGATGGAAATCCTTCGCGAGCTGCAGCGGATGGGGAAGACGATCTTCATCAGCTCCCATATCCTGAGCGAACTCGCCGAACTCTGCGACAGCGTGACAATCATCGATCGGGGAAAGGTCAAGTACAGCGGCCAGATGGATCAACTTCCGACCGGTGACGGCAGCCGGCGCGGTTACACGCTGACGCTCGCGTCCGATGATGCCGAAACGGAGCAGCGTCTGGCGGCGCTGCCGGGAGTCTTTGAAGTGACGAAGAACGGCAACGGGCCGGTCTATCGACTGATGCTCGATGAGGAGCAGCCAACCGACACCAACACCCTGTTGCGGGCGGTGCTCGATCTCCAGTTGCCGGTGGTCGGGTTTACCGAATTGAAACGGCATTTGAACGAAGCGTTCATGGATCTGACGGAGCAGGGAGTGCGGTAATGCTCGCGCCGACGCTGGCATTGCTCACGCGGGCCTTTCGGCTCGATGCCCGATCGCGCCGCGCGCATCTCGTGCGGTTCGTGTTCGCGCTGTTCATGTTGGCCACCGTCGCCTTCACGCATTTATGGAGCGCTTTCGGCAGTGCGCCGGGTTTAATGCTCTTGAAATCAATCGCCTGGTCGAATTTCGTGCTGATTCTGATGGCGGGGATCGGGTTTCTCTCCACGGCCATCTCGGAGGAAAAAGACGAAGGGACGCTCGGCCTGCTGAAGATGGCCGGGGCAAGCGCGCTGGCGCTCTTGCTCGGCAAATCGACGACCCGGCTGGTGAGTGTGCTGCTGGTGCTCGGTGTGCAGTTTCCCTTCGTGCTGCTGGCGACCACGTTGGGGGGCGTGACGCTGCACCAGGTGATCGCGGTGTTCGTCGCGCTGGCGGCGTTTTTTGTG
>CAZVJA010000028.1:16283-36156 GCA_964626885.1 uncultured Planctomycetaceae bacterium | reverse complement strand
CCTGAAGCCGGTCGAGGCCTCGAACCCTCGCACCATAAAACCTTCCCCCTGAATCCGAGTCCCTTGCCGTTCGTGAAGTCGGAAACCTGACCACTCATTTTGCGAGTGATCCACCGTTGCGAACGCAGTTCGGCATGTCCATGAGAGGAATGCGACGGGAAAACGTGACCGCAAAGTCTTCGCGGTCGTTAAGCCTGCTTTCTTGGGAGCGATCGCTGGCCCGGCTGCAATCGTTTTTATTGCAGCCGCAAGGTGTTATGGAAGTTGTTTTTGGCATATCAGAACCTGCTTTTGACGTTTGCCATAGCGCGTGCATTCTTCCCAAGTTACCGGAGAAAGGCCCCGTTTCCTGGTAATCGAGACCGCAAGGTCGCATGCAGTTTCCATAAGCGATACGGGCTGGAAAACCGGCACCATATTCGACGTAACCATTTTGGGAAATACCGACTTGAGAGATTCCAGCGACGAATGCGGCCCCGCCGATAGATTGCACCAGTCCTTCACAGACCGAGCTTGAAGGAGACACACAACGACACTTGCCAAGGAACACGAAACGCGGGCCATACGAACCCCCGCATCCAAGGCACGACCTCCACAGTCGCCGAGAAAGTGGTGAAAACGTTTTCGCCGTCGAACCCGCTTTGTAAACGGGAATCTCGGAATCAAGCGACGCGCGTTGCTCGGCGGACCGAGCATCCCCAGTGAGGGGGAAACCGCCGACGAAAAAAGTTTGCCGACGCAAAGCCGCCGGTTCGGACGGCCCACGAGAAGAATCCCAAGGGAAGGAGACTCTGTCTTATGAAATGGATCAGAATCTGTAGTGCCGTGGTCATGTTGAGCATGACTACCGTTGCACAAGCAGGCCTTCACGATCTGTTCAGTGGCTTTGGTGGCCACGGCGGATCGTGCAAGAGCTGCGGCTGTGCTTCCGATTGCCAGCCGTGCTGCTGCAAACCGAAAATCGTTCGTCCCTGTTGCCCGACGGTGCACGTCTATCAACGGAAGTGCTCCGACATCAAACCGCCTTGCTGCAACAGCTGCTGTGACGCTCCGAAGTGCTGTGCGCCTGCCGCAAAGTGCTGCGAAGCTCCCAAGTGCTGTGAAGCACCGAAGTGCTGCGAAGCGCCGAAGTGCTGTGCCCCAGCCCCGAAGTGCTGCGAAGCGCCGAAGTGCTGTGCCCCGGCCCCGAAGTGCTGCGAAGCGCCCAAGTGCTGCGAAGCGCCGAAGTGCTGCGAAGCACCGAAGTGCTGTGCCCCAGCCCCGAAGTGCTGCGAAGCGCCCAAGTGCTGCGAAGCACCGAAGTGCTGTGCCCCGGCTCCGAAGTGCTGCGAAGCGCCCAAGTGCTGCCCGGCTCCGACCTGCGGCTGCCCCTCGACGGGCTGCTGTGAGTCGAAGTGCGGTTCCGGCTGCGGCAGCCACGATTGCGGCCTGTTCGGCAATGGCCATGATTGGCTCGCCGGACGCTGCGACCTGTTCGGTGAAAGCAAGGGCGTCTGCTACGAGAAGGTCAAGGTCTGCTGCGCCGATCCGTGCGAAGTGGCCGAGCTGATCTACAAGTCGCAGACTGCTTGCTACGCCAAGCAGCGCCGTGCCGCGATCCGTCAACTCGGACGGTTCGACTGCCAGTGCAACCCGGAAATCCTCTGTGCTCTGACCTACGCGTTGAACGACGCTGATGAGCGGGTTCGTAAAGAAGCGGCCGACGAAATCGGCGACATGCTCCGCAAGAACCCCTGCTGCTGCAGCGCCGAAGTCACCGCGGCTTTGACCTGTGCCCTCGCCGACTGCGACAAGGGTGTGCGTAAGCAGGCTGAGCAAGCTCTGAAGATTTGCGGTTACGACATCGTCGATGGCTGCTGCAACAGCTGCTGCAACAGCTGTGCTCCGGCCTGTGGCGCCCCGGCGCAAGCTGCTCCTGCTCCTGCAGGTGGCGAAGCCGCCCCGGCTCCGGCTCCTCCGGAAGACCCGAAGGCCTACTTCCCGTCACGTCTGCGTCAAGAGCAGCAGTCGGGTCGTCCTTCGCGTCAGAACAACCGGTTGGCCAGCCTCTTCGGTCTGAATAACTAAGTAGGATCGAGTGAGGTCCAGGCAGACCAGCCTGACCGACGAGACGAGTAACGAGTTGATTCAGAGCAGCCCTCGGAACTTCCGAGGGCTGCTCGCATTCTTTGGCACACGCCATGATCTCATGCATCCCAAGGGAAGAACCGCTGTTGACAAAAAACCGGCAGAAAGTGTATCAACCCTTCCTCAACTCTCTCTCTCATTCCGAATTCCCATCCTTGTTGAACCGACTCGATGCGGTCTCTGGCATCGCGCCAGCGCCCGTTTTCGAGACCGACCTCGCTACCTTCTACCGGTTTTTCCCTTCGAACTCGCAGCTCTCGTCATCCGGCCGATGGTCGAATGCTCGAGCAAGGGTCTCGATTGGAACCTGGAAGCGGCGCGGACGCCGAAATTCCCATGGCCGACAAATCCGCACACGCATCTGCCACCCAAGCGACCGAGTCCGCGGACCAGCCCACGGCCGCAACCGGCCGATTGGGTGCGTTGCTGGCGCGGTTCAAATCCACCAAGTGGAAGATCGCCGCAGCGGGCACGCTCGGCAGTGCAGGCATTCTACTGAGCTTAATGCTCTTCACGGGCGGAGAGCCGGTGGTTCCGCCGGAAGAGCAACTCCGCACCGCGCTGGCGTTGCTGGACGAATCCGGGAAACCAGAAGATTTGGAAGCTGCCGGCCAGATCGCCATGGCGCTCGACCGCGCGAATTACCGGCATCCCGATTTTCCGGGAGCGCCGGAATATATCCAGGGGATCGTGGCGTTCCGAGAAGCAGCCGGACCTGGACACGATGAGGACGACCAACTTGCAGCGTACCGGCGGGGCGCCGATCTGCTGCACAAGGCGGAAGTTCGCACCCTCGACAAATCGCGCCGTCCTGAATGGTGCTTCGCGATTGGAACGTGTTTATTCCATCTGGGAGACGCGAAGGGAGCGGAAGCGCGTTTGCAGGAAGCCGCCGACACTTACCCGCTAGAGCAGCGGGCCGCGCTCACCATGCTGCAAGAGATCTATTTGAATCATCGGACGGAAAAGAGCCTGAACCGTGCCGTGGAGTTGAATACTCAGTTGCTCGAGCAGCAAGGACTCGAACAAACTCCCCGCGATGAAGCGTATCTGCGCCGTGCGGAATTACTGCTTCTGCTGGGAAAAACCGCGGAAGCCGAAGCGGCGCTGGCAAATATCTCAGAGCAGTTTTCCGATCGTAAGGCGGCCCAAGTCATTCGCGCGGAAGCGGACCTGGCAGCGCAAAGATATGCAGAAGCCAGGGAACGACTGCGGCCGGTTCTGGAAGCAGCCGGATTGGAACCGCTGTACGCCCGCCAGGCGGCCTACTTAATCGGACTCAGTTTCGAATTGCAGGGAGAGTTTGATAACGCATCGACGGCATACGGTGACACGATGCGGCTTTACCCGCATACGGCGGAGGGATTGGCGGCCTCCGTTCGCCGTGCTGATCTGTTGCGTAAAGACAAACGGACCGAGGAAGCATTGGATCACTACAAGGATGCCCTCGGGCAGGTCCAACCAGAAGGGTTCAGCTCGCGCTGGTTAACGACGGGTGAATTCAAAAACTCCATTCTTGCCGCCTGGCAGGATTGGAGCCAGAGCCAGGAGTACAAAGCGGCCATTGAGCTGTCGCAACACATGACGCCGCTGTTCGAACAATCAGAAGCACTAAAGCAAGAGACACTGGCCTACGAGCAATGGGCGCTGCAACTCGAGAAAATATTAGCCGAATCCCGAAACCCCGTACGCATCCGCCGTGAATCGGAACGGCGCACGCGCTGGAGGCGAAGCGCCGCCGCTCTTGCCGCCCTGGCGGAAACTCAAACCGACACCGCGGCCTATTCCGACATTTTGTGGAATTGCGCGGAGCACTATCACAAGGGGAGAGATTCCGAAAAGGAACTCGAATTGATCACGCGGTTCATCAATACAAATCCGCAGGCCCGCATGGCGTTGGCGTACGTACGTCGTGGTCGCGTGTTGATGGATTTGGATCGCATGGACGAAGCGCTGGAACAATTCGAAAAAGTCTTGCGGGACTTTCCCATCGACATTGCCGCGTTCGAGGCTCGCTATCTGATCGGCCAATGCCACCTCGAACGAAATCAGCCGGAACTGGCTGAGAAAGCCTGGCGGTCGATTCTCACATCCCCCAATCTCGATCCCTCGGCTGGTGAGTGGCAAATGTCTCTGTTTGCTCTCGGCCGGCTGCTGTTCCAAACCGCGGCGATTCTCGACTCGAAAGCGCGGGCCGATCTGAAAAAATACGAAGCCGACGGACCTCCCGCCGAAGCAAACGCACGCTGGGAAGAATCGATTCAGAAGCTTGATGAGTTCTTGAGGCGCTACCCTCAGCGCCCGGAAGTCATGGAGGCTCGTTCGCTGTTGGCCAAAGCTCTCCAGCATTCGGCGGATTTGCCGCGATACAAATTGAACAAGAATGCGGAAACCGAAAACGCCCGCAAAGAACTCACCGCCGCCATCAACGGCTTGTTGAACCGCGCACATGCGGAATACACCACTCTGCAAGAGCAACTCATCGAGCGGGATAAAACCGAATCGCTCGATGAGTTTGCACAACAACTGCTGAGAGACTGCTATTTCGAGAACGCCCACACACTCTTCGCGCTGGGTGACTATGAAAAGGCCATTGCGGCCTATACCAGCGCGGCGGTGAGGTACTCCGAAGATCCCTTGACCCTCCTGGCCTATCTGCAAATTGCAAATTGCTATGCACAAATGGGAAAGAGAGGGGACGCCATCGGGGTCGCCGTGCAAGCGCTGCTGATTCACCGAAAACTTCCGGATACGGCGTTCCAAACCGGGACATCAAGTATTTCGCGCGACGAATGGAAAAGCTGGCTTGAATGGGCGCGTGAAGTTTTGCAGTCACAACCAACAGGCCCAGCACAGCTTTCAGCAAGACCGATCAACCGACTTTAGCCAAAAGCCACGACAAACTCCGACAATCATTCACGGAACGCACATATGCCGACCCTCGATGCCGCCGGAATTCTGGATGTGATGAAGAAGAAACGGCAGCACTTCCGCAGTCTGCTCGATCTTTCGCGCAGGCAACGCGGACTGATCGACTCCAGCGAATTCTCGCAACTGCTGACCGTTCTGGGACAAAAACAGCGCCTGCTGGGCCGGCTGGAAGAGTTGAACAAGCAATATCCCGATTTACGCAGCCTCTGGGGAGCGCAAAAAGAGACTGGTGATCCCGAATGGCGCGACGACTGCGAGCATGTCCTCGCCGAAACGGAAGTCATCCTCGCGGAACTGCTTCAGGAAGAACAACAAAGCACGGACCATCTGGCGAAACGCCGGGACGACACGCGAAAAGAACTTCAAACCGTATCGCAAGGCACGGCTGTTAACGAGGCCTACCGCGACAGCCTTGCCCCCTCAACGCATCGACACCTCAACCTCGGCCAATAACCCGTTAGATTTCTTCACTCATACTTCAATCCACAAATCTACCTCAAACTGATTCCCACCTCTTCCATCACTCGCTTTACCTCGCCTGTTCCAATCCCTCCGCCACTCCACTTCTTTCCCTTCCGCTTTCATCTCACACCTCACTTTCGCAGACCATCCATTCCAAGGCGATTTCATGACACACAAACTCACTGTCTTCAGTGGCTCCGAGAACGATTTTATTGACGCGGAAACTTGCCTCGGTGAATCGTCCCCCGCGTCTCCGACTCTGGTTGAGCCGACCGTCACTTTGGACCAGTTGCGGGAAGAGAATCGTCGCTTGAGATCACAACTTTCCAGCCGAGCACTTCGGGACATCATCGGCCAAAGCCCCGCCGTGGTGCGATTGCGGGAAGAGATCGCCGTGACCGACGATGACTTTCCGATGTTGATCCAAGGGGAATCGGGATGTGGGCTCGAGACGGCGGCCCACGCGATTCACGCCTGTGGCAAGCGCTCTCATCGGCCGTTCATCAAGATCGATTGTAATCTCCTGACTGCCGAACGCCTGGCGTGGGAACTGTCCCTCGCGGACCATCCGGCCTCGATGCACCATGACCTTCCATTCGGCCAGACATCCACCCGGTTCGGATTAGCACGCGGAGGAACGCTGTTCATCAAAAATATTGACGCGATGCCCCTCCCCCTCCAAAAGAAGCTCGCTGCCCTGATTCGCCAACAGCGTCTGGAAGCAGCGACGGCGCCCCTCACGCGTTCGACAGACATGCGAGTCATAACAGCTTCGCATGCAAATCTCGATCAACTGGTCTCAGCGCAACGTTTCCGTGCCGACTTACGCGACAAAATCTCCGAGTGCAGACTTTCCGTCCCTTCCTTGCGTGAACGAGTCTCGGATATCGCATTGCTCGTCGAGCATTTCCTTACTCGAATCGCCGTCGCCGAGGGCAAACCCGCCAAACGGCTTACAATCGACGCGCTCAAGCTGCTGCACGCATACAACTGGCCCGGCAACCTGGCCGAACTGTGCAACGTCATCGAGAGGGCCTGCCTCGCCGGTCCTGGAGAATTGATGACCGCGGACGTGGTTCGTCCCTGGATCGGCAGTCCGTTGGAACCCGGAGCGGAAAATACCCCTGGGCTATCGCTTCGCGAGATGGAACGAAAACTGATTGAAACCACGTTCGCGCGATGTGAAGGGAACCGAGAGCGAACCGCCAAGACGTTGCAGATTGGCTTGCGCACACTTTCCGGGAAATTGCGCGAATACGGTTACCCTCCCCGAGGCGGCCCGAGTTCCAAACTGCAAGAGACGCAGTTGCGCGCCGCCTGAGTTCGGAACGGAGCCATTCCGCAAATCATCTATTTTCGCACCGCGATTTTTTGGAACGTCCCATGATGCAACCCCTCTTCGAATCGTCGGCGATTCCTCTGCTGGAGAAAGTCGCCGTCTTTGGCGAACGTCGGCATGACGTGATCGCCGGCAACATCGCGAATGTCGACACGCCGAATTACAAAACCCGCGATCTGCCGGTTCAAAAGTTCCAGGATGCATTACGGGCCGCCGTGGAGAGAATGCACAACTCGTCATCTCCCGCGGCCGGTGTCGCTGCGAATCCGCTCTCCGGCCCGGCGTCGAATTCACGTTCAGCGCCGGCAACGATTGAACAGCTGTTTCCGGAAGAACTCTTTCAGGCCTCCGATGCTTCTCCACGCAACCTGACCTTCCAGGACGCGAACAATCGAAGCATCGAATCGGAATTCATGGAGATGACCAAGAACAACATGATGCAGAATTTCGCCGTCGAACTGATGCAGGCACAAATGAACATGCTGCAGGCCGTGATTCAGGAACGCGCATAAATCAAATGACACGGGGTTGTGAACATCCCGCCCAACGAAGCACCGTTTCGCGAGAGTACGAGAAAGGAATCCCATGTTGCGATCCATCGACATCAGTACCAGCGGGTTGATCGCGCAACGGCATCGGATGAACACCATCGCGGGGAACATCGCGAACGTCAACACTACCCGCAATGCGGACGGAACGCCGGGCCCGTTCCAGCGGAGACTGGTGACATTCAGCGCCGACGACGAGAACGGCAAGATCAAAAACGAGCCGGTGGGAGTCAAATACCACGTCGAAATCGATTCCGAATCGCCCGCGCGGCGAGTTCACCAGCCGGGGCACCCGGATGCCGACAAGGACGGATACGTCTCATTCCCGAACATCAACGTCGTGACCGAATTCGTGAACGCGCTCGAAGCAAGCCGCGCTTACGAAGCCAACCTTGCGACCCTCGAAATGACCAAGCAGATGGCCAACATGACACTCAGAATCCTGTCGTAAAAGAAAGCTATCACCGATCAGCTCTCAGAGACGAACCAACCGGACAATGACACGCGTACACAAGTAATCCAGAAGGAAGAGACCCGATGGCGAATTCCATTGGATCGGTGGGCACACCACACATCCCGATTCCGTCAAGCGAGAAGCCGGCTGGAGCGGCTAAAGCGGACAGCGCGAATTTTCAAAATCTGCTGCTCGATTCCATTGCCCAGACGAACAACATGCAGCTTTCCGCGCAGTCCGCGATCGAAACCGGACTGACGGGAGGTGACATCACGCAGGTAGAGGTGGTCACGGCCGTGAAGAAGGCCGACATGGCGATGCGCTTGATGCTGCAAATTCGCAACAAGCTGATGGATGCGTACCAGGAAATCCAGCAATTGCGGATGTAAACAACCCGGGCCGACTCGTGGGCCATGACGACTTGAGAACCGAGGCAATTTCTAGCAAACAATCTTGTAGATCGGAACCCCGAACGTGCAGCGAACATTCGAGCAATTGGCGAACTTGTTTAAGGCCATGACCCCCAGCCAGAAGCTGACGCTCGCCGTTGTCACGCTGGCGATTCCGGCGGCCTTCTTGGTGATGCTCTGGAACGGGTCGACGTCGTCGTATGTCGCACTGTCTTACGGCAAAGTCTTTTCTCCGGACGAACAACGGAACGCCGAGCAATCGCTCAAGGAAGCCGGTTTGACGCAGTTCCGCAGCGAGGGACGACAAATCCTCGCGCCGCGCGGTGAAGTCGAGAAGTACAACAACGCGTTGTTGCAAAGCGGCAGCCTCCCTTCCAACTGGGCGGAGGAGTTGGAAACGAAGCTCGAGAAGTCGACGGTCTTCAGCACGCCGGACCAATTGCAGGCGTTGAAAGACGCAGCGCTCGCGAAAACCCTCCGACGAATGCTGCTGGCCGGCCCCGACTTCGAGGACGCGAACGTCATCTGGACTCCGGTGACTCCGCGTCGCGCCCGTTTTGGCCGGGGGCCGCGCGTCACCGCCACGGTCAACGTGAAGCCGAAGGCGGGGCGAGAACTGACGCAGTCGCAGGTCCGCTCGATTCGCGCGGCGGTGGCGGGAATGGTCTCGGACCTCAGCCCGACCGACGTAACCGTATTCGATATGGTGACCTATCAGGCTTATACGGGAGACAAGGAAGGAGATCCGTACGACAGCGGCCTGATCGCCTGGATTCGTGAGCATACCCGGATGTACGAGGACAAGATCCTCTCGTCGCTCACCTACATTCCTGGAGTCCATGTCACGGTCGGCGTGGATGTCGAGAATCTCAAGCGATCGATCGAGACGAACGTCAATTTCGACCCTAAAAAATCGGTCCTCAAATATCAGCAGGAGCAGACGCGAAATGAGACCGCTTATCAGGCCCCGGTGAGAGCAGAGCCGGGTGTCGGTTCCAATGCTCCGCGAAGCCTGGAAACCACCGCAACGAATCAAAAATCACGTGAAGCCACCGATACGAACAACACGGTGCTGAATGAAACATCTTCAACGACGACACAGACGGAGTTGATCGCGGCATTTCCGAAGCAGATCACCGTGGCGGTGGCGATTCCGGAAGAGTATTACGTCAAGGCGCTCGAGCAGGCGAAAGCGAAGGCCGAAGCGAGTGGAAATCCCGCCCCAACGAAGACGGTCGAGCAACTTCAGCAGGAAACGGAAACGGCAGTCAAGGCGGTGGCGGCCGCGGCCATCCCCAACGGCAAACCGGAGCAGATCAGCGTCAACAAGTTTGTCTCCGTCGAGCCCGAGGTTCCGAAGGTCGAAACGTCAACGATCGATACCGTTACTTCATTGGCGAACGAATGGGGCGGCACGATCGGACTGACGTTATTTGCTCTCTGGGCCTTGATGACCTTGCGGAAGAGCTTGCCCAAGGGAGCCCCCGAAGAGCCGGCTCTCCCCGCAACGACCGGCATGGTACTCGGCGGATCCCCTTCGCCGGCGCCTGCCGCTGGAGCCGCTAAAGCTCCGAGGGAGAAAGTTGTCGAAGTCGAAGAATCTGATGACCCGACGGAACGAGACCTGTTGCAAGACATGGTGCGCGACAATCCCGAAGCCGCGGCAGCGGTGCTCAGTAAGTGGCTGCAGACGGTGAAGTAATCAATTGCGAGAGTTGAAGTCAGAAGAAGAAGCAGGAGAAGAAGGAAGACGGCTGTTCCTGAAGCCCGAAGCCTGATCACCTGAAGCCTGGACGAATTTGCATTTCGCATCAAGTATCCCTGAGTCCTAACCCCCAGACGACGTCCGTGTCGGAGTGAACGCGATGGATAACGTTCGCAAAGCGGCAGTTTTATTGTTGAGCCTGGAAAAGCCCCTGGCGGCCGAGGTGCTGAGTCAATTGCCGCGTCCGATGGTGGAAGCGGTGACGCTCGAGATCGCCAGGCTGGACGATGTCTCCAAGGATCAGCAGGAGTCGGTCATCCGCGAGTTCAAGCAGAATGCGAAAGACCGCGGCTTCATTGAACGCGGAGGCATGGATTTTGCCAACGATCTGCTCCGGCAGTCTCTGGGGCAGGAAGGAGCCGGTGAAATCCTGGCGAACGTCAAAAACTCAATGAGTTCGGTGCCGTTCGGTTTCCTGCACAAAACGAGTGCCGATAACCTGCTGACATTTATTACGGAGGAACACCCCCAAACCATCGCACTCATCATGTCGCATCTGCCCGCGAATCTGGCAGCCGAGGTGCTGAGCGGGCTCCCCTCGAACAAACAACTCGAGGTGATCCGCCGGGTTGCGAACATGGAACAGACCAGCCCGGAAGTGATTCGCGACGTTGAAGCCGGATTACAGACACGTTTGACATCAACATTCAATCAGCAGATGGAGAAAGCGGGCGGAGTCCCGATGGTCGCCCAGATTCTGAACGTCACCGATCGCATGACGAACAAGGGGATCCTCGAAAATCTCGAGCAGGAAGACGCGGAACTCGTCGACGAAATCAAGCGTTTAATGTTCGTGTTCGACGACATCATGAAACTCGACGACAAAGCGATTCAATCGGTCCTCAAAGAGGTCGAGAACGGCCAGTGGGCGCTCGCACTCAAGGGGGCGTCGGAGGAAATCAAGCAAAAGATCCTCGGAAACCTGTCGCAGCGCGCCGCGGATCTGCTCAAAGAGGAAATGCAATACCTCGGCTCGGTCAAAATCAGCGACGTCGAGGGGATGCAGTCACAGATCGTCGACGTCATCCGGCGGCTCGAAGATGCCGGCGAAATCGAAATCAACAACGGAGAGGCCGAGCAGTACATCACTTGATCGACGAACAGCGAACCGCGTCATGTCGTTTAAGGCAATTTGGTCGCGTGGCTCGAATCTTGCCATGCACTGCTGAACGACGATGCGCGGTTTTGGGAGCAAGACAATGGAAGTACGCAGTACAACTCGACTGCTGAAGGCGGAGGACATTCGCGGCCTCGGCTCGAAAGTAGCTTTCAATTATGAGGACATCCGACAAAGCTGCGACGATTACGTCGAGCAGGCGCGGCAAAAGGTGCGAGAAATGCTCGCAGCGGCGGAAACGGAAGCAGCAGGCGTACGAAAAAATGCCCACGCGGAAGGATTCGCGGCGGGCCGCAAAGAAGGCATCCATCAGGCGGAGCTGCAAATGTCTCAACTGACGGAGCGCTCCGCCCGCGAATTGCTCAAGACTTCGTTAACCGCGATGCAAGCCGGAGCCGACTCCCTTCGCCAGGAACGGGATCGCTGGATTGCCGCCTGGGAAACAGCCGCGGTCCGGCTCAGTGTCGCGATTGCGGAAAAAATTCTCCGGAAAGAATTAGGCAAGCATCCCGAGGTGGCCAAGGAAATGATCGCCTCGGCGCTCGAATTGGCCTCGGGGAGTCCGCAGATTCGCGTGAAGCTCAATCCCCAGGATCTGAAGAGTCTGGGAGACCGGGCGGAGGAGGTCATCCGCGCGCTGGCCAGTTGTGGTGCAGCGACTCTTGTGCCGGACGACGCGATCTCTGCCGGAGGATGTATCGTGGAAACGCAACATGGCATTGTCGACGCGCGGCTTGAATCACAACTCGACCGGATCGCGACGGAACTGATCAGTGACGATTAATGCGTCGTTCGATCTTCAAAACAACATGTCCTGACAACCAGGATGGCATTTCAAAAGCTCGGATGGGAACTCGAAATCATGTCGGCGGCGACTCTCGTTAACGAACATCATCTGAAGCAGATTCTTCCGTACGGCCTGACCGGGCACGTCACGAAGATTGTCGGCCTGACCGTCTCCGTGGAAGGATTTCCCGCCCCGCTCGGCGCCATCTGCCGAATCCTGCGTGAGCATTCGACCCCCGTGGAAGCGGCCGTGGTCGGCTTCGAGGGGGAAAACACCTTGCTCTTGTCCTACGGGGAACTCGAGGGAATCCGACGCGGTAATAAGGTGACGTTGGTTCAATCGGTCCCCGGAGTACGGGTCGGCGAATCATTGCTGGGTCGCGTCATCGATGGGAGAGGGAGATTCATTGACGGGTTCCCTCCCTCCGCGCGACCACATCGCGTTCCGCTGCAAGCAATCGCAACAGCCCCCTTGAATCGGCCGCGAATTGACGCTCCTCTCGCGACCGGAGTCCGGGCGATCGACGCTCTACTTACCTGCGGGAAGGGCCAACGTCTGGGGATTTTTTCCGGAAGCGGCGTCGGAAAGAGCACTCTGCTGGGGCAGATGGCCCGTTCGAGTTCAGCGGACGTCAACGTCATCATTCTGGTCGGCGAACGAGGTCGCGAAGTTCGCGAATTCATGGAGCGCGATCTGGGACCGGAGGGATTAGCCCGGAGCGTAGTGATCGTAGCGACGAGCAACGAGTCGGCCCTTGTCCGTCTGAATGCGGCTTTCCTCGGGACATCGGTGGCCGAATACTTCCGAGATACCGGCCGCGATGTGCTGTTGATGATGGACAGCGTGACCCGTTTTGCACTTGCCCAACGAGAAATTGGGTTGGCAGCCGGGGAGCCTCCCGCCACTCGAGGTTACCCCCCCAGCGTCTTCTCTATTTTACCCCGTCTGCTGGAGCGTAGCGGTCGTAACGATCGGGGAAGCATTACCGGATTTTACAGTGTCTTAGTTGAAGCAGACGATGCCAACGAGCCGATTTCAGATACGGTGCGCGGCATCCTCGACGGACACATCATGCTCTCGCGCAAACTGGCGCACCAGGCCCATTGGCCGGCGATTGATGTGCTGGCCAGTATCAGCCGTTCGATGAACGACCTTGTCAACCACGAGCACCGCACTGCGTCCAACCAGATCAAGCAGCTCTTGGCAGCCTATCAGCAGTCGGAGGACTTGATTTCGATCGGCGCTTACCAGCATGGCTCCAATCCGCTGGTGGACGTCGCGATTCAGATGCGTGATCCGATCAACGCGTTTTTGCGGCAGGCGCCGTCCGAGGAATCTGCCTATCCACAAGCCATCGAAGGACTAATGAAGCTCGCTCGCATGCGGGAGGCCGTAAAACAGCCGGCAGAGCGGCCAGCCGCTGTACCCGCCACGGCGTCGCGGGGCAAGCCGACGGCGGCAGTGGTTCAAAAACCAAAAATCAGAGTATGAAAAACAACCGCGACCGAACTCAACGAACAGCCTGACCCTGTCGTTTGTTGAAAAGGGATATTGGCTTGAAGACCTTTCACTTCAAATTCGAGCCTCTCTTGAAACTGAGGCAGTACCGCCGCGACTTGTGCCGGCAGTTGCTGGCATCGGTTCTGGAGGACGACGCCCGTCTCGTCGCGGAACGGAGCAAGTTGGAGGCCACGCGCCGCTTTCAGCTCGATGAAATGAAGAATCTGGGAGCGTCCGGGTCGGTCGATATCAGCGGTTCAGCGGCACGACGTTATTACAGCGGGCAGTTGGTTGTCGAAATGCGGTTGGTTGACCGTCGTCGCGAAGTGGTCGCACAGCAGATCGACCTGTGCCGCAAGGCACTCGTGCGAGCCGACCAGGAGGTCAAAGCGCTCGAAAAAATCGAGGAAAAACAACGGAGCGAATACGACTACGAACAAGAGCGGCGGACTTCTCGGGAATTGGAGGACGCCTGGAGCGCGGCTAGAAGCGTGGAGGCCTGTCGATGATGCGCTCGCTCGGAATGATCATCAGTGCTTGCTGCATCGCAACGATCTGCTCGGAAGCACTCGGCCTCGGTATCCTGTGGTTTCGGGGACAACTGAACGCCGGCACGATCAAGAATGTTCGCGCGGCTCTTTCGGGACAGGATTTTGAGTCTCCTGCAGCATCGGAACCGGCCTCCGAAGAAGATGTTTCCATAGAGGACGTCGTCAAGGACCGCAGTTTACGTGTGCTCGAGTTCGACTCGCAGCAGCACTCCTTGATCGCGCTCAAATCGATGGTGGATTCGACAAAGGCCGAACTGCTCAAGGAAAAAGAAGGATTCCGCAAATTACAATCGGAGTTCGAGCTTCGGCTAAAGCAGCTGGATGCCGAACGAACATCCGAGGCGACCCAGAAAGCGCAGGCTGTGCTGCTCGTCATGCCTCCGGCGGACGCGGTGAGCGCGCTCATGCAATTGACGCTCGATGAGAATGTTTTGCTGCTCTCGGAGATGCCTGAGAAAAAGGTTGCCGGACTGCTCAAGGAATTCGCCACGATCGAGAAGGATGCACCGCGGATCGCGCGTGGCAAGGAGATCTTCGAGGCACTCAGTCGCGGAGAGCCGGCGCGAAAATTGATCCGGGATACGGCCGGAAAACTAGGGGAGCCGACTGTGCCGGGTGAACCGACCGCGAATCTGCCGGCACCCGCGGAAACGCCAAGGGGGAACTGATGCCGATTACCGACTTGTTAACACAGATTGAAGTCGCGCCTGGATTGCCGGGCCCGTTAACCGATTCCGGAGTCACCCAGCGTGCCGGGAGCAAGACACCCCCGAGTTCCGACTACCGCGACAAACTCGCTCGGAGCCTGAATGATGCTCCAGCCGATCAATCATCGCGAACCGCATCAAACGCACCAAGCAGTGCCGATTCTTCTGCCCCGGACCGAAGCGTTGCAGCACGTGACAACGCGTCGACAACGCGGAGCGTGTCTCCGAAGAATGCGCCTGAGCGATCGGACGACACATCGGTTCCCGACAATTCAAACGTAACCACGACACCGACCGGTTCCTCCGATGAAAACTGCGTGCAGAACGTTTCATCGGCCGCTCCCAGCCAGGCTTCCACGGGTGTTGATGATCCGAGCGATCAATCTGTGTCTATCGATTTCGGGATTGAGGAGCCCACGGCGGTAGAGATCTCGAACGCGGCCATCGCCATTCTGACGGTCACAGCCGCCGTTCCAGAACTTGTGAAGGTTGATGATGGACCGACGCCACCTCTGGGGATCTATCAGCTCCTGCAGACAGATTCCGTGAGCCCCGACGCAGACCCGGATTTCACTGTCGCAACAACCGCGGATCAAGAGGTTCAACCCCCTTCTGGTTTCGTGGAAGCCATCTTTACACCCTCGTTACCCACCGATATAGGGCGGCGCGTTACGAAAGAAGTCGACAGTACTTCAACCGTTCAGAAGCCAACAAACGGCACAACTTACGGATCTCCTCAGCAGGTGGAGCTTAAATCGGTTGTCGTTGCAGCAGCGTCCGAAGCGATTCCGGAGCAACCACTCACCGACGGCTACGCAATCACGGACGTGACGATTACAAGCTCCGCAACAGATGAAGTCGCCGCTGACTCGGAGAGCAGGAAGTCGAGAGAGGACGGCATTCAGACGCAGCAGATCGACACACCTCCAGCCTTCCATCAAGCCGAACAATCTCACGCGTTGGTTTTGCAATCCGCTCCAGTCACAGTGACTCCGCGCGAGGTAACGGAAGTATCGGCAGGCCCGATCGCCATCGATCATGTTGCATCGGTGCAAGAACCGCAGGCCATCACGCAAAGAGACGCGCCGTCGCCAATCACTCCCGAGACACACGCGTCTGCCGAGCAGACGGATAAGACCGAGCAGGATCCCAAGGTCGCGGCGGATCTGTCCCACGACACGTTCAGCATCAAAACAAGTGATTCCACCAAGCAGGATGCGACGACCACAACCGTACCGAATACGGACCTCTCACAGAGCGGTGTCACGGAGGGCATTGGTAACAATCAGCCGGTTCCGACGCACCATGCCGATCAGATCACGTCAACGCATGCCACTCCACACGCGGCTTCGGGACAGCTCAAGGTTAGTGCCCACAGCCTGGTGGATCAGGTTTCAAACGCAATGCAGTTTGCGAATGAAACCGGTCGCGCGTTGCGTGTACGACTGCATCCTCCCGAGTTGGGAGTGCTGCAAATCGAGATTTCCAGCAAAGATGGCGTGCTGACCGCACGTTTGGAAACGCAGACAGCATCGGCTCACCAGGCCATCGTCGAGAATCTTGGAACGTTGCGCGAGGCATTGGCGCATACCGGGTCGCGCGTGGAGCGAATTGAAGTCCAGGTGGCGGAAAACCAGGCGAGCGACAATTTGTCGCAGCACGCCGACAGACAAGATGATGATCCGCAGCAGCAAGGCCGGCAGCAACAGCGGCAACAAGAGACCAACCAGGAGCAAGAAGACGAAGCGGATCACCCGGCACGACCCGCTCCTAACGCAATCGATCAGTTGGATATTCAGATTTGACGGGGGGCTATACCGTCAAGACGTTCGATGCCAGGGCATCTGGCGAACGAAGGGAGTTGAAATGGAAATAACCAGCTCGTCACAAACGAATAAAACAACCACCGTCCCTAAGGAAAAGACCGGGTTCGCGGGACTTGACTCGCAAGACTTTCTGAAGCTGTTGATTACGCAATTGCAGAACCAGGATCCGAGCGAGCCGATCGGCAACGAGGAGTTGCTCAATCAGTTGTCCCAGATGCGCAACATCCAAGCCAGCATTGAACTGGAAGACGCGATGAAAGCGATCACGTCAAATCAGCAGTTGTCCACCGCGGCGAATTTCATCGGAAAGTCCGTGACCGGCACGAACGCGAAACAACAGCAGGTGAATGGCGTGGCCGACCGAGCCTTCCTGCGCGACGGCGCCGCGTATGTCGGAATCGGCAGCGAGGAAGTGAAGCTGAGCGACGTCAGCAGTGTGACGAAAAGCAACGCCGCATAGCCGACCAGAGAATGTAATGCACTGAGGCATAAGCAGTTATGCACTACGCGCCGCTTGTGCGCGTTTCCGATTGCCAAACTGGGGATTCGGTCGAATTGGGGGGATCGCAACAATTGTTTCGGATTGCGCGAACTTTTAGCCGATACCAATAGACGAGGCGAATCCGGTTCGCGCTCCTGCATTGCACGGATGCGCGGTAGCGGTTCGCTTTGAAAATACAATCTTGTTTGCGTAGGAAATGACCTGGGGGGGTCGCTGACATGGGGTTAACGTCCGCGCTGAACACTTCGTTGAACGGCTTGACGCTCAACGAAACATCCATCGACGTGCTGAGTAACAACATCGCGAACGCCGGTACCAACGGCTTCAAGGCATCGACCACGCTGTTTACCACACAGCTTTCGCGAACGCTCTCCGTTGGTTCGCGTCCCACGGCTGAAAACGGCGGTACCAACCCGAGACAGATCGGACTGGGTGCCACCGTTTCCGCCATCTCCAAAGACTTCACCCAGGGGAGCATCACCAACAGTACCAGCCCTTCCGACATGGCCATTCAAGGGGACGGCTTCTTCATCATGGAAGGTTCCGAAGGGGATGTCTACACCCGAAACGGCAACTTCACTCTCAACAGCAACAGCGTGCTGGTCAATGCCCAGGGCTTGCGCGTGCAGGGTTACGGTGTCGATAGCGACTTTAACCTGATCACGACCCAGCTTGTCGATATCAACATTCCGCTCGGTGATCTGAATGTCGCCCAGCAGACAAGCAACGTCGCGATCTCAGGTGCACTCTTGCCGACCGGTGCGCTTGGCACACAAGGCTCATTGCTGCTCAGCGATCCTCTTGGCAACGGTGGCGGTGCGGCCACGGCAGCCACGTTGCTGACGAATCTCGAACAGCCTCCCGGCACGGGGCTCGGCATCGCCGTGGGTGATACAATCTCATTTACCGGCCGGAAGGGGGGGCGAACTCTCGAACCGGTGACGTTGACCGTGGCGGCCGGCACCACGTTGGGTGATCTCGCGACACTGATGGATGAAGGCCTGGGGCTTCACTCGGGTGGCACTATTCCCAACGACGGCAACACCGGTGGGCAGCCGGGTGTCTCGGTCGTTGGTGGACAACTTCAGGTCGTCGGCAACATGGGAACGGTAAACGATCTCAGCCTGTCGGTCGGCGATATCACCGTCAACGGCGCGAGCCTTCCCATCGGATTCACCAAATCGGAAGCCGCCGACGGCGAAAGCGCGATCACCGACTTCGTGATTTTCGACTCGCTCGGAACGCCGATCACCGTCAAGATGACGTCGGTACTCGAGTCCCGCAGTACAGGCGCCACGGTCTACCGGTACTTCTTCGAAAGTGCTGACGACAGCGATGTGGACAGCGTCATTGCCGACGGAACAGTGACTTTCGACAGTCACGGTATCGTCTCTGCCGGCGGCACCACCACAATTTCGTTCGACCGGACGAATACCGCTGCCGTCAGCCCGATGCAGGTCAACGTTGACTTGACGGGCATATCAGGCATCTCGTCCGAATCGGCCGGCAGCACGCTCTCACTCAGTTCACAAGACGGGTCCGATCCCGGAACGCTCACGAGCTTCGTCATCGATGAAACCGGCGTGATCAACGGTGTGTTCGATAACGGCATCATTCGCACGCTGGGCCAACTCACGCTGGCACGGTTCTCCAACCCGCAAGGTTTGGTGGAAGCGGGCTCGGGCACGTTTCGTGAAGGTGTCAGCTCCGGGCCTCCATTCCTGGCCACGCCGGGGAACTTCGGAGCTGGAACGATTCGGTCTGGTGCGATTGAATTGTCGAACACGGATATCGGCCGAAACCTGGTCGACTTGATCGTCGCTTCGACGAACTACCGTGGAAACGCCCGAGTGATCAGCTCCGTGCAGCAACTGGTCGACGAGTTGCTCGTTCTTGGTCGATAAGCATTCACTTTCGGCCGCAATTGACCCGCCAAATGATCGCTCGGCGATGGAGCGCAGCAGATCATGATCAAGCTCACCAGGCTGAACGGTGATGAATTCGTCGTGAACGCCGATCGAATTCTCTACGTCGAGAGCCGACCGGACACGTACGTCACCCTCTCGTCCAACGACCGTCTCATCGTGCGAGAATCGGTGGAAGAGGTGGTCAAGCGAATTCTCGCCTATTCTCGCGCTGTCCGTCTTTTTTCGGGGCTCGCTTAGCGCGATCATCGCGCTGTGAAACGGCATCGACAAGCGCACCGCTCGCCTCCAGGGTGCAGTACACAAGTGCTCTGCGTGTGCCCGCGTCCGGATCAGTTCCCCCACACTCGCGGCGGTTTCTGCCTGCTCCGCCTGACCGAACTCGCCAGCAACCTGGCTCCGTGCGGGAAATAAAGACGATGCCCGTGGCGGGAGCACATCCCATCTACGACCAGCGCCACGCCCCAACACCCCGCAGACTGCCCACTCATCCTGTCCGACCGATGGTTAATCCGTGAGGTTAATCCCCCAAATCATCGGGTTGACGGATTTTCTGGAGAGAATTATATAACCCGTCCGCATGAAGCCCGCGACGATGTCGGCATTTTTTCCGTGCTGCGCGCAGCGGGAAGGTAATCCGCAGGGAGGTGGATGGTAATGTCATCAAATACAGCCGCCGAGGCCCCGGCAGCACCTGGCGCGGAAGGGGAAGCCCCCCCGAAAAAGAAATTCGATCTGAGCAGCAAGAAAGTGAAGATCCTCGCCTTGCTGTTGGTCGTGATGGGCGCACAAACCGCGGTTGTGTACTTCATTCTGCCGTCTCCCTCAGATGCGGCACACGGTCCTGCCGTCGAAGGAGACGCATCAGCAGTTGCGGACGCACACGGCGGAGGACACGGCGACAGTCACGATGCGGGACATG
>CAZVJA010000028.1:0-16183 GCA_964626885.1 uncultured Planctomycetaceae bacterium | reverse complement strand
GGACATGCCGGTGAACATGGTAGTGGCGGCCACGGAAGCACCGAGGAAATATTGGTTTCCGACTTCAGCAGTTCTGTCAGCACCAACGGCGGCGGGACGATCTTTTTTGTGACGTTCAAGCTATACGCAATCATCCCGAGTTCCTCGAGCGCGGATTTCACCAAGGTCATCAACGAATCGCACAAGGCACGTGTCAATCAAGCGGTCGTCAAGGTCGTGCGAATGTCGAGCATGGAAGACCTCAACGATCCGCATTTGGAAGTGTTCAAGCGAAATCTGCGGTCTGAAATCAACAACATTCTGCCGCAGAGATTTGTCGAGGAAGTCATCATCAGCGAATTTCGAACCATGGAACAGTAACGGGTGAAGACGTGGCCGACGGACCGGATGATCTGCTGAATCCCGATGAAATCGAAGCGCTCCTGAAATCGGCTGGCGGGGCTACACCGCCGAAAGGCTCCTCGTCCGCGCCGAAGCAGCCAGCGGAAGCAAAGCAACCTGCATCCAAGAGTTCCTCCGGGGATGTTCTCGATCCTTCGGAAATAGAAAACCTGATGAAGCAGAAGGGGGGAGGCAAAGGGGCGTCCTCCGCCGCAACGGCGAGCGCCACCGAAAAACTGCTCGACCAGGCGGAGGCCGACCTCGCCCAGGCGATCGCCCCAAATCTCAAATCGGGTCGTGGAATCCCCGCCGAATTAGGTGAGCCGGCCGCATTCCAGTTCGAATCGTTTGAAGGAGGCAAGGGGAACCTGGCCGGTTCGATCGGCTTGCCGGCGCTGCAAGATGTCGAACTCGATCTCCGAATTGAACTGGGACGGACGGAACTGCTGATCGATGAAGTCTTAAAGCTGAAAGAGGGCTCTGTCGTTCCGCTCGACAAGCTTGCCGGTGACCCGGTCGACATTCTGGTCAATGGCCGATTGATCGCTCGGGGCGAGGTGCTGGTCTTAAATGACAACTTCTGTGTGCGGGTCGCGGAAATTCTTACGCCCGACTTCTAAACGGAATGTGTGGCCGCACTTGACGGCCCACATTGACGCGGCTTGAACAAACGCCGTTTACTTATGGTCTGTGGAGGCTCGGCCCCATGCGAATGCGTTTGTTCCTGATGATGCCTCTCCTGGCAGCAGCCTTCGTGGGGTCCAACTCGACTCCCCTCGCTGCGCAAAATCGAACTGAGACGGGACCGCGACAGGTATTCGATCCGTCGAAGGCGCCACGACAACCCACCACGTTGAATTTCCCGCCGGTCAGCGATGGACCGCACAAAACTCATGCATCGCCACCAGGCCTGCCTACGGATGATCTGCCCCGAGAGGGCACAAACCGCAACGGGAGGAAGATCACTCCGCAGTCGACCACCGCCGGCACCAGTGGATCGGCATCGGCTCCCTCCGCATGGACGACGTTCGGAGCATTGGCTGTCGTCATCGCGACGATTCTCATCAGCGCGAAACTCTGGAAAAAACATGGGCCACAGTCAGCAGGGCCAATTCCCCATGAAGCCGTCGAATTGCTAGGACGCCGCATGATCGATCAGCGGCAGGCCATTCACTTGGTCCGCCTGGGAACGCGCATCCTCGTATTAGGATCATCCGCCGCCGGATTGCGAACGCTCGCGGAAATCTCCGATCCGGTGGAAGTCGACTTCCTGGCCGGCCTGTGCCAAAAACGAGGCGGAGCATCCGAAGGGGTTCAGTCCTTCCGCACGATGTTCAAGCGGCAGCCGCCTGAGGTGTCCACACATCCCGCGACGACCGCCACGATCACGACGACATCTTCGCGTTCGAGAGCGGAACGTGAGTTGGAACAACGATTTCGCGCGGCCGGCGATTCCTCTCGCGACGACAGCCTGGAGCGAACACATGGCTGAAAAGCTTTACACACTGATGCAAAGCCGCCGCTTCATGCGACCGAAAGCAAGCCGACGATCGCCGCGTGATATGTACTTCGCCGTGCTCGACCGGGAACAACACAGGCAGACTTCCGATCAACTCACCTCAACTGCAGGCCAGACACATCCCTCAACATGGCCAGGCCCGCTGCGGTACTGGAGGCGTTGGGCTCTCGTCCTCTGTTGCATGCTCGCCCTCCCCGCTTTTGCGGTCGGCCAGCAGCCTGGAGGGCAGCGGCGCGGCGCGAATCAGTCAACCACGTCAAATGAATTCGCCGCCCCGCAAGGGCAACAGCCGATCGGAGCCAATGCAGCCGAGGAGAGTTCTTCGCCCGGAGTCCCTGCGACTTTGGATGTCGAGAAAATGCTCTCTCCCGGCGGTTTGAGTTCGACCCTCAAAGTCATGCTGCTGTTGACGATCGTGAGCCTGGCTCCGTCGATCCTCATCATGACAACCAGCTTCATCCGGTTCGTCATCGTGCTCGGGCTCTTGAGGCAAGCTCTCGGAACGCAACAGCTCCCCCCGAACCAGGTTCTCATCTCACTCTCTTTATTTCTGACGATGCTCGTCATGGCACCGGTCTGGAAGCAGGCTTATGACGAAGGAGTCCGCCCTTACACGAATCCCGAGCCGGGACAGGCCGCGATCTCGCTGGAAAATGCGTATCACCGCACTGTCCAGCCGCTACGGCGATTCATGATCAACCAGATCGAGCAGACAGGCAACAGCGACGCCGTCTGGATGTTTCTCGAATTCCAGCGTTCCGGCGAGAACGGAGGGGAAGCAGAACACGCCCCCCTTCCGGAAAACTATGACGACGTTGACACGGTCGTGCTCTTGCCGGCATTCATGCTGAGCGAATTGAAAACCGCGTTTCTCATCGGCTTTCAGCTCTACCTGCCGTTCCTGGTCATCGACATGGTCATTTCTTCCGTGCTGATCAGCATGGGAATGATGATGCTTCCTCCGGTCCTCATTTCATTGCCGTTCAAACTGCTCCTGTTCGTGATGATCGACGGTTGGCAGATTACCGTCGGCATGCTGCTCGACAGCGTTCGAATTGGAAGCTCCTGATACGAACTTCGCGTCTCGACGACATTTTGCGCCGATATTCATTCTGTGTAATTTCACTCCGTACTGACCAAACCCTGAGCTCCGAAACCCTATGAATATCGATCAGGCTGTCGAACTGTCACGGTCGGCCGTGATGCTGACATTGATCATCGGCGCGCCGGTCATGCTCGTCGCGGTTGTTGTGGGCTTGCTGATCAGCATCTTGCAGGCGGTCACACAATTGCAGGATCAAACACTGAGCTTCGTCCCCAAGATTCTCGCGATGATGCTCGCCACCCTGTATGTCCTCCCCTGGATCATGAATCAGATGGCGGAATACTCGACAAACCTCATCCAGAACATTCCATCAATGTTGTAGCGATCTGCAAGCGATTGTCCGCGGCTGTCGGCCGGCAATTCTCGAAACCCAGTCTGCAAAACCCTCACGCTTTCTGATCAGTCACAGAAGCAGGGCCAACTCGCCGTGGAAGGCCGGTTGGCATAAGGATTCCGTTGTGGATGAATTCCTCCACCGCATGTTCGTTGAACCTTCCACGCAGTGGACCGCGCAGAAATTTCTCGATCTGGCGTTGGGGCAGTTCTACGCGTTCACGTTAGTGCTGGTCCGAATGTCCGGGCTCATGGCCATCGGGCCGTTGTTTGGACAATCGTTGGTTCCCGCCAACGTTCGCGTTTTCATCGTGTTTACGACGGCACTCCTCGTGACCCCCACGCTGCACGATCAGGCCAAAATCGGCTTTCGCAAGCTCGATGAAGACCGGAACGGACGATTGACGCGCGATGAGGTTCCGGAACATCTGCTGGAACGATACGACCAAATGCTCGCATCAGCCCGAAGCTCTGCGGATGCTGGATTGACCACAACCGAGTTTCGTTACACCCTTGCACCACCGGCGACGCTGCTCGATTACGGTTGGGTCGCCGCCGGCGAGTTCGCTCTCGGGCTGATCCTGGGGATCGGAGTCTTGACGATCCTCTCGGGCATGCAGCTTGCGGGGGAAATGATCGACCAGCAAACCGGCATCGGCTTGGGGGAAATCGCCAATCCCGCCCTCGATATGAACGGCTCCATCACCGGACAATTCCTGTTCATGCTCGCTTTTACCGTGCTGCTTCTCGTCGAACCGTCGGGCTACCACCTGATGATGATCCGCGCTCTGATCGAAACTTTTCAGACGCTGCCCGTCGGCGATGCGTTCGTCGATGCTGCCGCGATCGACGTCTTAAGCAGACTCGTGCACGAATCGCTCGTGCTCGGGGTGCAGGTATCCGCTCCCCTCCTCTCGACGATGTCACTCGTGGGGCTCACGCTTGGATTTCTCGGGCACACCGTTCCGCAAATCAATGTGCTCGTCATCGGTTTTCCGATTCGGGTGATGATCAATGTCATGATCCTGGCCGCTACGCTTTCGGGAACGGCCAAGGTCGCGATCGATACCGTGCCCGAAGTCATCGAAAGACTGCAGCAAACACTCATGGGAGTTTAGAAAAGCGGAAAAGATCGCATTCGGAAATCAGACAGTAGGAATTACAGAGACAATTTCCAACTTTTCCTCGCCCCTCGGCATCCATTCCCCCAACTCACTATCCCCTACCAATCACTGACGGAAGATGGCCTCGGACGAATTCGGCGATAAAACGGAACAGCCGACCGAACACCGGCGCAACGAAGCCCGGCAGAAGGGAAATATTCCGCGCAGTGTTGATCTCAACGCAGCCGGATTGATGTTGGCCGCTGCCATCGCCATTTCCACGTTTGGCCCGCCACTCACGAAATCCATGGCGGAACTGATGCAGGTGTCGCTGAAGGGAGCCGGCGCTCTCAAATTCGAACGGGCCGCGACTCTCAGCCGATTCTGGGAACTCGCAAAATTCCTGGCCATCCATGTGCTGCCAATTCTCTTATCGATGGCCGCGGCCGCACTCGCATTGAATCTACTGCAGGTCGGCTTTCTCATCGCCCCCGAAACGATTCAACCGCAACTGTCTCGCATCAATCCGCTTGAAGGCGCAAAACGCCTGTTCTCAATTCGCGCGCTCGTACGATTGGCCGTCAGCCTCGGCAAACTGATCGTCGTCGCCGCCGTCGCCGGAATTTCAATCTACTCCATGCTTCCCGGCATCGTCAGCCTGTTGAATACCAGTGTCGGCAAGATATTCGGCAGCATTCAAGAATCGATTGTGCTGTTGGCTTTTCAAATCTCCTCCGCGCTCGTCCTGCTGGCGCTGCTCGATTATTTGTTTCAGCGCTGGAAGCACGAACAGGATCTGCGAATGACCAAGCATGAATTGCGGGAAGAACTCAAGCAGATGGAAGGAGACCCCCTGATCCGCCAACGTCGCCGCGAAGCACACCGCAAGTTGACGCAGGCCCGTGAGCTGCAACAGGTCAAGCATGCCGACGTCGTAATCACCAACCCAACCGAAATCGCCGTCGCCATCAAGTACGATCCGCAGACGATGCCCGCCCCCATCGTCGTGGCGAAGGGCATGGGAGAGATCGCCGCTCGTATCCGGAAAATCGCGATTGAAAATCGAATCCCCATCATCGAACGCAAGCCGCTCGCCCGCGCTCTTTACCGCGATGTTCGCGTCGGCCAGTCGATTCCGCTCGAAATGTACGAAGTCTTCGTCGAGATCATGGCCTATGTCTACCGGCTGACAGGCCGCACTCCCGCCGGGCTCAAATGACGCTCATTGGGACAATCTATGACTCTGAAAACCGTCTCATGATTCTCTGCGAAGGAATCAGCATTGGCTTCCGCAATGATCGGACCTTCTCCATAACGGCATACATTGCGTTGAGAACAGCCCGGCAATTTCGGTTTGACTCTCCCCCACCACTCTGACCACGTCCAACCACCGCTCCACAGCAGTTGCGATTTGAGTAACCCCTTGGATGCCCAAGTCTGAGCAGTTGCGTACGCGGACAAAGTCCTGAATGGGAGGTCAACGAACTTCGCAAATGCCCAAAATTGCATCTGAAGTATGTCTCTGAAACAACGTTCCCGCGGATGACCGGCAACCGAGCCAGCATTCCACGGCATCGTGTTGAGATCCTCGGCTATCACGTCGGTTTTAGAAAATACTCCGCAAGATTGGCCCCTCCCATGCTCATTCCTGGAATCGCTTGCAATTCCTGTTCATGAAAGCGATAACAGGACTCACAAAGCACAACCGAACCGGCAGGCCCCCTTCTCCTTTATCAAAACGGGCAAACCGGCCAGTGTTTGTGATAACGGGACGTGGCGCAGCCTGGATTAGCGCGCTTGCTTGGGGTGCAAGAGGTCGTGGGTTCAAATCCCATCGTCCCGACTTGACTTACGACGAGCCATAGTTTATTTGTCCCCAGGATTGTCCCCAATTCTGGAGGCTCGTCGTGCGAAAACCGTACTACCTCAAGAAACGCGACGCGTGGTACGTCTGGCATGAGGGCCGACAGGTTCGGCTCGGCAAAGGCCTCACTGAAGAGCAGGCCTACGAGGAGTGGAAGAAGCTCGACCACGGCCTCAACATCTCGCCCGCGACGCCAGTCGCTGACCTTCTGCAGAACTTCTTTGCGTGGGTTCAAATCAACCGCAGCCCAGCAACTGCCGTCTGGTACGAGAACTTCCTGACGTCTTTCGGTAAGACGGTGAAGAAGCCCGCATCCGATATTCGTCCTTACGACGTTCAACGATGGGCAGACAACAAGTACGGGAACAGCAGCCCGTCGACCCGACACGGTGCGATGCGTGCGGTACAGAGAGTCTTTGCATGGGCAGTTAAACAAGGACTATTTCGGCACAACCCCCTCGCAGGCATGGAGAAGCCCACGCCAAACCGTCGCGAAAAGATCATCACTGCTGATCAGTGGGCCGCAATCATGGAGAAAGAAACGAAAGTCCCGTGGCGGGATTTTCTGATCTTCTTGCGCGAGACTGGTTGCAGAGTACAAGAAGCCAGAATTCTTGAAGCAGCGCACTTCGACGCCGACTATGGCCGATTCATAATTCCCGCGAGCCAGGTAAAGGGAAAGCGATCGCCACGGGCGATCTATCTCAGCGAATCCGCTCTCGAAATCGCAAAAAGACGGATCGCCGAGTATCCCACCGGCCCGATCTTCAGAAATACAAGAAAGCATCCTTTGAGCCGCAACGCCATCCGATGCCGCTTTCGGGGATACGGAGATGGACTCTGTGCAACGCTGCTCAGGCACACGTACATCACAGAAGCACTGATCAAAGGTCATGACTCGGTGACTTTGGCTGTACTCTGCGGACATTCCGACCCGAGCATGATCGCCCGCACTTATCAGAAACTCTCACAAGACCCGAAATACCTCCGTTCGCTTGCGACAAAGATTCGCGAACCGATCACAATCTCAGGCGCCGCAAAGGACGACAACCAGGGGCCGAAGTAAGCATATCCGCTTCGGACTTCTGCTCTCGCTTCGTGATGCTGAGAAATTCGGCAAGCTGACTTTCGCTGATTCGGATCGCGCCGTCAAAACGATGATGTGGTAGCTTGCCGCAGTCGACGAGCTCGTAAACCTTGCTCGGGCTTATTGCGAGCATGGCAGCAACTTCTGCCACCTTTATCATCCGGCCAATGGCAATTGCTTGCTGCGGTTTAGAATTGTCGCCCATCGCGAGACCTCCGTATATGCTTTACTTCAGATGCCCTTCAGTTGCTCCAGAACTGATCGGCACGGAAACTGCGACCAATCGACCAGACGATACGCATACGTATTTGGGCACGAGAGTTGTTGCCCCACCCCAACGCAGTTCCAACCCGAGTCATCGCGTCTAAGCTGCCAGAGTGTTACCAGGACGTCCGGTCTGCCGAAATAGGGCGGCTTCCCTGGTATCGGACCTTCGGACAACCCACATACCTTTTCAACGTAGGCAACTGTCCGTCCCCAAGAATTGCGCTGCACCCAAAAACCTGCGGCATTCCCGTTCGCAACATACATTTGGTAAACATTCATTGACATGGGATTCATTCTCCTACAATTGCAGGCAGACCAACCTCCGCTCGCTCCGCCTTAAACCGATCGATCTTCAATCCAACACGATGGCAAATCTCGTCAAAGGACGGACGCAGCAACTCCATCACTTGCAGGCCAACATCCTCGACGCAATCCGGCACGCGTCCTTTCAACGCGAACATTGACGTCGTCCAACCTTGCATTTGCTGTTGAATCTGAAGCATGCTTGGCGCGAATTTGCGGCGCGGAGATCGGCGAGCATTAACCGAACCGGTCCACGACTCGAACGCTTGCTGCACAATCCACCACTCCGGGGCTGTGTCGGCTCGCGATGTGTGTGACCGGTCTGGCGGTACAGTCGTCAAGCGAAACCAATCTTCACAGCACCATCGCGCCAGATCGGCCAGCTTTGAATCCAAGTCATCCCACGTGTGAATGCGATGGCGATCGCGTAACTCATCGCCTCGAATCTGAAATTCCACTCGGGTTGATACTTCTGGGTAACATCCCCACCGATACATCGCCATAAGCCTTAAACCGTCGTAGTCCTTCTCGACTCTCAGCTTCAATGCTTTGTCGTAAACACGCATCATCATTCGAGAGCCGATCTGCCAACCATGGACTCGTCGGCCTCCATATGCTCGGTGTGACGTGCTTTGAGCCCTGCACACCGCACAATTCCTGAGATAGTGCGAGTTGAGCGTTGAGGGGTGTAGTTCGGCGATGTCCGCTGCCAAATCGACGCGGGACACGTTCCACGATTTCGGCGAGTAGCCCAGAGCGCGAACGACCTTCGCAAGGAGCCTACGAACGTCTTTTCCATCCAACAAAAGCCATACTCGACCCGGCACATCAATATGGATCAGCCAGGAACGTGAACGCCTCGGATCGCCGACATGGAGGTGAATTCCCCCAAATCGCAACCAAAAGTCGCAATGCGCGAAGCCTTTCCCCCAACTTCGCGCGTCGACCTGCAACGGCTGTCCCAAACCCACATCTAAAAATGCCCCAGCTTCGTCGCCTTGCTGGCTGGCTTCGCGAGCGTTGGCGAGACGGGGGCCGATCTTTTCCCAAGCTTCCGGCCTGAACTCGCCTTCGACGGTCAGACCAAGCCAGTCGATGCCACCCGAGGTACGCGGCCGACTACTCTGAGATTCCCCGTTCGAGCAGGTTCCATGGCTATTTGTGGGTGCCCTGATAGAAGATTCGGCACCCGCCCGAGCGCCGTCCGCGTCGTCGCTTCCGGACGCTCCTCCGCGTCCGGCTTCGACGGACACCGCGAAGTTCTCAGTTCCATCCACTTGCTGCGAATGCTGCTCTTGTTCCGGCACATCTTGGCCGATACGATGGCGCAACGACATCGGGCCTCCTTTCCCAAAAGGGGTTCGAGTCACACGCACGGCGGGGAACCACTACCACATGAGACCCCACCGCGCACCACACAGCCCGCGAAGGCACGCACCTTCGCGGGTTTTCCTGTTCTATCAACGCGAAACGGCGATCGAAGGTCACCCTCCCATCGCCGTCCAATATTTCACATCGGCTTCCTTTCCTCGATTCATAACTTTCACCACAAACTTTTCGAACCGACGACAATGGGCAGAGGAATTCCGAAGCTCAATGCTCCATTTTCGCTTGTCGAGCTAAATCTTCTTCGATCACCTGCCGATCCTTTCGCCCGCTTTTGCCGTACCAGCGCTCGTGCAGTTTGATCAAAGCGCCGAAAAAAGCACGGCCGATGCGGCTCGTGGCAAATCGGATGATCCAGGCATGATCATCAGTAGCAGATTGCAGGAGCCAAGCAGCTGTGCTGGACACCGTGCGATCCATCTCTGTAGCCACCTTCTCGACTTGATCTGCAATATCTTTCTCAAGAAACACCTGCAGGTAGACTTTCGCCCCGTCCAATGGCTTACGACGGAAATGGACCGGCTCACCGAACGCGCTCGCGATTCGCAGTGCAAACCATTCTGTAATCTTCTCCCGGTTCACCAGCGCTTCATCAATAAGCTCGGATACCATCCACGATTGGCTGCGTTCCATCAGCGCTGCCAACTCGGCGACTCGATCGGCCAAGTGGCTGTCTACTGGAATTTGCAGCCGGACTTTATCAGCCATTCGCTCTGCTCCGCAGCATGTCGAGTTCAATAAACCAGATGTTACTACTATTTTATAGATATGTCAACCCAAAGAAAGACAACCGAAGAAAAAGCTCGGGCTCGGACAACAAGCAGGGGTGCTCCCTGCCCTTGCCCATTCGCGTCACCTCCCAGCCATGGGGTGAGGAGGCGACGGCGAAGGGCGGCGGGCAGGGGCTCAAATTCCCACGCATGAAGACGATGGTTCAAGATTGTCAATACAATCAAGCAATTCCATGTAACTTGCGGTCCTTCTTTTCGATCGATAGCTTGTCCAAAGCAATACTACGATAGGAGACCACATGTTCCGGATCCTCCATCTTTCTGACCTACACGCTCGCGATGCGACGCGTTGGGCAACTGTTCCTATCCTGACCGAGGCACGCGAATTACTCTTGAGGGAGTCCGATCGGGATAATATCGATGTCCTAGCTTTCACGGGTGACATCGCATATAGCGGCAAGCCGCGCGAATACGAAATAGCAGAAGAATGGATCGAATCAGCTTGCCTGTCACCGTCCGGCCTCAACCTTGATCGCGATCGCATCTTATTTGTTCCGGGTAACCACGATGTTGACCGCGCGTTAATTCGGCCATCCGCGACTGCACTTGAAGATGCACTCGCGAGAGCAACTTCACAGGAGAAAGTTGCAGCCTTTTATACAGATTCAGGCAGCTTATCAACGCTACACGAACGCCACCAAGCTTATTCCGCGTTCTGCGAACGTATTCGCCGTGACACTTCACTTGCTTTGTCTTCGTGGACTCAGCATTTTGAATACCACGGTCTCCGAATAGCATTCGAAGGATATTGCAGCAGTTGGTTGTGCCGCGGTGATGACGATCCCGGCCGCTTGCTGATCGGACAACCACAACTCTCCGAGCGGCAAGTCCTACGGTCATCAACCGACATTTTAATCGCATTGCTGCACCATCCGCTTTCGGATTTGATGCCCTTCGATGAGAAAAACGTAGATACGCATTTCCGCAATCACCACCAACTAGTTCTTCGGGGTCACCTTCATGATCCAGCAGCCGTGTTCAGCCGTTCAAATCTCGGCTCGTATATGCAAATCGCTGCGGGATCACTGTACGAAACATTCCAGTATCCGAATTCATTCAACATAATCGATTTATCCGACGACTTAATGTCAGTCGACGTGCGCACTTACGTGTGGACACAGGGCAAATGGATTCTGCATCGCAATCTCAACCCAGATTCGACTGACGGAATTCTCCACGAGTCCCTGTCGTACCGCTCGACTCGCGGCGCTCAACGCGATTCTACCGATGCTGCCACCCCTTTGGTCACCGCTCCGGATCCGACCGAACTCCAGATTGTCAACACTGATTCAGATGCGCCACAACCCACTTCGGCGGAGGAAGCTACGAAGCTTGCGAAGTTGCAGTTGGACGGGTTTCCTCGTTTCAAAGATGAGGTCCGGCCAGAAGATATGGCGGTGCGACAGTCACTACTCGAGGAGGCGTTGCTCGCTGCTGATGCGTCGCGTTTCGTCGAGATCCGTGCTGAATGGGGTACAAATCCGCATGCATTCATCCGCGCGCTCGCAACGCGGTTAAAACAGCAACACGGCTCATTAACAGTCTTGCATGCACGATGTAGCGGTGCCTCAACAGGACCCGAGTTACAAACGGCTCTTGCCTTGAATGCCCGATTGCCAGTATCGGTCCTTGGTGCCGCCCTCGGTCAGGCAGGTAACTGCCTCATCTTACTTGACGACGTACGCTTGTACGAAGAACCGCCGTCGCACGAAGCATCTGCTCGAGAGACGATCCAGACGTTTCTCGATGTTTGCGAAGGGCTTACGATTGTCGCACTTTCACAAGGCCCGCTTCGAATCAATTCCGATTCAACCATCCAACTTGGCCCGCTGGATGCTGCTGACACTCGGGCATACATGTCGGCGCATCAGGACCACGCTATAGATCTTGACAGCGCCGTCGATTACGACCGTATCCACAAAGCGACAGGTGGACTCCCGCGCCACATTGACACATTGCTTCAAGCGCTCGCCTACACCGATATCAATGGTGCGCTTTTCGATTTTTCGTCGGCTCCCCCATCCGAAGCCGACGATCTCCCGATAGACATCACCGGTGAGATTGTTGCGCTTGCATCGGCAAGTGACGAACCGTCTACACGCGCGTACACAATGCTAACGGTATTGTGCATCCTCGAACAAGGCGAATCGCTCGACGTTATTAAGCGAATTCAACCGCAATCGCCGCTGTGGCCGATTCATGCAAAACTTCTTGAAGACATTGGTTTGCTGGACGTAATCGACGAGTCACCAAACCGCAAGCACCGAATAACGCGCCCAAGCCGACGCGACAAGTTGTTGCGAGTACCGAGAGTTGTTCGCGATTACGTAAACGCATCCTTGTCCCAGCCGGAAAAGAACAAATTGATTGACGCTGCGGCTTCACTTTACTTTGGTTCGGACTGGAAAACTGGATCTTTGAGAGTACGAAGTCGACCGTCTTCTCCGTCGGACGCAATGAGTACTGAATCGTCAAATGAGGTCGCCATTGTCCGTAACATCCTTACAGGTTCACCGCAAAAAGTCAGCGCTTTATGTTCTGTAGAACAGGCCATGACTTTGGCGTTGAAATACGTTAAGCACTTGCACAGCAAGGGCCTGTATGGCGAGGCCTATGAAGCAGCCCGCGATTTTTTGGGAGTAATTGACAACATTCCTGAATTAGCAGACTGCCACATCGAGGTAGCCGAATTACAGTTGCTGGCTGGAAAGTCAGCGCGAATGTTAGGGGAACACAGTGTATCGGTGGACATGCTCACCGCAGCGCTTCCGGTTGCTCGCGCGAGTGGTGTTAAAGATCGTATCGAAGACGTACTTATTTCGCTTGCTCTTTCGCACGAAGGACAGAGAGCCAAGCACGAAGCTATCGCTGCAGCAAATGAGGTGATCAGCATATCGCAAAAGAATTCTGGCCACTATTTGCAAGCGCAGGCAATTATCGCCGGGTTTGAAGAAGACGATAGTCAACGCCGAGATGCGTTGATTCGATTGGAAACACGAGCCCGCAACAAAGAACACATCACCGTTGCTGACAACATTGCAATTCATTTAGCGCGAGAATCTAACGACACTGAAGAAAAGCTTGCCCATCTCGCGCGAGTGCGGACCATACATGAAAGGGAATACAATTACGTTCGAGCGACCATTATGCGCATAGAAACGCTTCTCGACGCCAGCCGATTGCCTGAAATTACGGACTTGGACAAACGAGACTTGGTTCGAAGTTACAACTTGTGCTTTACCCAAAGAATGGGCGGAATTTTCGATTGGTGCCATAGAGTAATGTGGCGATTCCTCGAGGCCATTGGTGACCGAAATGCTCTGAGGCAGCTGTTCATGTACAGTTCGTTTATTTGGCGACTTCGCGGAGACACCGAAAGTGAACTACGGTACGTCCAAGCACTTTCGCAGGAAGACCTTCCAAGTGTTCAACATGAACCGGGTCGCGTTGCTGCGTTAATCCGTTATTGCCAAGCCCGAATTGCACTGTTGCTTGCAGGCAGCTCGAATAGGAATGCCTGAGACTTCTCCTTGATTTCCGGTCGTCTACGTGTCCCCAATGCGTCCCCAAAAGACAAAGAAATCGGCCAGAATTGCGGACTACATGGAACAGCTGCTTTTCGGAAGCTCCTGCTCCATATACAACTTACGCTTACATCACTTTTCACTGGCATACTTGGGGTGCAAGAGGTCGTGGGTTCAAATCCCATCGTCCCGACTGACAAGTTGCGACAAAACGGGATCGAGGCGGAAATTGACGATTCCCCGCGAAAGTGGGGTTCGCGTTCCGCCCCCGGTTTTGTGGTGCTCAAACCATAGGTTGATACTTTCGACCATGCGGCTGAAGACTTCCCGCAGCCGGGACGGTTTCGTTCGATCAAGATCGGACGCCAACCCCCACAGACGCGCAACAATCGCGTCGGCTTCCGCATCGATGTCCTTCCCCTTCGGTTTGACCTTTGCCCGGTCGAGTTCCGACGCGATTCGATCCCTCTCTCCTCGCAGGTTGGACAGTTCACCGGCAGTAGATCGGCCACGTTATCCGGGGCCGCGAGCAATGGAGCACCAAAATCGAACTCACGCCGCAACCGCGGCCGGGAGTGACGAAGTTCGTGTGATATTCCGAGGAGTTGCGCCCAGCCTCTCGGCCGCCACATGGGTTTGCCGTGACTTTTCTGCCCCAGCTGAACCTCCCGTCAATGGGCAACGACATCCTTTACGTTTGGAGCGAGTATTCTTTCGCAAGCATATCATCGCCGCGGGAAACTTCGTCGCGGATGAGGAGCCGATGGTGACGCACGATGTCTTTCGTGAAGAACAGATCGAGCGTCCATTCCAGCGCGACCCGGACTTTTTTCTCCAACCGTGGCAGCTTCATCAGATAAATCGTCCGCCAGAGCCACCACGCAAAGAATCCCGAGAAATTAATACCGAGAATGTTGGCTACGCCCGTTCTGCGGCCAATCGTCGCAAGCTGGCCGAGTGTCGAGAACCGAAAGGCTGTTTTGGCCTTCCCCCGGTAAGCCGCCGTGAGATTGTCCGCGAGTACGCGACCTTCCCGAACGGCATGCTGCGCCGTTGGCGGATGGGGCTTCCCGGTGCTCGTATCGACGAGGTAGGCGCAATCGCCCACCGCATAAACACCCGGCCATTCCGGCACCTCAAAAGACTCGCTGACAACGATCCGCCCCCGCTCCTTGGCACAAGTGATCGGCGCCAGCAGCGGATGAGCCGATGTCCCCGCGGTCCAGATCAACGTATTCGACACGATTCGCCGGCCGTCGCTGAGTTCCACATATTGATCGGTCGCGGCTCTCACTTGCACGTTCGTCAAAATCTCGACATTTCGCGCTGCAAGCTTCTGCCGCGCATATCGGCCGAGCTGTGGTTTTAACTCCGGAAGAAGGGCCGGGCCGGACGACACCAGCACCACGCGGATCATTTCGGGCTTCAAGCGGGGATAGAAACGGAGCGATTCGTGCAGAAAGTCGTTGATCGACCCGGCAGTCTCGACCCCCGCGAATCCCCCTCCCGCAATCACAAAAGTCAACAGCCAATCGCGTTCTTCGGCAGCACAGTCGAAATCGGCTTCGTCCAATTGCGCGATGAGATGATCCCTCAGGCGAATGGCATCGCTGAGACTTTTCATCGTGAAGGCCCGCTCTTCCACACCCGGGAGCTTGAAAAAATTGGTCGTCGATCCAAGCGCCAGCACGAGTTGGTCATATTCCAATTCGTGTGGATGAGAGAACTCGCCATGCGACACGCTGACGCGCTTCTGCTCCAAGTCGATGCAATGCACGTCGCCGCAAAAGAAGTTCACGCGGTGGAGCAGCTTGCGCACCGGATTGACGATGCACTGCGGGTCGAGCTCGCCGCCGACCACTTCATGCAGCATCGGAGTAAAGAGCAAGAAATTGTCGCGGTTAACCAGCGTGATCTCCACGCCTGGCTCCCAAGCCAGGGTCCGTTCCAGCCGTCGAGCCGCGTAAATCCCCGCAAAGCCGCCGCCGAGGATCAGAATTCGATGACGCGCGCCGCTTCCGCTGCATTTCATGGGTCCATTCCGTCGTGATGAAACGATTAAAAGTTCACAACGGTTGGATGCCGCTCACTGACCGAGGTTTCACCGCTTGACGCGGCGCGCACAGGTTCGTCGGCCACGATTTCCTTCAGCAGCCGAATCAGTTCCCCGACCGACCACGCCTGGAACGGACATCCGCGGAAGGTATGAGGAGGCTCGGCGTCCGCGATTTCCGCGACGTGACCACCTTCTCGTGAGCCGAGCCGCTCCAGCAACGGCTCCACGAATTGTTCCCGTGCCTCACGCCGTGTCGCCAGCGAATCTCCTTGTACCCTCACCCAGGCATCCACAAACGGACCGAGCAACCAGGGCCACACGGTTCCCTGATGATAAGCCCCATCGCGCTCGTACACACCACCCTTGTAGCGGCTCGCATATCCCAGCGAACTCGGTGCCAGCGAGCGCAATCCCACCGGGGTGAGGAGCCGAGACTCGACAACCTTCACAATCTACTTCGCCTG
>CAZVJA010000027.1:0-37073 GCA_964626885.1 uncultured Planctomycetaceae bacterium | reverse complement strand
GAGGATCGCTCGGGGCGCGGATCAAAGCGCGACGATCGAGGCCCGCGACGTGATGACCGAGAGACCCAGCGTGCCAGACCGGTCGATCCCTCGGTCGCCGCCAGCCGTGACGTCCCGACAACTTCCGACTTACGTTCCGAGTATGTCGACGATGCCGACTTCGGCTTCGGCCTGCTGGATGAAGTGCAGCCTTCCGAGCCGCGCCGCGAACCGAGCGCAACGTGGGAAGGAAAGAAATCGAGGGACGAAAAGAAAGAGCCTGCATCGCGCCCGTCGACCGAGTCTCGCCCCAGCCGAGAAGCGAGTTCAAAAGGGAGCGAGTGGGCGCCGCGCCGTGAGCCTCCGAAACCGGCGGAAATCGACGACGATGGTTTCGGCACTGATCTGGGATTAGATAATACTTCCGATGAAACGGCCGAGGAACTCACCGAAGAATCTTCCTCCACTTCGGGTGGGGGTGAAGCTCGCCGCCCGCGCCGCCGCAGGCGTGGTCGCCGCCGTTCCGAACGGCGAGAACCGGAGCGTCCGGCGGAGCCGTCGAACGTCGAAGAGGAAGAGTTCGAGGGAATCGAAGTCGAGATCGACAGCGAGGAACTCGCGGAGAGTGACGACGCCGCGGGAGACGAGACAGGGCGCGACGAACGAGGCCCGCGCCGTCGCCGCCGAGGGCGTCGCCGCGGTCGAGGACGAGATCGCGATCGTTCCGCCTCGGGCGAAACTCCGCAAACCCAGGAACCACGTCTCCGCGAGGAGCGCGAAGAGGACTCGGAACCTGTTGCCGAGAGTTGGGATGAGGAGTCCGACGGTTCCGAATCGGAAGAGGATGTCGTCCCCTCGTATGCCAATGTCCCGACCTGGGAACAGGCCATCGAGTATTTGCTCCACCCGGGACAGGCATCGAAAAATCGTGACGCCGAGTCCGACAGTGCCCCCTCCGGCGAAAAGCCCCCGCGCGATTCCCGGCGTCCCCGCCGTGGCCGCGGCCGACGCCGAAGATGAATCGCGGGCTGCATGTTGACAAATTTCGGGAACTAGGCACTGTTCAGTCCTGACTTCCCGCCTGTCAGCCTCTCTTCTCTATTCGCTCGTCTCGGTTAGTATCCCGCAGACCGTCCGCCTTTCCGCGGATCGCTCCCTCCGCGAAGTGAATTCCCACCACGCGAAACCCCCTGCACCACCGACGAGTCCTCCGATTTGCGGACCGTGTGCCCGCGCCGTTCGAGATCGCCACGCACTTCGTCAAACAGCGGCACTTCCACTTCGAGAACGTCAGGAAGCCACTGGTGATGAATCCGCGGCTCTGTTACTGCCTCCTCCGGAGAATGATGCCCCCGCATCATCCCCAGCAAAACCTGCAACGTGCCGCTGATGATCCGCGGTCCGCCCGACGCCCCCACCGCGTAAATCGCCTTCCCTTCCTGAACGACGATCGTCGGGCACATGCTGGAAAGAGGTTTCTTCCCTGCCTGTATTGCGTTCGCTTCACTCTGCATCAGTCCAAACGCATTCGGCTTGCCCGGTTCCGCCGCGAAATCATCCATCTGATTGTTCAGGACGATCCCGAACTCCGGTTCGACGACCAAGCTGCCGTATGCCAGATTGATCGTCTCCGTGCAGGCAACCGCATTTCCTTCCCGGTCGATGATCGAAAAGTGGGATGTCCCCCCGTCGTCTTGAGCGGCAAATCGACCGTACTCCGCCGCGGGATGCGTATGATCTCGGTCGATCCGCTTCGCAATCTTCACGGCATATTCCCCGCTCGTCAGTCGCTCGACCGGAACCTTCACGAAGTCCGCATCACCGAGGTGCGTCGCGCGATCCGCAAACGCGTACTTCAACGTTTCCGCCAGCAGATGCAGCGAGACACCCTTCCCGAGTCGATCATCTCCGTACTTTACGGAGTTTTGCTGTTCCCACGCGGACAGCACATTGAGCGACTCAAGGAGCGCGACTCCGCCGCTGGAGGGAGGGGGCATGCAGATCACTTTGCAGCCGTCGAATTCGCCAACCAACGGAGCTCGAACCTTCGGCTTGGCTGCGGCAAAATCTTCCGCACTGATAATACCGCCGTTGCGGCGAATTTCCGTCAACACTGCCTCGGCAACACGTCCCCGGTAAAAACCGTCGGCACCGTTGGCCGCGATGAGTTCCAGGACTTTCGTCTGCGGCGACATGAACACGTCCCCGGTCTTCCAGGGAACCCCTTCGTTGAGATACAGGCGGAATAATGGGCCAAATCTTTTTTGATCGCGCGGCTCCGCAATATCCTTTAGCAGTTCGGCCTGTACCTCACGGTCATGCTTGTCGATCAGATATCCTTGCCGCGCGAATCGCAGCGCCGGAGCCATCACGGTTTTGAGATCGAGCGTGCCGTATTCCTTCAGCGCAAAACACAACCCGGCCACCGTTCCGGGGACGGCGATCGCGAGATGTCCCTTCCTGCTCGGCTCATCGCCAAATCTTTCTTTCACCCGGTCGCCGAGGAACATCTCTCGTGTCGCTTTTGCGGGAGCACGCTCCCGGTAATCGATGGCCACGCCGCTTTGTGTGCGTGCATTCCAGATCACCATGAACCCGCCGCCGCCGATCCCACAACTTGCGGGCCGCAACACCGAAAGGGCGAACGAGGTCGCGACCGCAGCATCGACCATGTTCCCTCCGTTGCGCAGTATCTCCGCTCCGGCGGCACTCGCCAGCGGATGATCGGCCGCGACGACGGCATTCTCAAAGACGACAAGGCGTTGTGACGACGCCTCCGCCGACGGCATCCCATCCGCAACGACAACCGTCCCAGAAAATGCCATCAGCAGCGTGAACAACGCCGCGAGAAAACTCCAACCACGACGACAATCCATCCGATATGAAGCGATCATCTCCACCACTTTCGAATCGGTGTTTCCTCTTAGCCACGCTCCGAGAATCACCGTACCAAATATGACGGCGACTCGCGGTTCCATCGACCGTTGATTATACTGAGCATTGCAAAAACGACTTGAATGCGTCCAAGTTTCGACAATCGCGACCGACCTGCGAATTTCAGAAGACAACAGCCGCTCGTTCCCCGCGAGCAGACTTGCCCCATGTCACAACGCACCTGCCGACTCGTCACCCTCGGCTGCAAAGTGAACCAGTACGAAACACAACTGGTCAAGGAAGCCTTGCAGATCAATGGCTACCGGGAGGCCGACGAGCACGAACCGGCCGACCTCTGCGTCGTCAACACCTGCACCGTTACCAACACCGGTGACTCGAAATCGCGACAAGTGATCCGCCAGCTTGCCCGGAATAACCCCGGTACGCGCACCGTCGTCATGGGTTGCTACGCCACCCGCGATCCGTATGCTGTCTCTCGATTGCCGGGGGTCTTCGAGGTCGTGACCGACAAACGGGAACTGCCCGACGTTTTCAATCGGTTGGGCATTGTCGACATCCCCTCCGGCATCAGTCACTTTGAAGGACGCAAGCGGGCATTCGTTAAAGTGCAGGACGGCTGCATTCTGCGGTGCAGCTACTGCATCATCCCGCACGTCCGTCCGAATCTCTCCAGCAGATCCCCGGAAGAGATCGAGGCCGAGGTCCGCCGGCTGATCGACAATGGCTATCGCGAGATCGTTCTCTGCGGGATTCATGTCGGGCATTACGGCGTCGACACCACGCGCGGCAAATCGGGACGCCCCCCGTTCCGGCTGTGGCATCTTTTCCGCCGGCTTGATCGCATTCCCGGAGACTGGCGGATGCGGCTGTCGAGCATCGAAGCGGCCGAGATTCACGACGATTTCATCTCCGCGGCCGCCGACTGCGAGCATCTTTGTCCGCAGTTCCACCCCGCCCTGCAAAGCGGATCAGACAGCGTCCTTCGCCGCATGCGCCGCCGTTATTACGTTGCCCGGTTCCTCGAAAAAATCGCGACGATGCGTGACCGGCTCGACAACCCCGCTTTCACCACCGACATGATCGTCGGCTTCCCCGGCGAGACCGAAGAGGAGTTCCAGCAGTCGCTCGACGCCTGCCGTGACGCGGCCTTCATGAAGATTCACATTTTCCCGTTCAGCTCCCGCAAGACGACCCGAGCCGCGGATTTTCCCGATCAAGTGCCGCCGCAGGTGATCCGCGAGCGTTCCGCGCGAATGAGCTGGCTGGAACGAGATCTTGCGGAGCAGTTTTACCGAACACAGGTAGGCAAGAATTTGGAAGTGCTCGTCGAACGGGCATCGGAAGAACGTCCCGATTGGTATCGTGGCACCGACCGGCGGTATATTCCGGTCGAGTTCCCCGGCAGCGCGGCCGACCTGGGACGGTTCGTGAACGTAATTGGCCAACACTCCACCCGAGAACATCTTGTCGCCAGCCGTTAAGCAAGGGAGATGAAAGGGGGGACGACATGCAAATCAGCGAATTTCATCCCAACTACATCTCGCTCGTCGAACAGGGGGACGTGGTGGTGGCGGCCTTCGCGGTCGATCAATTCTCTGACGATGATAATGTCGAAACCCTTGGCCGCGAGTTGTTCACATTGCCCGATCAATTCGACGCCCGCAAGGTAATCCTGAGCCTGCACAACGTCACGCGGGTCACCAGTTCCGTTCTTGGGAAGCTGATCACCCTGCACCGCAAGCTGCACCGCCATGCCGGCAAGCTGATCGTTTGCAACATGACGGACGAGGTCGAACGGGTCGTGAAGAGCACCAAGCTTTGGGAATACTTCCACATCGCCGACGATCTCGACGCGGCCTTCCGGATGCTGGCGTGAATTCCATCCATTTGGGAACTAGCCTCACCACTGAGACACCAAGAGAAAAGCATAAAGGCAGTTTGAATAAGGAAACCAGGAAAGCAGGAACAAGCGGAATACATCCTAGAAAAGCCACCAACGTGTAAACGCGCGACTCTTTGGGGATATAGAAATCGGCAGCTAGAATTCTTTGAGTTTCCACGATACAGGCTTGTCCCGAAATCTCTTCTTCTTACCATCCCTCTTCTCCTTCCTGGTTTCCTTATTGAAATTCTCTTTCGAATCTGTCCGTGATCTCTGTATCTCCGTGGTAATACAACCTTGTTGAAGCACATCCTGCAGGAGCAGCGACGTTGGCGAAATTGATTGCCCTTGAAGGGATCGACGGCTCGGGAAAAGGAACGCAGGCCAAGCGGCTGCACGAAAAACTGCTCGCGGCGGGACGGCAGGCCGCGCTCATCAGCTTTCCCCGTTACGATGCCACTCTCTTCGGCCGGGCGATCGGCCAGTTTCTGAACGGCCGATTCGGCGCCCTCGATGAAGTCAATCCGTTTCTCGTTTCGCTGCTCTATGCCGGCGACCGATTTGAATCTCGCGCATTCCTGCACGATACCCTCGCGAAAAACGATGTCGTCGTGCTCGACCGCTACGTCCCATCGAACATCGCTCATCAGGCGGCCAAGCTGGGCGGCGACGAACGCCGCGAGTTGATCGACTGGATCGAGCGGATCGAATACGGCCTGTACGAATTGCCGAAGGCCGATCTCGTGCTGCTGCTCGATCTTCCAGCCGTCGAGGCCCGAAAGCTGATCGCGAAAAAATCACCCCGCAGCTACACCGACCAGGAAGCCGACCTGCAGGAATCGGACACCGAGTACCTCGAAGCGGTACGTCACGTGTATCGCGAACAGGCGGCGTCGAACCCCGCAACGTGGCGAACCATCGAATGCTTCGACGGCCACAAGGTGCGGAGCGTGGATGAAATTGGCGAAGAAATTTGGCTGATCCATTCAAACTGAAACCGAACCGCACGAAAAATCGCCGGGACTATTGTTTGTTGATGGCAATGGAACCACATCACGCAATCGAGCATTCAACTGGTCCCGCTTTCGGCCCCGATGACGGACGACCGCAGGAGTTCGTCCGCGAGTTCGTCGGGTGAAGCGCCCAAGAAGAACATCCGTCCCCAGAGTTCGGCGCTCAGCACCAGATACCACAGCCGCGTGGATTCCGCGATGCGGTCGACGATCATCTCGCGCGAACGGGGACTCCACTTGAGCACTTCCGCCAGAAATCCGTTCCGCAACAATTCTTTCCCCACCGTCCATAGCGAATCGGAAACGGCGAAGCCGATCTTCGGGGCAAAGACCATTTTTTCGGGAAGTTTACGCGCCGCGAATTGCCGGACGGTCCACTTCCCTTGTTTCCCATGCCGCTTGGCGCGGAATGGAAGGTGCAGCGCGAAATCGACGAGCGCGTTGTCGAGAAAGGGAAAACGGGACTCGATCGATGCCGCCATCCCCAACCGGTCATTACGCGACAACACAAGCTGCAGATAGCTATATGTATCTTCGATCGAGCGAGCCACGAACGCGCGCTCTTCGATCGGCTTGATAAAACCGAGCCGGTCGAAGATCCGCTCCTGCCGAAAAAACCTCTGCTCGGCGAATGTCGCCAGCGTGTAATGGTACGGGTCGACGGCACGATGGGTCGGGTGTCCCACAATCCACTGGAGCTTGCGATCGGAATGGAACGGCATGCGGGACCGCGCCCGCGTCGATGCGGGCTCGACTGCTCCGAGCCGACGTCGCAAGCGGGTCAGTGGACCGATCGGCGGCAATAGCCGGTCAAGCCATTTCCGCGTGCGGTAGGTTCTCCACGCGTCAAGTTGCCAACTGTAGCCCCCGAAGAGTTCGTCGGCCCCCTCGCCTGTCAACAACACTTTGAAGCCGTCGGTGCGACAGGCTTGCGCCACCGCCAGGAAGACCGCATCTTGGCCGAAATAGTTGGGTTGATCGTTATGCCAGACTGTCAGAGGCCAGAGTTGCAGAAATTCCTCACGTCCGACTTCGATCCGACGAAGGCGGATGCCGAGGTAATCGGCCATGCGCTGTGCCGCCGGTCCCTCGGAAATCCCCGCTTTGACGTCGGCGACATATCCGGTGAGGTCCGGCCGATGGGCGTGCGCGCAAGCTGCGATCAAACTGGAGTCGACTCCGCCGCTGCACATGGCCGCCAATGGAGCATCGCTCACCATATGCCGATCGACGCTCTCCTCGAAAACTTTTCCGAAGCAATTGACCTGATCGCCGTTCCGCAAAGATGAGGCCGTAGCGAACCGCTCGGGATCGAGCGCGTCGAGCAGGTCGAAATACTCAAATTCGTCGAGCCGTGAACCCTTCAGCCTGGCCATCGTCCCGGCACGCAGCGATCGCACTCCCTCAAAGATGGTCCACTCCCCCTCAATGGTCTCTGTCAGAAGGTGTGCCGTGAGTGCGTGCATATCCGGCCGGCAGGGGAGCAGCGGATGCCGTAGCATGGCCTTGATTTCAGACCCAAACAGGAATACCCCGCCGGACTTGCTCCAATAGAGCGGTTTGATCCCCAATCGGTCGCGCGCCATCCAAAGTTCATTGGTGCGACGATCATAATAGGCGAACGCGAACATTCCGTTGAATTGCGGCACCGCCTCCCGCGGGCCCCAATGGTGAACGGCCTTCAACACGACCTCGGTGTCGCTGGTGCTCTGAAAACGGACTCCCTCCTTTTCCAGTCGGCGTCGCAATTCGCGGAAGTTGTACACTTCGCCGTTGTAGACGAGTACTCCCTGCCCGTCATCCGTCACAAAAGGCTGATGCCCGTGTGAAGAAAGATCGAGGATGCTCAACCGCACATGCCCGAGCCCCACGGGCCCGTCCCGCCAGACGCCGCTGGAATCGGGACCGCGATGCATGATGATGGACATCATCCGTCGCAGAATCTCTTCGTCGACCTCCTGATCCGCCAACGCCCCATCCGGAAGATGCACGACGCCGACCAATCCGCACATACCGCCCTCGCAATGCGCTCGATGTTAATCTCTTGATAAAATCAGGCATTTCCGTGGCTGGCTTTGACTGCACGGATGGAGTACTGCTTCGATCGTATCGTACCTGGCCAACTCCTGTCACGGATTTTCATGGCATTCACAAATTCGAGCTGGAGACCGATTTTGCAACGGATGACTCGAATGAACGGAAAAATTCGACCGAAAACCTATGGTTCCGCGACGCATTTCGATGCCCGGTCACATCAGCAACAGAGGTAAGATTATCCGGCGGCCGCACTCCCGGCGAAACAGGAACCGCGGATTTGGCAGTTGGCGCGTTGCGCTGTAGGAACCTCCTCCGCCTATTTCTTCAGAGGATATCTCTCGAACCTTTTCGCAACGTATTTGGAGACTTTTCCTATGCGCATTCTGCAAGGGATCTTGTTCGTCATCGGCGGGGCCGCGCTGGGGACCGTCTTGGGGTTTTTGGGGCTGGCGATCCTCGTCGATTTGCTGCAAGCACCCGGCGGGGAGCCTTCCAGTCGTGGCTTCGGACAGTACATCGGCGGGCTTATTTGTGGTGCACCGGTGGGAGCCATTACCGGCCTGGCTGGAAGTTTGGTCTATTATCGAGCACAAAGCCGGCCCGGAACCTGGACGCTAGCCGTCTGGGGCGGAATGGCAATGGGGCTGGCGATTGGCGCGTCGATCGCGTTCAATTGGAGCGTCGCGCGAGAATTCGCATGGCTCGGAACGACGCTGCTTCTGCTGGGAGGGAGCACCGCCGGGGGATTGCTCGCAAGTATCGGCGCGACGATTTACGAATCCACCAAGAGATCACGATGATATTCATCTGGTTCATCGACTCTAATCCCGACTTTCCCGATGGAGATTTCTATCGAACAGAAATTCACAACCGAGCGGTTGAGCTTCGAGCCACTCACGGTAGCTCATGCCCGCCTGCTGTTTTCGAGTCTCAGCGATCCCCATGTCAATGAGCACCTTGGGAGCGGACCGATTTCGCTCTCGGACATGGAAAGTGATTTCTACCGACGGGTGATCGGGCCTCCACCGGAACGTCAAAATGAGCGATGGGTCAACTTCGCTGTGCGCGAGTCGGGAACGGGTGCGTTTATCGGGCGCGTCGAAGCCACCTGTTATGACACATGGTGCGAGGTCGGCTATCTATTCGGGCACGACTGGTGGGGGGACAAGGATACGCTACAGAAGCGATGACCTGGCTGCATGGTTATTTGGCACAGACTCTCGGCTGTCGGGAACTCTGGGCCGCCGTTCAGCCGGGAAATTCTCGCTCGGTGGCGTTGCTGAAGCGGCTTGGCTATCAAATGGCTGAACCGGATGCGTCGCGCCCCCTGCGCTCATATGATTCGGGTGACCTCTGCTTTCGATGTCATGGAGGCCTTCTGAAAATCTTCCAGTGACCCACAACTTCACACGTAGCGTGCTTAGTGCCAACCTGAAGTCGGAAGCCTGAAAACCTGACGCCCGCCTACTCTTCCAGTTCCTCGACGTTCGCAACCTCTTCGAGGCTCGGAGTCGCATCATCGGCGTGGCGGCGGGTCCGGAAGTAGAGCTGGATCGGCACTTCCTTGAACGGCAACTCCTCCCGCAGCACGCCCAACAGGTAACGTTTCCAGGCTTCGTCGAACAGGATCGGATCGTTGCATTTGAGCACAATCGTCGGCGGCTCGGTGGCCACCTGTGTCGCGAAGAAGACTTTTGCCCGGCGGTTTCGTCGCAACGGCGGAGGGCTGGCGACAATGGCCGCCCGCACGACCCGGTTGACCTCGCCAGTGCCGACCCGCGTGCGGGCCTGTTTGAAGATGCTCTGTGCAAGGTTCACCAGTTGCCGCACGTTGCGGTTCTCCTTGGCCGTGATAAATGCAATCGGCACATGCCGCATCGAGGGGAACGAGTCGAGCAGATACTTGTTCCATGCTTCAGTCGTCATCTCATCTGCGAGATCCCACTTGTTGACGACGAACACGCAGGGCTTGTAATTTTGGGAAATCTCCTCGACGAGCTGCTTGTCGACCTTCGAGACTGTCTCCTGCGAATCGAAGAACATGAACACCACGTCGGCGCGCCGGATGCTGCGCCGGGCCCGCACCAGTCCGTAGAACTCGATATCGCTGGCGAGGCTCTTCTTCTTGCGGACGCCGGGAGTGTCGATGGCGATCAACGCTTTGCCGTCGACATCAAACCGAACGTCGACGCTGTCACGGGTTGTCCCCGGCACTTCGCTGACGATCACCCGTTCCGCTTCGGCCAGCGCATTGATAAATGTGCTCTTGCCGGTGTTTCGCCGGCCGACGATGGCCAGCTTCAATTCCGGTTCGGCCGAGAGCGTCTCTCCTTCCAACTGTTCGACCTCGGCGGGAGGCGGCAGATGACGGAGGATCGCCGACAGCAGCTCATCGCGATTCCGTTTAGCCTTCACACTGACGATCACGAGCGGGGCATCGGCCAGCTTGCGAAATTCATGGACTTCGGCATCGGTCTTGGGAGAATCGCATTTGTTGACGACCAGCAGCTTTGGTTTGTCGATCTTACGCAGCCGGTCCGCAACCTCAATATCCAGCGGCACAACTCCCGACTGCCCGTCGACCACGAACACAATCAGGTCCGCTTCCTCGATCGCGACGCGGATCTGCTCCTCAATCTCGTCGGTGAGGTCGTCCGAATCGACGATCCCCATGCCGCCGGTATCGACCAGTTCGAAGTACCGTTCTTCCTCGTGCATGAGGTAAGTGACACGGTCGCGCGTGACACCGGCGGTCGGATCGACGACGGAGATCATCTTTCCGGCGAGCCAATTCAACAGGGAGCTTTTGCCGACGTTCGGGCGTCCGACAATGGCAACTTTCGGGACCGACATGGAAACAACTCGTGAAAGCGCTTTCGAAAGAACCGTAAGCCCGGGGAAACTCATCCCCGGGCTTCCTCTGTAATGTAACGGATATGAGAGTTTTGAAACACCATACGGCGGGGAGCGTGTTTCCGGTGGTCTTTGCGACGATTGTGCTGTATACCAACCTTGGAGAGAACAAACGCCGCCGAGTGCCGTGCCGCAGGATGGAACCCCATGTCCGCCCCTTTCTTGGCTGAACTTGAACGCTGGGGACCGAACGGGGGGACAGCCTCAACTCCGCGGCTAACGTTGCAGGAGGCCCAAACGTACTGCCGCAACTTGGCCTGCACGCACTACGAGAATTTCCCCATCGTCTCCTGGCTCCTGCCGCGCCGGCTGCATCAGCATTTTTACAATATCTATGCTTACTGCCGTTGGGCCGACGACCTCGGGGATGAAGTCGGCGACCCAGCCCGTTCGCTGGAATTATTGGCCTGGTGGCGGGGAGAACTCGACGCCTGCATCGATGGTACCGCAACGCACCCGGTGTTTATCGCTCTCGCGGAGACCATGCAGAAGTTCGCGATTCCCCGCGAGCCGTTTGTCGACCTGGTTTCGGCGTTCGAGCAGGACCAGCGCGTGACGGAATATGATTCGTTCACGCAACTCCACGATTACTGCCGTCGCAGCGCCGATCCAGTCGGTCGGCTGGTGCTTTTCCTCTGCGGCGCACACACTCTGGAGAACGTTACACTGGCGGACTCCGTATGCACCGGCCTGCAACTCGCCAACTTCTGGCAGGACGTCGCTCGCGACTTCGGCCGGGGGCGCGTGTATTTACCGCGCGAAGATCGAGAGCGGTTCGGTTATTCGCGCACGCAACTTGAGGCACGGACCGAGTCGCCGGAGTTTCTGAAGCTAATGAAATTCGAAGTCGATCGAGCCCGCGAGTTTTTGCTGACAGGACTGCCACTCGCGGAACGGCTCCCCTTCCGCATGCAGATCGATATTGAACTGTTCACGCGCGGCGGATTGCGAATTCTCGATCGAATCGCGGAGATCGGCTATCGTGTCTGGTCAACGCGACCGGTTGTCACCAAGCGAGATTTCCTCGGTTTGTTTCTCCGCAGCCTCGGACGGAGTACCATCCGCACGGTAATTCCCCGCAGTCGTTCCGCGGCGCCTCGCGATCTCTCGAACGGAGCCAATCGATGAATTCGCTCCGTGCGGAATCAGGCCTCAATTCGGTAGACAGCGTGAAGGGGGGGATGTCACTCGAGGAATCGTTCGCTTGGTGCCGCAAGCTGGCACGACGAACCGCGGGAAATTTCTATTATTCGTTCCTCCCGCTGCCGCGTTCAATGTTCCGCGATATGTGCGCGCTATACGCCTTCATGCGGATATCGGACGACATCGGCGACGATACACAGGTTCCCGTCGAGGAACGACGAGAAAGACTCCATGCCTGGCGGGAGAATTTGATCAATGCGCTCGACGGCGCGGTTGCCGACCATCCGGCCCTCGGGGCGCTGGCCGACGTCGTTCGGCGGCGCTCCGTTCCGCGGGAGTATCTGGTGGCTGTTCTGGATGGCGTAGCGATGGATTTGCAGCCGTTGCGGTTTGAAACTTTCACGGATCTCTCCCATTACTGCTATCACGTCGCGGGGGCGGTGGGGCTCTGTTGCATCCATGTCTGGGGATTTCGCGACGAGCGCGCGATTCCAGCGGCGATCGACTGCGGGTTGGCGTTTCAGCTCACGAACATCCTGCGAGATTTGCGCGAGGATGTGCGTGCGGGACGCGTTTATTTGCCGCAGGAAGATCTGAAACGTTTCGAATACACCCCCGCCGACATAGCCGCGGGGACTCTCGATGATCGCTTTGTAAATCTGATGCAGTTCGAAACGGCCCGTGCCCGCGAGCACTATGATCGGGCATTGAGCTTATTCGAATATCTGGAAGATGCCGGCAAGCCTATCCTGGCTGCCATGCTCGGCATCTACGGCGGGCTGCTTACGGAGATTGAACACCGCGGTTATGACGTCTACACGCGACGCGTTTCCCTCAGCAAGCCACGCAAGCTGTGGATCGCGGCCAAAGCCGTGCTGCGGCGGCGATAAACAGCGGTTCGGTGGGAGCTCCAGCCACCTGATGAAAAGCGCCAATCACTGTGAGTTGAACGCTGACAGCTGACCGCTTCCAACAAAAACACCCCCGAACGTCTGGGTCGAACGTTGCGGGGGTGCTTCGGGAGCAGTGATTTCCACGGAGTGCAAACTGCTGCTGTTCCGTTACTTCTCGCCCACGTATTCCGCGGGGCTTAGCACGAATGCCTCGAGTGTTTCCGCGCTGCTGAACAGATACAGCTTATCGTGGAACCAAACCGCATGATCGAGCGTGCCATCGACAGTCTGGTGGCTGTTGGTCTGCACAATCACGTCGACACCTCCCATGGCCGGAGCGTACTTCTCCGGTTCGGCATCAAATGCGGCCTTCGCTTCGGCGGACGAGAACTGGTACAGCCGACCTTCGTAAGTCGATGCAATCTCCGGATTGGTGTCGACGAGGTCGCGACGATCTCGCAGTGCCACCGGGCAGAAACCTTTCAGACCGGCCTGACCGCGACGAGTTCCCAGGCGGCGTATCTTGGCTCGCATCAGTGGATCTTCGTGATTCGACATCTCGTCGGCTTTCTCAGGCTCGAACGGATTCGGCGCTCCGGCGTCAGCCACTTTCGGTCCCGATTCTACCGCCGGAGCGGCCGGCTTCGGCAACGTCCGCGCCGGCTTGGCTCGCGGCATCTCTTTTTTCACTTCGGCAACCTTGGCGGCCGCGGGGGCATTGCGAAACTTCGGAGCAGTCGCGACCTTCTCTTCGTCGAGCTTGAGACCGGTGAAAGGATTGTCTTCCTTGGTCTCACCGGCCTTGGCTTTCGGTGCGTCGGCAACTTTCACGTCCTTCATATCCTTCACGATCTCCGCCGGACCGGCAACCTTCTCCGCAGGTTTGTCGACAACATTCAAGTCGGATTCATCCGTGAGGCCGGCTTTCCGTCGCTTATCAGCCTCGTTTTCCGTCACTTCGGTGAACGGGTTCGGGAAATCATCCTGGAACGGAAGCTGAGCGGACTTCTCCGCGTCGGCGCGCCGAGGAGCGGTGAGCAGTTCCTTACCCGACGAAGTTGAAGCGACTTTATCCTCGACGGGTGCACTCTCGCGCGGGGTGGGTTGCAACTCTCGTTCGGCAGTCCGCTTCTCTTCCTTAGACTTCTGTTTCGCCTCCGCTTCGACATCCGCGAAGAAGTTGAAGTCCGGACTAAATGGAGTTTCGAGTTGATCTGTCTCTTTTGAGACAGACTTCCGCTGTTCCTGATGAACCGGTTTCTTCACAATCCGATCGGATTTTTCTTCCGATGGAGTTACCCATTCGTCAACTTCCTGACGTCGTGATCGATCCGCCACTTTGGACGGAGCCTTCGCCGGAGTCCGCTCCTGTTTCGGAGCGTCCTGCACCAGCGACTCATTGTCATGAGGCAACGATCGTCGATCCAAGCCGCGCGCCGGCCGTGTATCGCGCAAATCGGATTCCGGCTTGTGCATGGTCCGACGGGACCGATTCGCGATCGATTCCTCGCTGGGCCGCGCCGCGGGTTCCTTGGGCAATTCCTGCTCTCGCGGTCTGAGGATTCGTGGTAAGAACCGATACCGACTCTTCGATTCGGTTATTCGCGGATCCTTTGCTTCGGGGTTTAATTCCGAAGGGGTTCGGGTGGATCTGCGAGCATTCTCGGCGGAAGACGACCGGGTATCGCGTGGCGAAGCATTTGACTTATATCGCTCAGCCGCTTCTTTCGCGCGCTCGCGTCCCTTGAACGGATTGAGCCGTTGCAGAAGCGATGGTTTTTTCACTTCTTCCTCGTCGTCGGCTTCGCTCCGCCGCGCGTCTCGCTCCGCTGCGCGCTGTTCCTCGAATTGGCGTAGTCTTTCGTCCTCATGAGAGGCATCGTCTTCGCTTTCCTCCGACCTCCCGGCCGGTGGGAAGTTCATTTCCGGCATCTCGCGACCATCTTTTTCGTACAGTTCGCGCAGACGCTTTTGAACATCCGATTCCGCTCGCGACGATTCAGATGAGCGCGAAGCTGTCTGCCGAACTCCTTGTCGGCTCGTGGACGAGCTGCGCTGTGCATTGCGCGACGAAGGGCTCATGTTCGGCGCCGTTCTGCCGTCACGCTCATAAAGCGCGTCGAGCTCTTGCTGCACCGCGCTCTTCAACGTCGATTGGGTGTCTTCGTCTTCTTCCGATTGTGCCCGCAAGGAGCCGGCTTGGAAGAGAACCAGACCGGTCACTGCGCAGAGAACCCAAGATGCGCAGAAGGCAGGTCGCTTGATCATGTCCGTGGATCTCCTATGGACGAAACGGACGGCGAGTCCGGGTCAGCGGGGCCGTCTCTTTCGTCTGTGGCAGTGGCCGTCAGTTGTCCGTTTCTTGATTTCGTGTCTGGTGAAAGGCACCCGACATTTCCAGGAAAGCACTGCGGCGTCGAGAAATATTTTCAGCTCGCTCCCGAATGTTGCACTCAACCGTTATGCCGCGGATAATCGGCACAATCGAGGCAATCGTTCCTCGCAGATTATCTATCGTCGTCAGCCCGGCACGTTTTTGACGGCTGTAAGGGTTCTGCGCCCAATTCTCGGGGGGGCGCGGTGGATAATTGATACGTTCCGCAAAGCAACCGCATTTAACCCTATTTACCAGGCTTCACAAGATGGTCGATCCACAAAGCCCTCAATCGTGGCCCTCCCCTGGCGGAAACAGCACAAATCCCCCCGGACCGGTGGCTGTGCCCCCTCCCCCCCCGCAGCGAATCGTGATTCAGCAGGCTCCCCCTCCCCGTCCGCGTGGCCGGTGGTTGTCGCGGCTTGTCTTTGCAGCTTTGATGATTTCGATCTTTTTCAATTTCTCGCTGATGGGTCGCTATCAGAGCTATTTCTCCGAAGTGGCCGACCCGCTCGAAAAGTTCCACTCTGGGGACAAGCTCTCCACCACGAAAATTGCCATTGTGAAGGTCGAAGGGACGATCATGGGCCCTTCCACAAAGCGAATTCTTCGCGCCATCAAGCAAGCGCGGGAGGACGATACTGTCGAAGGAGTCGTGTTGCTGGTCGACAGCCCGGGAGGACTCGTCGCCGACAGTCACCAGATTTACAACGAACTGCTGAAGCTCAGCCACAAAAAGATGATTGCGGTCGCCATGACGCGACTGGCAGCTTCGGGAGGGTACTACGTGGCGATGGGGGCCGGACCCAAAGGACGAATATTTGCCGAGCCGACGACCTGGACCGGCTCCATCGGAGTCATCCTCCCGCATTTCGATCTTTCGGGACTGGCCGAGAAGGTCGGCATCTCGTCCGACTCACTCACGACGGGCGAATTCAAGGACACCTTGAATCCGCTGCGAAAAATGACCGACCGGGAAAAGCAACTCTGGAGCGAAATCCTTGACGATTCTTACCAGCGGTTTGTGACGATCATCGACGAGAGCCGTGAGAACCTCGATCGCGACGCCGTGAAGAAGCTGGCCACCGGCCAGATTTACACCGCCGACCAGGCCGTCAAGAACGGACTCGTGGATGAGATCGGATATCTCGAAGACGCGATCAATTATCTAGAAACGAAATTGAACCTGAGCGGCGCGCGTGTCATCAGCTACGAGGCGCCGCCAACGTTGTGGGATGCGCTCTCCCAGGGGTCGGAATCGAAGAGCCCGGAGGCTCAATGGCGGTCGCTGATTGAAGCCACGGTTCCACGGGCCATGTACCTCTGCTCCTGGCTCCCCATGTTGCCGGAATACTGATTGAACATCACCACCCGAAATGGTCGCGTGCCTCAGTGGCATAGCACAGGGAGACAGATCTCATCCGTCCGGCAGCAGGCGTTCCAGCTTTTGGCGCAGTTCGAGTCGCGCGCGATGAATGCGGCTGCGTACCGTCCCAATCGGACAGCCGACGAATGCGGCAATTTCCTCGTACTGAAAACCTTCGATTTCTTTGAGCACAAGCACGGTGCGGAACTCTTCCGAAAGCTCGTCGAGTGCGCGCTGCACGATCGCTTGCCGCTCCGATCGTTCCAGCGCGTGTGCCGGACGAATTTCAGGGTGAGTATCGACCGGCTCCGCGCCGCTCTGCTCTTTCGAGGCATCGACCGAAACGGGCCGTTTCCCGGACTTTCGCCTGTGGCTAATTGCGGCATTCATCGCGATGCGGAACAGCCAGGAGTAAAACGCGGACTCCCCCTTGAAGGTGTCCAGCTTCTGAAATGCGAGAACGAACGCGTCCTGCGCCACGTCGCGGGCATCGTCGGCCGATCCGAGCATGCGGCAGAGCGCCCCGTACAAGCGATCCTGATAACGGAGCACCAGATGTCCGAACGCTTCGGTCCGGCCGGCCAGACATTGCTCGATCAACTGGCGATCATCGCTCGTCACGGGAATCGGTATTTCCAGATGAGAGAATTCGGCGCCGCCGCTCAACACTTGATAATACGGCAGCCCTCGCCATCGATACTTACTCGCTAGGAGACGGTCGAGCGGTCTTGGCCTCAGACGACGGCCCGCACAATCGTCGTTGCCACGCGTTCCGATGTCAAGCGGGAGGTTTCACGAGCAATGCGGGTCGGCGGGAAAGCCACACGGCGTAGATCAACCCCGTGATAAACAAGCCGACGCTCACCAGTTGAGCTGTGGTGAGCGACGTATTCAACTGCCCCAGTTCATCGCCGCGGAGTAGTTCGATGGTGAACCGCGTGACGGGATAAGTCAGCAGCCCCAGTGCGAGAACCGATCCATTGCGATGCCGGTAGCGAAAATAGGCATGTGTGAGCAATGCCAGAATCGCGGCGTCGAGTGAACTGTAGAGTTGCGTGGGATGCAATGATAGCGAGAACGGCTGATCGGGTGCGACGAATCCCCGTTCGACCAGGCTCATGTCGGGAAAGCTTCCCAACGGAAACGTGACTCCCCAGGGAAGCGTGCAGCGGTCGCCGTAGCAGCAGCCGTTCATGAAACAGCCGATCCGGCCGAACGCCACCCCAATGAACACCGACGGGATCACAATATCCGCCAGCAGCAGCGGATTCTGCTTTCGTCGCCAGCAGAAGATGAAGTAAGCGACCGCTCCCATCAGCAGCCCACCGTACAACACGAGCCCACCGTCCGGCAAATTCACCGCGGACGCGATCAGGCCGGGAAGGTTCTTCAGCACATGCTGATCTCCGATCTTGTTGTAGAACACCCGATCGGCGTATTGCACGCAGTAATACGCACGGGCACCCGCGATGCCGGCGAGAAACAACCACAATGCCAAATCCCAGATGACGTCCCCATGCACATCGACGAGCGCTGCACGACGCGTCGCCGCCCAGCCGGCCGTCACGAAACCGACAAACAGCATGAACCCATAACCGCGAACTGGCAGAAACCAGCCGGTCGTCGTTTCTCGATACGGCTTATTCGCCTGATAAAAACGGAGCCGCTCTCGGTACGCAGCGATCTGACCTAACGATGTCTCTTTGCCCCCATTCCACGCGACCACGGCAGCCTGCTCCGCCGAGACGACGGCCGCTTCAAATTTCCCCGCTTCAGCCTGCGCGGCACCGAGCGTATCGACATACTCCGCCGCGCGATGGCCGGTCATATCGTTGGCTTTCATCGCGTATTCGACCGCCTTGTTGCCATCGCGAACGCTCGATTCGATGCTCGTCGCAAGCGTCCACGCCAACCGGTCATACGCCTGGTGAAAAGCAGGATCGACCTCAAGGGCCCTCTTCAGATCCGCAATTTCCTGCTCGAATTCCCGCTTTTCGTGATACGCCATCGCCCGAGCGAACAGCGCATCCCTGGATCGAGGTTCCTGGTTGAGGACTGCCGTCGCGGAGTTGATCGTCGAATCGATACCTGTAAAAAACGGACGGGCCCGCGGCAACAGCACAATTCCGACGGCGATCGCACACCAGAAGCCCGCCATCCCAATCAGATCGGCTCTTTGCCTCAGCTCATGCCGGTGACGGAACAGCCAATACGCCCCCAGCACGATCCACATTCCCAGCACGATCCCGAACCCGAAGCCCGGCCATTCCCCCAGGGGTCCGAGCGACCAGTTCCCATCGAGCGGAATTCGGATCAACGTCTGGCGCATGAATCCCCTCTAATGGTGCTATTCGTCCGTGTTCTCAATTTCGGTTCGATTCGAATCGCGGAGTGGTCCAACGTCGTCCTATGAAGCCGCGTTCAAATCGATGGGAAGATTGTCGATCAATCGCGTCGTCCCCACCCTAGCCGCGACGAGCGCGACCATTTTCTGGCGCGGCTCGGAAATCTCCTCGAGCGTCTCCGCATCAGCCACGGTGATGTAATCGACGACGATCCCCGGTGTCTCCTCGAGATTGGCCCGCATCGCGCGCCGAACCTCTTCAATATTACGCTCTCCCGAAAGCAACTGTTTGCGGGCCAGATTGAGACTCTGTGACAATCGCAACGCGGTTTTCCGCTGGTCGGCACTCAGATAACGATTTCGGCTCGAAAGGGCCAGACCGTCCGCTTCACGGACCGTCGGGCAAGTCCGAATCTCGATCGGCACGTTCAAATCGCGGCAAAGCTTCTTGATCAAAAGCTGCTGCTGGTAATCTTTGCGTCCGAAATACGCGACGTCGGCTCCAACCAGCTGAAAGAGCTTGAGAACCACCGTGGCTACGCCTCGGAAGTGACCGGGCCGAAACGCCCCTTCGAGCACTGTCGACAATCCTTCGACTTCGACAAACGTCGAAAACCCGGCGGGGTACATCGTCTGAATCGTCGGCCGAAAGACGAGATCCACACCCGCGGCACGGCATTGCTTCAAGTCGTCTTCCAGCGGACGGGGATAGCGGTCGAAATCTTCGTTGGGCCCAAACTGTGTGGGGTTGACGAAGATCGTCGCCAAGACAAAGCCGCACTCTTTTCGCGCAGTCTGCACGAGACTCATGTGGCCGGAATGCAATGCACCCATGGTGGGAACAACACCGACTAATTCGCCGCGTTGGCGCGCCTGCTGCACTTCGCGTCGAACATCTTCGGGCTGGTCGGTGACGATCATGGAGCGCGGATTACAGCAAAATCGGCCCCAGACTGCCATCCGGGCATGCGGCCGTAAGACCTGTCCTGGTCAAAAAATCAAAGCCCCCGAAAATCCTGGTCCTGCAAGCCGACGTTCACCTGGATGTCGGTGTACGTGTATTCTTCGATCAACGGCGGCTTGCCCCCTTGGCGAGCTGGAAAACCGTATTGCTCGACCCGGATCGGGAATTTCGTTTCTTTGTCGATATACAAAACAGTTTGATGAAACTGGAATTCGTCCCGCTTGACAGGATGTGTACAGCGGAATGCGATGCAGAGGCGGTTTTCAACTTTGGTCTCTTCGCTATCGAATACCTCAACCTCGATTTCGCCGTACTTCGATTCCAATTCCCATTGACGGATGACTGCCTCGACCATCCTCTGCATTCCAATTTCGGTGATCGGGTGCCGCCCTTCCGACATCGCCTCCCGACTTTTTGGGTCCAGGTTGAGCGTGCCGACAAGCGACCCCAATCCCTTCGCTTCCTTGGCCTTCAGCTTCCCTTGATTTTCACCGGCGACATACAACACTTCCCGCCCCTTGTTCTTCGCCGGCTTTTCAAACTTCAGCCGGACACTGAAAGGTTCACTTCGGAACTTCATCAACATCGAGTGTTGATACATGGTCCGGCCGACGAGTTCGCTTTTGTCGAACGTGGCCGTGTAGTCCTTGACCGCGGAGACGGCTTCCAGGCTTTCGCGCGCCTTGGCCAGCGGTTTCTCCAACGGGTGAACTTTCCCCTCGGCACTCCCTCCCGTTCCCGCCGAAGGTGTGCCATCTTTCTTGTCATTCTTCTCGTCAAACGGATCAGCGGCGTATGCCGCCGTCAGTGAAATGACCAGCGAAGCCGCTCCAAAGATCAAACCGCGCCGGCACAACGAAACCCAACGAGACTTGAGGTTGGCATTCTGCATGGTAGCTTTCCGACAAATCGAACTGTTGGTCTTGAGAGCTGTCCACCGACCCGAAGGAACGGTTGTTACTCGGGCAATTTGCCCGCACTTCTCCCGGCTGCTCCGCATGGAATCATGTGGTTTTTACATTGTCCCGGGCAAATCGTACAAGACAAGGCCGCACCACGGAACCCGGGCTCGGAAATAAACCCCTGCGAGGACACAGGTTCCGAATTTTCCACGAAAGCCGGTTCGCTGAGCGCACCGGCACACTTCCCCCAAAATGCAAATTCGATACCTCGACGAAACTCACTGGCTGGCGTCGTCTAGCCGGTCCGCGGAATTGCGATTGTGAGAAGCCGGACCATGCGGTACATTCCGCCGCCCCCGTAGACCCAGAATCTTACGGGAGGCAGACCCAGATCGTTTGTCGCGGTCGCGCATGGAGGTACCCCGCGCATGCAAGGCTCGTCGAATGGCCCATTGGCCACGCTGTTAATGCTTGTTCCGCTCGTCGCCGTCCCGCTACTCGCGATTTTCGGCGTTCCGCAATTCGCTCCGTTGGCCGCATCGTCCTCTCGTCCGGGCGATGAGATCGAGCAGGATCGCGATTCAGGACTCGGCGAGAATGCCCGATTCGCGAAGGGAGATGAACTCAAACTTGCGAAGGAAAAGACGTCGAAGGATCGACAATCGCACGAACCCGCTGTCCCGCGAAACCCTCACGCCATGAGTTCCGCGAGTTCGCCGCGCGACAGCCACGACAATCATTCCGCAAACGACGCCACTCGGCGATTCATCCCACGCGACGAAATCACCGATAAGAACACCGCCGGCAACGATCCTTTCGCGGAATTCGACCGGGCCACGGCGAATCAACTTCGCGACCGCCGACGGGTCAGCGAACCGAATGATCCCCCTACAAACAGTAACTCCGCACCGCGGGAATTCCCCGGGTGGGAACTCGACCAGAGCTTCTCCCAGGTGGAACAATCCGCCGCGGAGCCTACCCGCAAAGACGCGGATCACCAGCCGGTTCAAGATCCGGAGAACGAAGTCCATAACCGGCAAGATTTCGCGGATGCAAAGGAATCGCAAATCGACATTCGGGCCAACAACTCAAACGACGATTTTAACTCCGATGGCATCGATCGATCGGCTCGCACTAAGGGGCAGGCGCTCACTCGCAACTCATCCGCCGACGATACAGCACGGCTGTTCGATGATCAGGCGCCGGCCGAATCGAAAAAAACTCGCAACGCCAAAAGCAGCGAATCCAGCACGGACAATCCGTTCGCCGATGCAGCCGGAAGCTCATCGAAGAACGGCGAAGTTGTCGCATCGCTCGGCAAACGCGCCGATCAACAGCAGAATCCTTCCAACGCTTTGTCTCGTGCCAAGCGGGGTGTCGAGGTCGCGACGGAACGCATTGAACGCCGCGGTCCGCTGACATGGAAAACGGCTGTGCAGCGGCTCAACGGGCTCGGCATCCGGCAGTACAATCTCGAGCCGGGACAAACCGAAGGGGAGTTCCTCTTCAGTTGTGCGTACGCTCACCCGGATATGCAGCGTGTCACTCGACGATTTGAGGCTGAGGCACCCGAACCGTTGCGCGCCGTCGAGAAGGTGTTGACCCAAATCGAAGACTGGATGGCCGAGAACGAAACACGGTGACCGCGCGATGACCCCGTACCTTCTTCGGGGTTCGTTCCCTCTTGCCGCTGGAGCGGGACGCCTCATTGACCAATCGAGCGAATCCACTTCGCCCGTCGAGCACCGATCGTCCGCGTCCTCCGATTCACTGCAAAAACGCCTCTTCTTCCGCCGATCACCCGTCCACTCGGCAAAGGAGACGCTTGTCGGCCCCACGGAAACGGGCGGGCTTCGCCGCACGGATAAGTTGGCACGGCTCGAAGCCGCCTTGTTCGTCAGCGATTCTCCACTCACGGCCCGGAAACTCGCTCAGCATGCCACACTGGCTGACGCCGCTGAGGCAACCAGGCTCATCCAACTGCTGAATCACTCTTACGACGCAGGGGGTTCGTCATTTCGCATCGAGCATGTGGCCAGCGGGTACCAGATGTTGACCCGGCCGATCTTTGCCACCTGGCTCGGCCGGCTGCATCAGCGCCAGCTCGAGCTCAAACTTTCACCCCCTGCACTGGAAACGCTTACCATCGTCGCCTATCGCCAACCGATCACGCGGGCCGACATCGAATCTCTGCGCGGGGTGCAATGCACCGAAATGCTCAAGCAACTCATGGAACGGGGACTCGTCCGCATCGCCGGTGAAGACGACTCTCTTGGACGTCCCTACCTGTATGAAACAACTCGCCGTTTTCTCGAAACGTTTGGACTGCGTCATTTGAATGAGCTTCCGATGGCGGAGCAACTCCGCAAGCCGGGGGGCTCACAACCTGCCGCATCGACCGACACGTCCGACGAGGTGAATGAAGACTTGGAGGACGACGATCTGGAGGACGATGAAGACTTCGATGAGGAGGATGACGAGGACGACGACGATGAGGATGGCGACGAATAAGGGAATCCCGATACCCAACGTCCTGTTTGAGCAACAGCCCCCGCAGTACCGCATCCTGATCACCAGCCTGCCGAAGGTGGGGAAGTATCTGGTCGCGGAGATTCTCAAAGCGATCGGCTACCAAACAACGGGAATGCATCTGTTTGACTTGGGATTCACCGATTATTCCCAGGCAACTCTCGAACAGGCGCGCACCGCCCCGACAGAACTGCACCGAGAAATGGAATTGTCCGTATCGATGTGCGACGTGCGTCGGAGAAGCCGTTCCTAATAATTTACATTACAGCTCCGACTTCCCTCTTGCCCGGCCACATGCTGTTCGGGACTCTATTTCGGACCTCTGGCCCGTTTTCGCAACACGTAGACAACGTCCTCGGTCTCCGGGCCGATTTCGATCGGGTCATCTATGTCGTAGCAGAAGTCGTAAGTTTCGACGACTTCCAGAGCCGGCACCCGCGCCATCAGTCGCGACATCTGCCGCGCCGTGTAAGTGCGATAGTCCATGAAGTCGTTGATTTTGAGTTGGGCTGTCGGCGTGTAGACATCGAACGTCATGCCGATCACTTCGTTCCGCTTGCGGAGGTCGATGCTCTCGGACCACATCGAGGAGATGACCGCGAGATTTCCCCGCCGCGCTGACCATGATTCCTCATTGACTCGTTCACCCACGGTCGGCGTGAGATGCAGGCAGAGCAGGTACAATCCCCCGGGTGCCAGTGCCTTCGCGACACAACGCAGATGATTCTCCGCGGCTCGGTCCGACATCAGATGCCGGAAACCGTTGATCGGACAATAAGCCGCATCGCACGGTTGTTTCACACGGAAGTCAGCCATATCGCCCACGAACGCCGATGCGGGAAATTCATGCCGCCGGAGCCGAGCATTGCAATATGCCACCGCTTTGACATTGAGATCGTTCCCCGACACTTTGTAGCCCGCTTGCGCGAACTTGATCATCAGCCGGCCGGTACCGCAGGCTGGCTCGAACAGGCGGCGCACTCGCCGACGGGCGTGTTTCTCGAAGCAGACCCGCAGAAAATCGAACTCCGCTTTCCAGTCAGAGCCGTACACCAGATCGTAATACTTTGGAAAGTCGTAGAGGTGTGCCGCGAAGGTCTCGGTCATGCGTTGAATTCTCTCCAAAGATGCTGCAGCATACAGAGTGTTGTTCGTTGTCGAAACGCCGTCGGTCTGTTGTGGATAAGATCATGAACGCCCCGCGATCCTTCAAGCAAGAGCTCGTCTCCGTCTTCGGCCAGCCGGTCGCGGAAAATCCGACTCAATACATGATCGAACGAGCCTTCGCGCGGCACGGGCTCGACTGGCGTTACCTCACGATCGAAGTATCGCCCGCCGATCTTCCCGACGCCGTGCGCGGCATGCGGGCAATGGGGTTTCGCGGCGGAAACCTGACCATCCCCCACAAGGTCGCGGTCATTCCCCTGCTTGACCGCCTGACGGAAGCGGCGGCGTTGATGGGGGCAGTCAATTGCATCGTCCGCGAGGGAAATGACCTGATCGGCGAAAATACCGACGGCAAGGGATTCGTGCAATCACTCCGCGGTGTCACTGATCCGGCCGGTAAGTCAATCGTGATGTTCGGCGCGGGGGGCGCGGCGCGAGCCATCGGAGTTGAAACAGCAATCGCCGGGGCCGCGGAAATCACCGTCGTCAACCGCTCGCGGGAACGGGGAGAATCGTTGGTCAAACTGTTGAAAGAAAAGCTGCGCGTCCGATCAAAGTTCGTCCCGTGGGAAGGAAACTATGCGATTCCCGCCGGGACCGACGTTGTCATCAACGCCACGTCGATCGGTTTATTTCCCGACGTCGATGCCCGGTTGCCGCTGGTTCTCGAAACCTTGAAACCCGAAATGGTCGTGGCTGACGTCATTCCCAACCCGCCGACGACGGTCCTCGTTCGCGAGGCGCGGGCGCGCGGCTGCAAAGTACTCGACGGATTGGGAATGCTGGTCAACCAAGGGGTCATCGGCTTTCGGCTCTGGACCGGCATCGACCCGGACCCGAACTGCATGCGCGAAGCGCTCGAGGAAGTTTTCGGAAAATAAAAATCGAACGCGGCACCTAAACTCGCGTTCCAATAAGCCGGGAGATCAACCGCCGGCTTCTTCCGCGGGGCTGAAAACGATTGCCGGAATGTGGATTTCTCCCAGGTTGTTTTCGCCCGGTTGGATCGTCAGCGTGACCCGGCCACGTTTCCATTCGATCGGCTTGCCGTCACGCATACCGCGCGTGATCACGCCCGCTTTTTCCTGCCAAATCTGAACGGTATGCTCTCCCACGGGAAGTTGGCGAATTCGAAAGCGCCCGTCGGCGTCTGTCACCGCCGCGTAAGGATGATCGCTGACCACCAGCCAGCCCATCATCCAAGGATGAATCGAGCAGGCGACCTTAACGGGCTGGCGCTCGATCAACTCGATATTCCGCTCGGTCGACTTCCCGGGAGCAGTGACCTCATTGAATGGATCGTTCCGGTTAAGGTAAGCGGCAGTGTTGTGCGCGACCGAATCCTCGTTCGAGATCACAAGAGTCTGCGAGGTTCTCAGCAGGCAGACATGCGGTGAGAAGCGGCATCCCTTATTTTCGAGCTTCACGCGGGCGGATTCGTGTTCCTGATACGAGTCGTGCACCCGCGGCAAATTGCCCCCGCGCTTCGTTTCGAGCCGCACCACGATGTTCGCGATGCCGCGGTTCTCCGGGTGAATCAACAAAGACTCATCAGCCGGGTTGTGCTTCGAGCAGAATTCGACATCTTTTTCGATCGAAAACGGCTGCGGCTTTGGTATGTCTCCCTCGATCACGAACCTGCCGATCAAGTCTCCCCACTGAGATTCCGTTTTCGTCAGCTTGGATTCGCGGGCGACGGAATCCTTCGTGGTATTCGAATTGGCATTGGGCGACTCAGCCGCGGTAAGACCATCGGTAACGGCTTTCGACGATCCTTGCAATTCCTCTGCATCGGCGGGGATCACGCTGAAAAGCGACGTCAGCACAGCCACCACTACGAATCTCGAAGCGGTTCGACGATCGCGCCGTCGGCAGCCGTCACCACCAGATCTTCGACACATCCTATTTCCGAAAGGCATGCACTGCTCCCGTCCGTTTCGTTAAGACTACACGAAACGGGCCATATCGCCCAGCCTCTTGGCAGGAGCGGTGAACCCCGGAATCGCGGCGAGATTGAAGTCGGTACGAAGCGTGTGGCCGAACGCACGGCATCCGCGATTGACGAAGAATGTGGGCTGTCATACGATTGAGGCAGTTCGACGCAGGTTCCAGCGCGTCCCCGTCTCCAGTACTTCAAGCCCGCCGGAGCCAACTTTATGGTCTGCACGCACCTCAAAGAACTGTATCAGCTCTGCCAGGAACACCAGCTGCGTCTGGGAAGTTCGGATTTGGTGCGCATCGTCTGTCGGCAATGCGGTCAGCAGGAAGTCTGTCCCTCGACTTTGATGGACGAGTACGACTCGCGGACCGACGAGACTCCCCCGCCCGCGACGACGGCCGCAAAGAGAACCCCATCGCAAAAGGGTTCTTGAGTGCCGCCTCAGGCTCCTAGTACTGCAGGGTCGTCTGCACGTAGAACAGGTTGGCATCGTCCCGATTGAGCGGCCCGTTCACGACAGCCGACCCGTACCAGTACCAGAGATACGCGACCTGCACGCTGAAGTTCGTGTTGAACTGGTAGTTCGCCATCAGGTCGAGTTCCTCGCCGATCTCGCGGCCGACGTTGGTCGTTCCCACTGGTGCGCCGGCGACGTTGTAGATGAAGTCGTTCTGGTTATCGAGATCCATCCAGTGCATCCAGACGGTCCCGCTAAGCTTCTGTGTCGGGTTGACGACCAGCCGCATGTTCACGTCGCTGATGTTCTGCCGCGCGACGTTGTCGATCCAACCCAAATAGGCATGTGCCAGCGGAAAGACCTGGAAGAACGTGTTGTTCTCGTCGTCGGTCGGATCCTTATCGCCCGAGGCCCAGTCATAGAAGGCCCACAAGCTTGGCGACCAGGGCATTGCTTTCCAGGTGTGGCCGCCTCCCGCGGTGAAATACCCCGCTTTCACGGTGTTGCTCCCTTGGTGGCCGAACTGGTAGCCACCCTCAATTTCCGTATGCCAGATCCGTGAGACGTTTCCGCAGCCGTCTGTAACCGGGCGATCCTGATACCACCGAGTGCCGACGGTCTGGCGGCTGTAGTCAATTCCGGTCAGGTTGAAATCTGTCTCGCGATCCCACAGCCAGAAGTAATCGGCGACGTTGTTCTGCACGCCATGATAACTGGCATACACGCCGCTGAAGTGCCGGCTGCCGTCCACCTGATCGAACTTGTTATCGAATTCCGCAACCGACCCGCCGGAGGCGGTATTGACCGGCTGCACGGCGAAGGCGTCAATGTCCCACGCCTGCCCTTTGCTGAACAACTTGAAGCCTTCAAAGTTTCGGCGGGTGTTTGCCCAATCGAGCGGCGAGACTAGCCGTTGATTCCCGTACAGCAGTTCTTGCCGACCGTAACGGAAGTAAACCGATTGATCGTTGAGTTCAGCCACCTGCAAATCGAAGAAGTAGTTCTGCAAATCCCAGCGGTTCTTGTCGATGCCCGTGACCGGCAACTCATTGTCGAAAATCGACGCGTCAATCCCTTCAACGTACACGCGGAACTGCTTCGAGAACCGCATGTCGACATAGTTCCGCCAGCGCCACAGATTGTAGGTAGATCGGCCCGGTCCGCCGGGACGCAAGCGGTTATCTTCGTCCATGTATCGGTAGCGCAACTCGCCGCCGAACGAAATCCAGCGGTCATCGGCGCAGTCGTCGCAGAACGGCATTTCCTTCAGCTCTTCACCCCAGACATGCGGGTGATTCGGGTTCCGTTTGTAACTGAAATCGTTGTCAAAAAAGAGAGGCTTGAATGGCTTCGGAGCCGCTGGTGGTGGAGTTGGCGCGGGCATTGGTGCCGGGACGTAACTCGGCGTGCCGCCACCCGAGGGAGCGGGAGGAACCCCCTGAGACACAAACTGGCTATTGCCCGACTGGGGGAATTGCGACTCGGGATCGCTCAGGTCGTATTGGGAAGAGCTTGAACCTTGTTCCTCGGCGGGCAACGACTCTGCCGCCAAAACACGGGGCTCACCGTTTTCCTCGGACGAACTGGAATACTCATCCGCCAATGCCACCGACGCGGTAAAGACCGCTACTCCCAGCGCAATTACCATCCGCCTGTTCATCATATCAATCTCCCTAATCCACCCTCAAACGGCAAAAGTGCGCGTTAACGTGATCCGCGCACCGGGGATGGTCGTTGTTTGAGGCGCTGCAAGTACGATCGGCTCAATCGCTTCAGGAAGTTCAACCGAGAGCCGGTTAGAGTGGTCTGAAGCACAACGACTTGCGCAACCAACCCATCGTGCGGACAAACCGGAAAACTTTACGCAACGGGCAATCTCACCGCAGGGCGAAATCACTTCCAAGACGGGCGATCCACGCTGAAAAGGCGGGATGCGGTGCGAGTTAGCTTTTCTTCAGCGCAGCCAACCCCTCGGCACGAGTCGGGAAGTAGGGCATGACGGAATCGATCTTCATGATCTGCATGGCGTCGAGCATGCCCGGGGAGGCGTTACAGAAGGCGGCCCGTCCGCCGCGATCGTGCGCCTTTTTGCAAAGCGCCATGATCGCCCCGATGATGATTGAACCGAAGTGCGGCGCCGTACCGACATCCACCAGCAGATTTCGCAGCGCTGGATCATCCATCTGTTTGTGAAGATCCTCAATCTCCACTCGCAGGTCAGATTCCTGCACGTCGAGGCAATCTCTCCGCGGGCTGACAATCAATGTGTCCCCCTCGCGTTCGACACTGAAGACACTGAGTGAACGTGCCACCGAAAATCGTCTCCTCATGCTCTATTCCCCATCGTCTCCGGGGAATTCACAATACAAAATATCGGTGTCGTCCGAATGGCCGGTCTTGCATCGCTTCCTCAATTCTCCACGCCGCGAGAATCGGTGCAAGTTCGGATCGCTTGAGCAGGAGTTCGCTCAAAGCCGCAACAGCACTGCAAACTGTCCCTGATTCTATCCGCTGGGGGGACCGTCCGAAACCGATTTCTCGGCGGATGTTTCCAATGCTTCCGTCCCGTTCTCGCCTGGGGAAATCCCCCCCGCTTGAAGCTGTCGGCTCCACTCCCGATACTGCCGGCTTTCTCGCTGGAGGCGGGAGCTTTCATATCGCAATTTCCGTTGCGTCTCATCCGCGGCTGCAACGCGTGAATAGGCTTGTGCGAGATCCATCGGCGATATGCCCACCGCCTTTATTACCTGTCCGAATTCGCGTGCCTTTGGCTCCACCGAAGGACCGCCGGTTTCCCGCAGCAATCCCGTTTCGATGATTCGGGCTGTCGCGGCCAGCCCCAGAGAGTAATACGATCGCAAATTCGGATGCACGTAATCGACGAATACCGATCGGTCGAGGACTCCATGAGGGGTGTGCGGCCGCAAGACTTTGTCGGTGTCGACGGTCGGAATCTGAAATTCTTCAGCGACTTCCGCCACCTGACGGCGATAAGAGCCGACCATCCGAATCGGGTAGCCGTCCTGGTCGAGAGCCCGTGCATAATGACGCCGCGCCTGCTCGAAGTCACCGGTCGCAGCCAGGCACTCCCCCAGTTGAAAATGAAACTCGGCGAATCCGTCGAAACGGTTAAGGGCCCCCTTGTATTTCTCAGCGGCCTCCCGCCACTTTCCAGCCTCGGTCAACTGACGCGCCGCCAAGTTGGTTTGCTCGATTCCTTCGCGCTCGGCTTGGGTCGGCTCGTGGGACAAGTACGAACGATTCGGCTCGAAATCCGCTTCCGAACCGGCCGGCACGAACCAGAGTGAGGGGATGCCTCTCCGTTGCTGCCACAGCGCGAGTTGTGTCAATTGATCGCGGAAACGTTCCAACCGGAACTTTCCCATCTTTGCCGTCGTGATGTTGCGATCGACGAGATGCCGACCGGAGTCCCCTTTCAGATCGCGATCCGCCTCGGCGCGCAGGAGATTTCTGTCAAACAGGCGGAACGTCGGCGACCAATCGATCCAGTAATCGAAACGCTCCCACGAAAACTCCACGTCCCTCCAGATCTCCTCCAAGTCATAAAAGAACTCGTTATGACCGCTGTACAGCAGCAACAAGTGGGGACGGATTTTCAGATTGTTGATTTCCTGCATCGCCTTGCGCAAATTGTGCCCGTCCTTTGCCAGATTCTCGACGACGATCTTCCGCGCGGGGTACATTTGCTGGAGCTGCCAGAGGATGACTTCCGGAATACCGAATCGTCCGTTGTAGGGAAATCCCGCCATCGTCGATTCGCCAACGGCAACGACGCGCAGTTCGTCAGCGGACGGCTCACGCAGAGACTCCGGCAACTCAACTCGGTTCCGCTGACGATCGATGCTCAAAAACAACGCGGATGACAGCTCGGTCAGCCCGAGCAACAGTGCCGACGCGAACCAGAGACGTCCCAGCAGGAACGGCCGTGACTGGTATTCGTCTTTCGTGTTTTGCTCCCTCGGCACCGTTCGTCCGTAGCGGCGCCGACGATGCAACTTCCAAATAACGACCGGCCAACCGAGCAGCACGAAGATCCACAAAACCACGAGCATGATCCTGAGCGTGATCTGCGTTCCGTGGAACAGCACGTCGTGCAACAGGAAATTCTTGGCAAGGAAAATCAGCGCCAGCAATTCGAGGTTGATGAGCAAGAATCCGCCGCGTCCGCGCCATGATAATGGAAATCCACAGAAAAGAATGATGAGGGGCATCACCACGATCTGCAAAGAGATGAGGTACAAATACCATTCCGCGTACCGTTCTCCGGTTGCGCTGAACGGCCCGCCCTCTCCCCAGGGAAGAGTCGCCGTAACGACTGTGACCACCAACGCCAGCCCGGCGGCGTAGCGGTTCGCTTGTCCGCGAAACCACCCGCCCGGGGAGTTCCCGCCAGGTCGTTCCACGCCTCTGCCCAGGGACGAGCCGCGATGATCGGTGTTACTCATGACCTCAGGAAAGCCGGCATGATTGACAGAACCCGCACGATTGAACTTAGCGGAGTGTTTCTATGGCGACAAGCAGTCAACACCCGCTTAGAGAACCGGCTTAGGCCACGGAAACGGCACTACGACCCGCAACTTCCACCGCATGTTGTGGCGGAAAGACCGGATTCCCGACGTGTTGACATCCCCTATTATCGGCCTAGGCTTGTACGACCGAAACTCATTCCTGGAAAACCACTTGCCGCATTGCGGCGATCTTAGGCTGAATAGCCAATTGCACTCATGACGACGCTCACCGAGACATCCTCGCGGGATGCCGCGCAACCGGTACCAGATGCCGCTGGCGCGGATGTTCTATCCAGCAATGCTGCTGAACAGAATGTCTCCTCGATCACATTGGTCGGCGCCGAGTCGGCCTCGGCGAGCGTGGATGTCGCTCCCGCACCGAACCTCGGCGACAATTCCCTGACGGAAGCCTCTTCACCAGCGAATCCGGTCGAGGCGGCCAGCACGACGCGAAATATCGTTCGTGAAAAAATCGTCGAGCATATTGACGCGGCGCGCGAAGCGTATAAAGGAAAAGACTACGCGCGCGTGGTGCGGCTGCTCGAAAAAGTTCCGGACGTGCATCTCACGCCCGATATGCGCGCGATCCGCCACCATTGCCAGCAGCTTCATCATGGGCTGGCGCAATGCGACTCGGCGGAGCGGCATTTCGCGAACGGCGAATACGAGCTTGCCGTTCGTGACCTTGAGCAGGTCACCGAGCATGTCCGCCATATGCTGCATGAGGATTTGCGCGACGACCGCTGCGAGAAGATATTGACCGAGTCCCGCCGGGAAATCGTCGTACAACCGGCGATGGAAGCAGCCGCCAAGAGCCTCGAAGAATACGATTTCGCGGAAATCATCCGCATTCTCGAAGGTGTCCCCAAACCGGATCGGACCGACCGTCTCATCGCGCTGTTGCAAAAGGCGCATAGTAACGAGCGCCGCCTTAAGGAGTTGCGAACGGAGATCGCTCCCAAGCTCGTCGAGGCGAAGGAACAGCTGTCGACGGAACTATGCGAAATTGTCATCGCCTTTTTGAAGCAGTTGCTCGCGATCAAGCCGAATGATGCGGTTGCCGAGGCGACTCTCGAAGATTTGACGCAGTTTCAAAGTCAACTTGAGGAACGGAACCAAAGATATCAGGAGGGACTCGCGCATTTCCAGAACCGCGCTTACCAGGAAGCGGTCGACGTTCTCAGCTCGGTTCACGAGGATTTGAAATCCGGCGAGTTGGCCGAGCTGCTGCAAAAGGCCGAGTCAGCACTGCAGGAAGTCAAGCAACTCACGGCGTCGATCCACGCGTCATTGCAGCAATGCGAATTCACGGATTTTGGGCGGAACCTGGCACGGCTCGATCAACTCCTCGCGAACGCCGCCGGAACGGTCAAGGAAGGACTCTCGGAGGAAGTGTTTGAGAACGCCCTGGCTGAGATGGCCCGGCAGTCCGCGGAGAACACGGAACTCGTTGCCCCGCTCGACACGTTCGTCGCAGCTTACTCGACCGACCAGATCGCCTCGATGGAGAGTACCGGCGGGATCGCGCTGCTGCAGAACTACCCGCAATCGGGTCAGGCCCTGCCACCGAAGCTGCGCGAGATACTCAACAACCTGGCCGACGAACCGGAACTCGCCGAGAAGCGTCTGGCGGTTCTTCGCCATGCAGAACGATTGCTCGGTGATGACGCCGCGCGACTTGCGGCATGGGATGAGTTTCTTCGGTTGTGGAACGAGTTTCAGTCACTCGCGGAACAGCGATTTGCCTTGAAAGACCTGCTCGTCGAGAACCCGCGCGTGGCGCAATTGGAGTCGGTCGGAAAAGAACTCGCCGAATCAGCCGCGACGGCGTTCGGAAGCGATGCCGATCGACCGGCCATTCTGGAAAAGTTCACGAGCGCCTGGGGGAAGAAGCCCCGGCTGATCGTCCGCCGAGTGCTCCGCAGAATCCGCAACTTCATGGAATCCACCGCGTGGCCGACGCGTGCCGTCACGTTGATCACACAATCGATGCTCCTGCGCGCGGCTGCGGCGATCGTCATGGGAGGACTGCTCGGCGTCGGTTTGAGCATCCTATGGTTCTTACTCGTGCGTATCGGCGGCTTGACCGGCATCGGCGCACTCGCGTTTCTCGCCGGAATGTGGTCCATCTTCTGCTGGATGGTCAGCAAACTTCTGGAAAACGAATCAGCCGATCACCCTTCGAAACAGGTATCCGAAGCGGGCAATCCGAGTGAAGCATCATCGGACAAGCGGCTGGGCATCAACGTTCCCCCCTTTGTTTCAGCGATACTTGAGAAGTTGTCGGGACCGCTGGCGAAGCTCAGCTCTTTCCTCCCGCAAAAAAAGGGTGCTTCGGGGGAAGCCGCAACCGAGGCATCTCCGGTCGACGAAACAAAAGCGTTTCCCGCTCCAGTAGAGGCGATCGAAACGCCTCGCCCCCTTCCTGTTGCACGGGCGCCGAACCTTGACACAGCCGCGGAGGACGCGATCTTCGCGCAGTTCGCCAACGAGCCTGCCCCTCCCGTGGGCGATGCCGGCCTGTCGTATGCAAACGTCGAAGAGGCTGCCATCGATGCCACCTTGGCACCGGACGCGACTTGATTGAACGGCAGCCTTAGTTGAGCTTCGGGGTAGAGTCCCCCTGGTCGTCGTAACGGTACTCGTCTTCGACCGGACCGAGTGATCGCTGCGTGCTGCTGAACGTCATCGCATGCAGGCGGGCGCGCGTCATATAGAATTTGAGACGAACCTCCTGACCGATCAGCTTGCTCACGTCGGCGTTCCCATTCCAGCGGACTGGATGATCGAGCGCATCCCCCTGAATAGTGACTGCGTCCTGCTCGGTGAATCCCGGAATCGGTTGCCAGTCGCGTGTGAGCAGCTCGACGCGAATCGATCCCTTCATCCAGGTAGCGGCGTTCAAAGAGAGCTTCGGGTGCTGTACAGTCAATGGTTTCGTAATAACGCGGCAGGGTCCTGGGTCGACAGAACTTGTCTCCAGGGAGACGAACCGATCCCGCTTCAATGTCGCGAGCGCCGCCCCACCCCGGTAGAGTTCCGCGTCTTTGGATGTATCCAGATCATGCGGAAAGTTCAGTGCCGCATAGTAGATGTAGACCGTGTCATTCACCATCACCGGCTTCGGTTGCGAGCAAGCCATCGCCATGTAGTCGTAATATCCCAGTGCCCCGTGTGGAATGAACGGCTCTCCCCGGCAAACGCGGGTGAAATGAATGCCATCGCGGCTGGTGGCGAGATGTACGTCGATCGGCTGAGGGCGCCGCAGATAATAAACGCTCATATAGCCGACGTAGATGCCGCCGAATTGCTGGCAGCCGAACTGATAAAGCTCCGTGTCAGGCGGATCGTCAGCATCCATCGCCAGAATGTGTTGATGGTTCGTCCATTCCCGCAGGTCGTCGCTCTCGGCGTAGGCGTACGACCTGTTGTATCGGTCGACCACCGGCCGCTCGCGGTCGCTGTCGTTGGCGATCATCCGCTCGCTGAACTCGGGAATGATGCGGCGATAAATCACCCACTTCTGTTTTGCCTCGTCGAATATCAGGTGCATCAGGCAGTCGTCCCCATGTCCGGAGACATCATGCGGCGTCTGCCAAAAAGGAGTACTCGCGCAGGACCAATGGATCCCGTCGGGAGATGTGACAATGTGCGCCCCGCGGCGATGGTCCTGCACGATGGCCAACGCAACGAACCTCTCGGACTCGTCGCGCGGATGGGGATGCTTGTTGACTCCCCAGAAAAAGCCCTTCTTCCCCTGTGGGACCATCGGCGTGCTGGGGACGACGAAGTTCTTCGGCCCGTAAGAGTGCTTGGAGACAGACTTCGGAACGAGATCGCTCGTGAAGACAATGTTGTGGTCCCGCCGGCCAGCGACTTCGATCACCCCCAGGTCCGGTTTCTCCCAGTAGACGCCGTCTTTCGAAGTGAAATAGAGCATGTAGGCGGCGTTGTCATCCACACGTCTCGACTTCCAATCGCTGCCGGCCCGCCCCCACATTTTGAAGAGTTTTTCATCCGCGTCGTACATCGTGGTGTAAGGCTGAATGTAATCGCCGTCGCACCAGCGCTCGCAACGGACGACCGGGTTCAGCAGATGCTTCTTCGGCGGATGCAGCCTGCGGGAGACGCCGGGTGTGGCCTCGAGCAGTTCGTTGTCGAGAAACAACTCCGTCACGAAGGGGGCCGCGTCTTCTTTGAATACGTTCTTTGCCGTGCCCCCCGAGCGCGAAGTCTCGGCCTCACTCGCTGCGACATGCCCCGCCGCGAGCATCCCCGCCCCCGCGGCCCCAGCCATCTTGAAAAAACTGCGACGGGTGGTGCTCATGCCGTTCTCCTTCGGGTCAATCGACGAAGAAATATCTGAGACGATGTCAAATTCAAATCAGCATGGCAAGCAAAATCTCAACGCCAACCTTCCGGGGCATACGCAGAATCGTCGTCCAGCTCGGCGACTTCTTCAGTCGATCGGTCGACCGAAAAGAATTTGTACCGCGGTGGAATGCGAGAACCAAAATAAATTCCGACGACCCATCGTGTCGGCTCGGTGGAAGCGACTTTTAGCCAAGCTATGGATTCATTGGGATACTTCTCAGCAAACACGCGGCGCACAAGTCTTTTCGGGCGGTTCTCAAACCTGGCGGCGATCCGGTCGAATCCGTAAACGAATACCAGCCATACTGCAACGGCAATGACGCCCAGTGCGATCGCGATCCCTGCGTATGCGAATAGAACGAGTAACATCGCGCCGGTCATTTCGTTCCCGGATCCCAAATCGTCGCCTGGATTGTGCGGTCGGGGTCTGTGTGGTCGTAGAAGTAGTAGATCGTGACGATCTTGCCGTCGGGGCGTTCGACGGTTCGCGGGTAGCCGATGTCGCGGCCGGCACCGTCGCCGCGGAGGATGATCGGCTCGCTCCAGGTCCGGCCGTTATCGCTGCTGAGCTTGGCTTGCATCGTGAAGGGCGCGGCCCGATAGCCGTAGGTGAGGCAAAGCCGGCCGTCGCGCAGCTTGTTCAAGGTGGGCGGGTTTCCTTCGCCGGTGCTCGGGACCGGGCGGTTGAGGAACTCCCACGAATGCCCGTCGTCATGTGAGATATAAGCGTCGATCCAGCTTGGGTCATTGATGCGAACGCGGATGGTTGAAAGAAGATCGGTCTTGGAGAGCCGCACCGTCGCGGGCATGATACCGTAGCCCGGCTTCTCCTCTTCCCCCTGCGGCTCGGGACCGATGTAGGCGACGAACTTCCAGGTCTTGCCGCCGTCGGTAGTGCGGACACAGATCGGCCGCCCTTCCTTCTTATTGGCCTTGGAAGCGGTGAGGAAGAGCATGCAGTCAGAGGGGCCGTTGACGATATAGTCGGTCCGGGCCATGATCCCCGGCTGGTCGAACAACGGCAGTTTGAACGGCCCTTTCCAGGTGTGGGCACGGTCAGTGGAGTAGTAGAACCGCGACGCTCCCTGGTCGATGTCGGTCATTCGCGCCGTGAGTGCAAAGTCGGGATGGGTGAAGTCGATGCCGCCAGGGCAATCGATCGGATCTTTCTCTCGCCCCACCTGATCCGGCGGAACGATCCCGTGACGCATACCGCGCCGACCAATGAGCACCCCCTGCTTGGCAGGGTTTTCGATCGACCAGGTCTCGCCACCGTCGAGACTGCGGGCCAACAGATGTTCTTCGGGTTTCTCGCGGTCGATGGCATGCCGATCTGGCCCGAGATCCTTGTAGTAGCCGGCCCTGAACCCGAC
>CAZVJA010000026.1:0-37524 GCA_964626885.1 uncultured Planctomycetaceae bacterium | reverse complement strand
CTGTGTCGCGCATGGCGTCGGTGAAATCGACGCGCGGCTGGTAGCCGAGTTCCCGTTTCGCCTTCTCAATCGAGAAATCGAGATTGAGCCCGAGGAACTTGATGCGGGCATTCGAGAGGACCGGCGCTTCGGTCTTGCCGCGCGCTTTCCAGATTCGTTCGAGCACGCGGGCCAGCAGCCGCGCGACGGGAAGCAGGAGCGCCTTCGTCGGCACTTCGTAGCCTGCCTCGGTGGCGATCGTGCCGATGAATTCCCGCTTCGAGACGAGCCGGGCGTCGGTGATGTTGTAGACCTGGCCGATCGAGCGGTCGCAGTGGAGCGCCAGGAAGATGGCATCCACGAGGTTGCCGACGTAGGTGTTGTTCATCAACTGATCGCCGCGCCCCAGGAAGCGGAACTTCTTCTCTTTCAGCCGTTGCAGAATGCGCGGCAGGATGGTGCGGTCGCGGGGTCCGTAAATGAAGCCGGGGCGGAGCACGGTGGCGGGGAGATTCTTTTGGGCGACGTGCCGGAGCACGAGTTGTTCCGCCTCGACCTTGGTGAGAGTGTAGCCGTCGATGCCGACAGTGTTCGGGGTTTCGGTCTCGTCGGTGCCGTGATGATCGCGGGCTTCGTAGACGCCGAGGGAGCTGATTTGAATGAATCGGCGAAGCTGCCCGGTCGCTTCGGCGGCGGTGAGAAGTTGTTCCAGTCCGCGGACGTTGGCTGCGCGATAACCATCGACCGGCCCCCAGTCGCCGACCTTCGCCGCGCAATGCACGATGATCGTCGCGCCGACGACGGCCTTCTTCAGCGAATCGGCATCGGTCATGTCGCCGGGAGTTTTCTCGACGCCGAGCGCATCGAGGAAGGCAGTGTCGGCCGAGGGGCGGACCAGCGCGCGAACCCGCAGTCCTTCTTTCGCCGCGCGCTCCACGACGTGGCTGCCGACCAGCCCGGTCGCGCCGGTGACGAGTATCAGATCGTTCGGTGCAAATGCCACGTTGCGGAGTCCTTTCTGACGAGCGGGTCAACGCGTGAGATCGAGGATCAGGTTTGCGACGTCGGCCGCAGCCTGTGGCCGGGCGAGCGACCGCATGCCGGATCGCATTGTGTCGCGTGCGGCGGCATTCGCCAAGAGCGGCTGCAAGGCGTCGGACAATGCGGCGGCGGTGAGTGCCGCGTCGTTTTGTTGCGGAATGACCCGCGCTGCGCCGGCTTTCTCGAACGCGCGGGCATTGTGGGTCTGATGGTCGCCGATGGCGTTGGGGTACGGAATCAGCACCGCAGGAATTCCGGCGCAGGCCAATTCCGTCAGTGTGGTGGCACCGGACCGCGACACCACAAGCGTCGCCGCACGATATTGGGCGGGCATATCGTCGAGAAAGGGTTCAACGATGGCCGAGATTGAGAGCCGAGCGTACTCCGCGCGTGTCTGATCTGCCTCGTCGCAGCCGGTTTGATGAACGATCTTCCAGCCGCGGAGCGAGTCGTGCAGTTTTTCGACCGCCCCGAGCACGGCAGCATTCACCGCGGATGACCCTTGGCTTCCGCCGAGCACCAGCATCGTGTTTGTCATTTCGGGCGCGGTTTGCAGCGCAGCAGAATCGGCAGGCACACCGGTGGAAAAATCGGCCGCACACAGGTCTGCAATCGCGCGACGAAGGGGATTTCCGGTGACGCGAACGCTCGGCAAGTTGCCAAGCCGCGCAACCGTTTCGTCAAACGATACGCAGATGAGATCGGCTCGCCGCTTCAACCAGCGGGTGGCCCGGCCCGGCACGAGATTCTGCTCGAGCAGCAGGACCGGCACGCCGGCTGACGAAGCCGCGACGACGACCGGCACGCTGGCGAATCCCCCAAGTCCGACGACCGCGGCGGGGCGTTCCGTCGCAAGAAGTCGCCGCGCGGCGCGCAGGGCCCGCCAGTTGTTCCAGGCGAAGCCGAATGGGTTCCGCTTCCACATTGAAGAAGGAACCGCCGGCAAGGGGAGATGCGCGAATCCAGACCGGGCGATGATCGACCGCTCGACGTCGCGCTCGCTGCCGGCGAAGAGAAGTCGCGCGTGCGGGTCGTGGCGGAGCAGTGCTTCAGCAACAGCGATGCCGGGGAAGAGATGCCCCCCCGTTCCTCCCCCGGCAAATACAATTGTCGTCTGTTTGATCACGTCCGCAACTCCGACGCATTGCGCGAACGACGCGGAGTATGGCGAAAACGGAATTCCGCGCGAAGTGGGATCAGGGGGCGACGTGAGAGCTTATGTCTCGTTGTTTTCACGATCTTCGATGCCCAATGCCTCCATGCGACGATAGAGACGCGGACGGGTCAGCCCCAACAGCTCCGCTGCCTTGCTTTTATTCTGACGTGCCTGGCTGAGAGCCAATTCGATCTGCTCTTTTTCGATCCGTTCCAGCAGCGGTTCCAGCGGCATCGGTCGAGGAGTCACCAGCGGACCGACTGCTTGTGCCTCCAGACCGGTGCGGAAACGAAACGGCAGATCCTTGGTACGCACGACTGTTTCGGTACAGGCGGAGCGTGCTTCGTCGACGACGACTCGCAACTCTTCCACGTTGCCCGGCCAATTGTATTCGCGAAATTTCTCCCAGACCTCCTCCGCAAACCCACCCACTTGCTTCGCGTCTCCGCGGTTCGATTCCTCGAGCATTGCTTGAGCAAGAAGAGGTAGATCCTCGTTCCGTCTTCTCAATGGCGGTAATTCCATCCGCAATGCCGTCAGCAGGTAGTAGAAATCGGAGCGGAGAGTTTCCGATTCCAGCGCCTGCGACAAGTCGACCGTGCTCGAAGCCATCAGGCGCAGGTCGGTCCTTCGTTCCGCCCTATCGGGACCGAACGCATCGACCAGCATTTCCTGCAGGTCGCGGGGAAGTTGCTCGACATGTGACAGAAAGATTGTCCCCGGCTTGAGCGCGGGAGAGCCGGCGGCACCGGGCTGTAAGCCGTCGGACTCGATTCGTCCGCTTTCGAGAAACCGTTTGATTGCTTGTTTTAATTCAAAGGGAGGGAGTTTCCGGCAATCGAGCGGCATGAACGAACGGGCTCTCAGCTCGCTTTCGTAATGAATCGTTCTTGCAACATGTTCCTTTCCCGTTCCCCCTTCTCCCTGCAAGAAGACTGCCGCCGATGACTCTTTCGCCAATCGAATCTGCTCCAGCACGCGGAGCATCGAGGGTGACCGGCAGACAAGCGACTTGATACCGAAGCGTTGTCGCAGCATCGTCCGCAACGACGCCAATTCGGCGTGCAGTCGGCGAGAAGGAGTCGTATCGGCGACGCGGGGTGCCGCGGGAAGCAACGTGATGATGCCCATTACGGATTCGACCGTCCCGTCATTCCCCAGCAGCGGAAAATAATTGAGCAGGCGGGGAAGCGGATCACCCGAATGCTTCGGCAAGTAGGCCGGTACCGAAGCTGGCTGCCCCAGCCAGACCTCCGGCGGTGGAGCAATCGCCGCGGCAAGTGCCTGAACAGTCGTGTGATCCGGCTCCACTGCGTAGTCGCACGTCTGTCCGAGAATTTTGTCCGCGGACCAACCAGTAAGTCTTTCACAACCGGTGTTGAAAAACGAGACTTGCCTCTTCGCCGACAGCACGAATAACGGCGTTTCGACGTGATGAAGCAATTTTTCGACAGACTGTTTGCCTCGCGGTCGTTTGGCCATGCTGTTCCGCTTCGGAGGAGTTTGCAACCTCAAGCTTAGATGGCGAACCTAAGACGTTGCAAGACGTCGACGATTGTGAGTCGTGAAATCCGCCGGGAGCGCAAGATTTCTCGAAGGAACTCTGGTCACTAGGAGTGGTTTCAAAACCTTGTATTTGGGAGGGCGACGCTCCGTCGGAGCCGCCACAACCAGAGACTTTCGGATGCAGCGGCTCGGCGGACCACCCACCGGGCGGTGCCCCCTCGCCCTCCCGGTTTTGAAACCACTTGTAGCAAACGTTGGTCGAGCGAAACCACTCAGCGTTGAACGCGTCCGGTTCCCGAGCCGCGCATCAGCGCCTCAATCTCCGCGCGGGAGACGTAGTTGAAGTCCCCTTTGATGCTATGCTTCAAACAACTAGCGGCCACGGCGTAATTCAGCGCAGTCGCCGGCGAGGAGAGATCAGGCATGTTGAGAGCGAAAATCAGCGCCCCCGCGAAGGAGTCTCCCGCGCCGACTCGGTCCACGATGTTGTGGATCTCATAGGGGACATAGGTTCCCGATGCGTCTGTCGGCGCAAAATGCGCTTCCTTCGAAGTCGCATCGTAGAGCATCGCGCCCCAATTGTTATGACTGGCGGAAATACTTTCGCGGAGCGTAACGGCAACTTTCTTCACATTGGAGAATTGCGCGACAATCTGCCTGGCCACGTCGATGTAACCCGACACGTTCAGCTTTCCGGATTCCACGTTGGAGTGCGGTGCGTGAATTCCGAGAGCTTGTTCCGCGTCTTCTTCGTTCGCGATCACAATGTCAATCAACGGCATGAGGTCGTGCATCGTCTTGCGAGCCAGTGTCTGCGGGGCAACCCCTGGCTTCCAGTTCCACAACTTCTTGCGGAAGTTCAGATCACAGGAGACTGTGAGGCCGAACTCTTTTGCGTGCCGAACCGCGGCCAGTGCCGCATCGGCCGCGGCTGCGCTAATGGCCGGAGTGATGCCGGTGATATGAAACCAGTGGGCATCGTGGAAGGCAACTTTCCAATCATAAGCCGTGGAAGCCTCCAGCGAGATTGAACTCCCATCCCGATCATAAGTCACCGTACCCCCGCGTTGATTGGCACCGGTTTCGACGAAATAAATGCCGAACCGCCCGATTCGGGAACGTCGCACGAGGTCGACATCGACGCGGAGTTTGCGGAGTTCCTGGACGAATGCATCGGTAACGGCATTGTCAGGAACCACGGTGAGAAAGGCAGACCGCCCCCCTTGCCTTGCGATGGAGACAGCGACATTCAGTTCTCCGCCACCGAAGGTCGCGTCCAGACTTCCGGGAATCGTCTGCGCCAGCCTCAGAAATTCTCCGGGAGCAAGACGCAGCATCACTTCACCGAATGTGACCACGCGCACGGCAACAGACCTCGTTCCTGTGAATGAGGAAAATGGTGATTGAATCCCCCGGTAGAGAGGGCAACACAGCGGGGAAACTCCCCCATAATCGCAGGATTCTCCCAAAAAGGGGCCGCATTTTCAAATAGCTGTGTCAGCTAGCTGTCACAGGGTGCAGTTAGTGTTCCGACTCCGGGAAGCATGAGGGGGGCGGTTTCATACCCCGCTGCGGCCAGAGATGGTGTCGTGGCGGGTCGCCTGTATCGAGACCGCCCTCCTCATTTCCAACTTCCAGTGACTCGCACCTCGACGTTCGCTTCCCGAACAACGGTTTTATCGTTCCCCAACCACCTCTTTGGAGACGCAAGCATGCCTCTCCCAGTGGGTGGAGCGCGCGCCTGCGGGGAGGGTGACTGGTTCGCAATCGATGTGGAGCAGGCGATCATGAATTGAAAGGAATCACCGCCAATCGAAGGGATTCGTATGGCAAATTCATCCAATGGTGCCGGCGGCTTATCGACAAACATTTTTTGTCCGCTCTGTGGGAAGGAAGTACTGCTTCCGGATGACTCGTGGAGCAGGGAATTGCTCTCTACGATTCCTCTTCGAGCGGATGATCTCGGAACGTGTATCGAATGCAGCCACTGCCGGCATTCCTTCATCTATCGCAAGTTGAAATACTCATCCTCGTATCGGCGACCGGCTTAGTATCAAAGTGGGATGGCCGATGCCATCCACTCACCCGCGCCTCCGACGCATGGTTGACGTGGACTTGCCGCGCGGCTTATCGTGATTTTCATGCGCGGTAAATCGCGAGTCTTGGCCTGTTCGCGGGGCTGAATTCAGTCCGGCGAAATCTCTTCAGCAGGGTGGGTGTTTATGTTGGATGTCGTGCCGGTGGCGGCGGTGTCGATGGACAGTCGGCCGGGAGAAACTACCGAGAATCTTCGGGGCATCGACACATGGGCCGCGAAGGCCGCCGATGCCGGTGGAAAGCTCGTGTTGTTTCAGGAACTTTCCGTCACCGGTTTCCTGCCGAATCATCCGCTACAAAACCACGACCGCTGGTTGCGCGCCGCGCTTCTGGCGGCACGTCAAACGGCCGAGCCAATTCCAGGACCAGCGGTCGATGCGCTGGTGGAGACCGCCGGAAAACGGGGAATTCTTGTCGCTGCGGGAATGCTGGAAGACGCGGGAAATCGGCTGTTTAACACACACGTGCTGGTTGGTCCCAACGGTCTGCTCGGCACTTGGAGGAAGATGCATGTGCCGATGTACGAGATGCCATTTTACAACGGTGGGCAGGCACCCGTGGTAGTCGACACTCCCATTGGCCGCGTGGGGATCAATATCTGTTTCGATGCCCTGTTACCGGAATCGACGCGGCTGCTAGCGGTACAGAACGTTGAAATCGTGCTGTTTCCCTTCGCGGCAGATCCCCCGCCTTGCACTCCACAAGGCTGGCGAGCATGGGCTGAGCCGCCGCTGCGAGCCCGTTGCGTCGAAAACGGCGTTTTCGGGTTGGCGTGCAACTATGTTGGCCGAGTCGAATGTGCCGGCGTGGAACAGTTCTTTCCAGGAGGCGGCCTCGCGGTTGGACCACGAGGTGAGGTGCTTGCGGAATGGTCCGCAGAAACCGGTCAACCGGGGATGCTTATGGCGCACTTCCGGGCCGAGGATCTGCGAACAGCCCGCGCCGAACCGGAATTTCTGTTCCGATTCCGTCGACCCGAACTGTACGGTCCGCTGGCGGATTGACTTGCACCGCGGCCGGAGAGGTTTCCAAGCGTTTCGGCATCGAAACATTTCTATGCAACAATCCGATGAGAGGGCCCGGCAACAGGCCGATTCCGACCGTCAACATCGTCGCGAGCACGGCGGCGGCGAGAGCCGGTTGTCCTCCAGTCGGTTCCGGCCGGGCAACCTGCCCCTCAAAAAACGCCACAATGATCACGCGGATACAGGCAGCCGCCAGCATCCCCATGCACGCGATCGACAGAATCGTAAGCAGGAGAAAGGCGGTATTCGTCTCCGGCAGATGCTGGCGATCAGGTTCAGGATGTACCGCGAGGGACGCCCCCCAAACAAATAGCCTTCCCCAAAAGCCGGGGAGCGGTGGTACTCCGGAAAGACTCAACAGGCATACCGCGCCGCAGACCGCGGCTAGTGGTTCGCGCGAGGTTATTCCCGCCAGATCCTCCACGTAGTCGACCTGCCGATTCGACCGAGCAAGATATGCCAAGACCGCGACAAATCCGCCGGTGGCGAACCAGGTGCTGCCGAGGAGGAACAAGCATGCTTCGATTCCCGCGGGGAGATTCTTTAGCGACGAATATTTCTGGTCCGGGGTCGAGACGTCCCAGAAACCGGCCGCCAACGCCAGCAGCGCCAGCCCGCTGTTCGCAATCGCCATATAGGCCAGCATCCGCCGAATGTTCGACTGCATGACCGCCAGTGCGCTTCCTGCCGTCATCGAAAACGCGGAGAGCACAAGACAGGCCGATTCACCGACGCGTTCATAGCCTGGTAGACTTTGCACAAGCAAACGAATGACAACGACGAACCCGACAGCTTGAGAGAACGCCATCAGCACCCCACCGTTCCATGACGATCCTCCATCCAGTAATTCCGCGAATCCGAATTGAAATGGAGCCGCCGCGACGCGAGTTCCCAGCGCCGCCAACACCAGCACAAAACCAGCTGTCCCTATCAATGCGGGTGGCTGCCACGCTTCTGTGGTCGTCGCAGAGGCAACGCAGGACTCACGAATGCCGGCGAGATTGGTGCTGCCCGTCGCACCATAGATCAAAATCATGGCCAGCAAGAACAGCGCTGACGACAACAAGATCACTAGCAGATGCTTGCGGGCTACTTGTCTCGATAAGGGAGTGGCCCGCGAGGCGTACAGCATCACGCTGATTGGCACACCCGTCAACTCGACGGCGGCGAATATCAGCCACAGTTCTCCCGCAACACAGGCTAACAGTAAACCACAGATCGCGAGTAGGATGGCACCAAAAACTCGCGGCGACACAGCCATCGATTTTGATGTATCGGTCGCAACGAACACATAGAACGCGCCCAGCGCCAAGGCTCCCCATTGAAGCAGTACACCCAGAGTACTTTGATCGACAATTCGCGAGACTGCCGGGTCGAATGAAAGTCGAGCGGCACGTGCCAGGACCGCGCCGGCGATCGCTATCATCAGCAGGCAAAATGGCCCCCAGAGTCGCGCGTGTTTGACAATTCCCCCGCCCGCGAAGCAAATTGCCGCACCAATCAGCAACACCAGATGGGGAAGCAGTACAACGGACTCGGCCGACACATTCGTCCTTTCGCGTGACAATTTCCCGACGAATTTTTCCCTGAACCGCCTTCGTCAAACACCCATCAATCTTCGCGTGCCGCCAAGCGGCGCCTATCAAAATCGTTGTTGAGCGCGGCTGTTCGGCGCTCTCTACCGAGAAACCGACTCCCCTGTTCAACGGGATTCTCGTGGTCGTAATCCTTCATGATCTTCGTGACCGATGGTTCCATTCGACTGAGGAAAAAGTTCGGGCAAAGCCCAATTCCCAATAACATCACCCCCACCGGCGCGAGGGCAAGCAGTTCCTGGATGGGTAAGTCTCGTGGAAGCATTGTCGTCTGTTCCAACGCGCTATTCCTCGCGACAAGATTCGCCGCGTAGCTCGGTTCACGCAGTTGGCCAAGCAGCATCCGCTGCAACATCCAGACGAGTGCCCACGCGACCAGCAGCATTCCCGCAAGCGCGGCAAACAATCCTCCGGGGTCCCCTTGAAACACACCCATCAACAACATCCACTCACCTGGAAAGCCGCCAAGGCCCGGAATGCCGATGAGCGACAATGTGAAGAACGCCAGGAAGAAGGCCAGTATGGGATACTTTCGCGCGAGCCCGCTGAAAGCTTCTATGTCGCGCGTCTTGTAGTGACGGTCGAGAACTCCAACCAGAAACAGCAATCCGCCCGCTGCCAGCCCATGACTGACGAGTTGCAATAGTCCGCCGAGAACTCCAACCGCACTGACGGAAACAGTCGCCGCTGCACAAAGCGCAAGCTGTGCGATCCCGGCATACGTGGTCACCTTTTTGACGTCGTCCTGGCCGAGCGTGAGCAACCCGGAAAAGATCAGGCCGCAAACCGCCGTCGTCTGCAGAAACCCGGACGCGTGGGAAAGGATCTCGGGAAACAGCGGCAGCATGATTCGCAAAAAACCGTACCCGCCAACCTTCAGTATCACTCCCACAAATAACATGCTGACGGCCGCTGGGGCTTCGTTGTTCGTTTCGGGCATCCAGGTATGGAAGGGAACCGCCGGCAACTTGATGGCGAACCCGAGGAGCAGTGTCAGAAAGATCCATGAACCAACGTTTTTCCAATGCGTCTCCGCCGCGCCGTCGCGGAATATCGCCAGCGGAATTTCCTGCACAAGCCGGGGAATGGAAAACGTCAGTTGCCCGGTCGTCGAGCCGTCCGATTGAGTGGAACCGGTCATCCAGAAGTGGGAGATCACGATTCCCATCAAGCCCAGCAATATCAACAAACTGCCAACGATATTGCACACAAGAAATTTGCGCAAGACACGCCGACGGTCGTATGCTCCCCAACTTCCAATCAGGAAGAACAGAAACAGCTCGCTGGCTTCCAGGCAGATGACAAAGAATACCACATCGAGTGCCGCGAATACGCCGATCATCGACGCTTCCAGCAGAAGGATTAATGAGTAAAACGTTGCAGGCTGTTTGCGATCTACGTCTCGCCCTGCCAGTACCGCCGGCAACATCAGCACCGGTGTGAGGACGATCAGCCAGAGGCTTAATCCGTCGACGCCGACCGCAAGACGAATATCAGGTCCGACAATTTCCCGCTGCCCACCGGCGACTATCGCCTTGCTTCCCTCTTCTTTTGAGTCCTTCATCGATCGAAATTCCGCAACCCAGCGGAAGCTGCTCACCATCTGCAGAGGTTCGGGAACGTTGCGGTCGGCGGCACGATCACGGTCGTAACTCACCACCAGCAGGCCGGCCAATGCGAGAGTAAGCAGCACGTTGATCAGCACCAACCGTCGAACGACACGAACACCCCATCCGGAAGATAGGGCAACCACGCCAGCGCCGAAAATCGGAACCAGAAATAGCAGTAACGGGATGTTTTGCGTCAGCGCCTGATGATACGCCTGCATATCAACCCCGGAGCCACAACATCGCCGCCAATAGCACGGCCGCCGCCACAAATATCCCCAGAGCGTAAAACTGGGCTGACCCCTGCTGCAATGGCCGAGCGAGCTTAGCCACATCGGCTGGGAATCGCGCGGGAATCTGCACGATCAACCCGTCGATGAGAAACCAATCGATGAATCGGCTGAACTGCGCAAGCCCACGAATCGGCAGTTCCAGAAAGAGAAAGAAAAAATCATCCAAGAAGTACCTGCTACGGCTCCAACGCACAAAAGGACGAAACAGCACCTGTCCACTTGGGCGCTGTTGCGCACCCGGACCGAAGAGCATCCACGCCGTCACAACACCCATCAGCGCCGGCGGCAGTCCGAATCCAACGGAATACAGGTCTGCCGCAGGTGCGCTGCCAAATTGAGGCCAGGCACGTTCCGAAATCCGTTCGATGACCTGCCACCCAGGTATCCCCAACGGGCTCAGCAACGCAGCCGCCGCGATCAATGCCGTCAGTCCCACGACGGCAAAACGTCCATGTGCGGTCGGTACGAATCCCGGCTCCGAAGCATCCCCAGCGAACGACATCATGAAGATAGCGCGGAAGATACCCAATGCCAAAAGGAACAGGGCAACCGTATCAAGACACAGCAAGGAAACGAGTAATATTTTTCTCTCGACGTTGATCAGCCAGAGTGAATCGGCGGAGCGTGAGGTTGATCCGGCAGCTTCCCAAAGCGAGGTTAAGATCGCGCTTTGACCCCAACAGCCTGTCACCATCAGCAGCACCCCAAGGGACATCAACCATTTAGTCAACGACGCCCCTCTCGGAACGGTGTTGTTTGCAGCTTTCCCGACACTGCGATCCGATGACGGCTCCTGACGGATGGTGACTTCTCGTTTGCCACGTCCACAACAGATCCCGCACATCAACATTCCCGTACCAAGAATCGAGAGCAGGAGCAATCGGATCGAGGCGTCAATCCCTCGAATGTCGGCGGCTGCAAATCCCTGGAGCACCCATCCGCAGAGACTGGCTGAAGTGTATGCGATCGCCCGTCGTGCATCGGGGGCAGATGCGGCAGACATCGCTGCCAGAAACGCGGTAAACCCTCCGACCGCGAGCGTCGCCAGTTGCAGGGCCTCGGAAATTACGAAGACACCGGCGAAGCGCGCAATTAAATACACGCCGGTCGGCATCAGCAGCATCAATTCCCATAACAAGACCGACGGTCGTGCCGATGCCGCGAAGTCTTCCAGCCAGCCGAGCAAGGGAAACTGGGCACAGCGGGCCATCACGCCCCCCAACAGGCAAATTCCGACGGCGCTGAGCGCTTGCAGCTTTTCCGGATCGCCTTCAGCTGCAAACTGTTTTGCCAAAACATCCAACCAGTTCGGCGAACCAAAATGAAACCAGAACAGGAGGAATCCAAACACCAACGGAATATCTCCCAGCCGGCCGATGAGAAAAGCCTTGCGAGACGCAGCGGCCGACTGAGAGTTCTCCTGCTGGTCGGCTGCCACGGCAAATGTCACGAACGCGGTGAATTGCCAGAAGAAAATGAGCTGCAGCAAATTCGGAGAGAGAATCACCATCGCCCCCCCAAATATTACGAACGGAGCCGCGAGCGGCGACCATTCCGAATCCGAATCCGAGTCCGATCGCGAATTGGTCACTCCCATCGCCATTCCCACGGAAGCAACCAACATCATGGCTGCCAGCATCATCGCGGACAGTTCGTCAATTCGAACTCCCAGCGAAATGCTGATTGAAAACGGACCGCCAACGCTGAGCCAGTTCGCCCATTCCCAGGAATGTTCCGTTCCTAACGGATCGCTCAGTAATCTCCACAAGGCAACCGCCGCCGCCGCACAAGAAACTCCGCTACCCACGGCTCCCGGCCATGACGACCTCGACCAACGCAATCCGCAGGCAGCCGCGATGAGTGAGATGACTCCCGCAACCAAAGGGGCCAATGGAATCAAGGCAGTGGAAAGGGAAAGAATGTTATCCATGCCGCTCCTTCGCGGTGGACCCCGAAATGCCCATGTTCTCGCCCCTCTCGTGAACACTCGAATCGGAACTCTCAGCAAATCGCAGGAGTACCAATGCTGCAACCCCCTCAATTCCCGTGACGATCAGCACTAAGAACGCGAAGTTATCTCCCTGCTCTTGGTCTGGAGCTTGAAGGAAGCCGGCAAGCGTCAACAAACATCCTTGAATCGCGACACTCCACGACACCGCCATAGCAAAAAGGCTGTCCCGTGTCACGAAACCGACGACGCCGACCGCGAAAACAATCACGCCGTATAAAGAGAGAAAGTGTAATGCAAGATGCTCCGCGAAAACCCACGACATCGCCACCGAAAACAACCCGGCGGCCGCACAGGCCAGCAATGGTTCGCGACCGGGCAGGCTTTCGTCGGCGCTGGGATCGGTACTCGTATGGTCATTCTGTTGAAAGCGCGACAATTCCGGACTCGCGCTCCCGGCAGCCCGCCATAACGCATACCCGCCGGCCGCCAATCCCATCGCGAGTATCGCAACGGCCCCCTGCCAAGCATGGCAAAGTGCAAACAGTCCGGCATTCAGCAGATGCAAGAGGGAGAAGGAAATAGCGCTTCGTCGCGGATGTTCAGATACAACGGTGAAAGTTGCGCATGCTGCACTGACAGCCGCTAGAGACAACAGCAACGTCAGTGGGGCAGACTTGAGGGTGGATGATTCCTCCGATGCAGCAGCGGCTCTCCCCACAACAACCGCCAGCACGGTCAACGCCATCACAAGGACGACTCCCAGCGATTGTCTCAGCCGCGGCGCCAAAGTTCGATCGCAACGGGGCAACAACAGGTAAACTCCGCCGGTCCCGAAACCGAGCGCAATCACCGTCTTCCAGAAGAGAGAGGCACCTTCCATCCGTGACCGGGCTCCCCGAGAACGCCTCGTATTATCGCTTTGAACCGACTCGTGTGGTTCGCTAAGAATACCGGCAATCAACGGCAAACGACAGGTTCATCCTGTTTTCCCCAGAGGTTGTCCCCGCGGGATGTCACTACTGCTGCTGATCAGGCGCCGTTGATTTCGATCAAAAAACGGCATACAAGGGAACGAATCCGCTTTATGGTCGTTCTGCCGTTTTCCTTTCAACCTGGCCCAAATCCGTGGACCCCGCCGAAATCCTCGCGAAATTGATTGCCCTTCCGAGCGTCAACCCCATGGGGCGATCCGTCTCCGGCCCGGAGTTCTTCGAAGGACAGGTGACCCAATACCTCAGCGAGTTCTTCGCCAAGCTCGGTGTTGCGTGGGAAGCGGTCGAAGTCGTTCCGGGCCGGGCCAACGTGCTCGCCCGTTACGATTCCCCCGGCGGAACCGACAGCCCGACGATCCTGCTCGACGCTCATCAGGACACCGTGCCGGTCGATGGCATGACGATTCCTCCCTTCGAGCCAACTGTCCGCGATGGCCGGATGTACGGCCGGGGTGCCTGCGACGTCAAAGGGGGCATGGCTGCCATGCTCGCGTCGTTCGCCCGGCTGGTGCAAGAACGACCAGCGAACTCCGCCAATGTGTTGATGTCCTGCACCTGCGACGAGGAATCGACGATTCTCGGCGTCTCGGATCTTGTCGAACTCTGGTGCAACCCCGCCCGACAGTCGCCGATCTGTTCCAAACAGCCCGATGCCGCGATTGTCGCGGAGCCAACCGACTTGGATGTCGTCGTCGCACATCGCGGCGCAACGCGATGGAAGATTCGCACCGCCGGGCGAGCCTGTCACAGTTCCCGCCCTTCCGACGGACTGAACGCGATTTACCGCATGGCGCGCGTCGTCACCTGTCTCGAGGAGTTCGCGGAGCGCCTGCCGGAAATGGTCCCCGCGCATCCTTTGTGCGGGCCGGCCACTTTAAGTGTTGGGCTCATTCAAGGTGGAATCAGCGTCAACACGGTCCCCGATGAATGTACGATCGAGATCGACCGCCGGGTAATTCCCGGAGAAAACGGGGTGGAAGTGATCCGACAGGTGAAAGACTTTTTGCAGGAACGGCTCGACTTCGAACCGGAGTTTCTGCCGCCGTGGATCACCGGTGCGTCGCTCTCAGATGAATTCAATGGAGCGGTCGCTGACCGGCTGCTGGAACAAATCACTGCCGTCGCCGGTCCGCACAAGAAAGTCGGCGTGATGTACGGCACACATGCGTCACGGATTAGCGCGGCTGGAGTGCCGTCGGTTGTGTTCGGTCCCGGCTCGATCGCGCAAGCGCATACGAAGGATGAATGGATCTCACTGGCCGAACTTGAGCAGGCGGCCGAAGTCTATTACCGATTCTGCGCGGCGGGGGGCTGATGGATCAGCTTCGAGAAGCAGTCCCAAGCGGACAAGAAGCGCCACTCTCGATCGGCGGGCGTGTCATGCCGTCGCGCTTCTTCCTTGCCCCTCTGGCAGGATACACGCAGCTTCCGTTTCGCCGCGCGGTTCGCGAACTCGGCGGCATGGGACTCGCCACAACCGACCTCGTGCATGCGGCCAGCCTGGTTTGCGGCGGCAGAAAGTCAGCCCAGTTGGTGGCCACCGCCCCCGATGATCGACCACTCTCGGTGCAGATTTTTGGCAGCAGCTCGGCACGGCTCGTCGAAGCGGCCCGGTGGCTGGAATCGCACGGATACGGCGGCGTCGATATTAACATGGGCTGCCCCATGGCGAAGATCAACGGCCAAGGTGGCGGCGCGCGGTTGATGTGCGACATCGACAACGCGGTCCGCACGGTTGCGGAGGTTGTCGAGGCGGTAAACATTCCGGTGACGGTGAAGATGCGGCTTGGCTGGGACCGCACGTCGATCACCGCGCCGGTCCTCGCGCGGGAATTTGAGCAGGTCGGCGTTGCGGCAATCACGATTCATGGGCGGACGCGCGAACAGGGGTTTGGCGGAAGCGTGCAACTCGATGCCATTCGCGAGACGGTCGAAGCGGTCGAGAACATTCCGGTCATCGGCAACGGCGACGTACGGAGCGTCGACGACGCACTTCGCATGCGACAATACACAGGCTGTGCCGCGGTGGCGATCGGCCGCGGCGTGCTGCTCGATCCCTGGATCTTCCGCAAACTGCAGGATGTGACGTTGCGCGTATCGGGGGACAGCGCGTTCGCAAACGCAGAGCCGAATATCGTCGAGCCGACGGCTGACGAGCAAATCCAGTTTCTCACCCGTCATTTCGAATTGACGTTCGAGCAGCATGACATCTACGCCTGCGTGCTGTTCCGCAAGTTCGCCGGTTGGTACGGCGCGCGGCTGGGGATTCCGGAAGACCTCGAAGACCGGCTGCGCAGATTCAACAGCCGGGAGGAATTTGCCGAGGTCGTCGAGGCAATCCGCCAACGTCACGGGACGCGCAAATCCGCGATCGCGACGGCCCTCATCAAGGTGCCGAACGGCCCGGTCGAGCAGTGGTGAAAATCGCGGCTTCGCCAATTTCGGCGTGAAGTCGATTGATTTTCTCCACAAAGCCCGTCGGGGGGCCATGTCCGCCAGAATCACGGGATGATATAGTAAGGCACGGCCCCAGCGCGGCCCGTCGGATGCGATGTCTCTCCGACACATACACACGGCTATCACAAGGCTATGAACATGAAATGGCAATGGTTGGCAATTTGCGGTCTTTGCGTCGGTATTGCTGTCGCGGCAAGGGCCGAAAATGAATCGCCCAAGAAAGAAGAGGCTCCGGTGAAAGCAAAGGAAGGGGCGGGGGAACTCAAGTCGCTGCAGGAGCGTGCGAGCTATGCCATCGGCTTCAGCTTCGGCAGCAATCTCCGTCGTCAGCAGGCGGAAATTGACGTCAAAACGTTTGCCAAGGGGCTTGCCGACGCGCTCGGCAAGAAAGAGTCACTTCTGACTCAGAAAGACATGCAAGATGCTTTGATGGAATTCCAGCAGGAACTTCAAGCCAAGATGATCAACAAGCAGAAGGAACAAGCCGCAAAGAACATGAAAGAAGGAACTGCCTTTCTCGAAAAGAACGGCAAGCGCAAAGAAGTCACCACCCTCAAGAGCGGTTTGCAGTACGAGGTGTTGAAGGAAGGGGAAGGCAAGACCCCCACCGCGAAAGACACCGTGACCACGCATTATCACGGCACCCTCATCGACGGCACGGTGTTCGACAGCTCCGTCGAGCGCAAAGAGCCTGCTTCGTTCCCCGTGAATGGCGTCATCAAAGGCTGGACCGAAGCGCTGCAACTGATGAAGGTCGGCTCAAAATGGAAACTTTACGTTCCCGCTGATTTAGCGTATGGCAAGCGCGGCTCCCCGCCGGACATCGGACCGGATGCCGTGTTGATCTTCGAGGTCGAGCTGCTCGGCATCGAAGGGTAGTTTTCGATCTGGCTGACATTTAAAGAGAACACGCCCACCACTCCAGGTGGGCGTGTTTCCTTGTGGCTTGATTTCAGTTGTGGCATGGTGTCTCCTGACCATGCCACTTTTTGCTCACCAATTGATCTTCCAGCACGATCGGGTTGCAGATGCTCAAGATCATTGAACAGGGAATTCTGTCGCGTGAACCGGGGCGCGGGGCCTACATGCCGGTGATGGCGCCGCTGGCCGACGGTTCGATGATTGCCGTCCAGCACGTCGGCAGCGAACTTGGTTCGGCCGATAACCGCATCGAACTGCTCCGTTCCCGTGACGGCGGGCGCACTTGGTCGGCAGAGCGGAACAACCTGGCCGAACTGCAAACCCCCGGCTGGTCGTATCGCGGTCCCGATGTTCTCGAATCCGCACCGGGCAAGCTGGTCCTCTCTACCACTCGTTTTGAAGCGGGGGAAGGTCCACTGTTCGATGTTCAGAGCGAAGCGCTCCAACGTCCCGAGATGTTGTTGTTCCGCTCGAACGACAACGGCCGCTCGTGGCAGGGACCGGAGATTGTGCCGGTCGATCTCGATCCCCGCCGCTACACTTGGAACGGCGCGGGGGGATTGCTCGCGGTCGCTCCCGACCGCTGGCTGTATGGTCTCGAAACCTGGAAGCCGGAAGGTTACGACGGTCCCCCCGATCAGAAGGCCGCGCTGGTGGTCTCGCGCGATCAGGGACGCACATGGGGCGAGTTGACCGTCGTGGCGGACGACAGGTCGGGCAAGGTGCTCTACTGGGACCAGATGAACTGCAACCTTCCCGACGGCCGCATCTACACGATGTTCTGGACGCACAAATACGGCACGAACAACGACCTGCGGAACCACTGGTCGGTCTCGTCGGACGGGGGACGAACCTGGTCCGAGCCGCGGGCCACAAATTTGCCGGGGCAGGTTTGCAGCCCCATCGCGCTGGCTGATGGTCGCGTGGCGGCGGTTTACAATCATCGCATCGAGCCGCAGGGGATTCGAGTGGCCATCAGCGAGGATCTGGAGCATTTCGATCGCGAGAATGAAGTCGTGGTGTTCGACGCGGGCGCGGAAGCATTGCTGGGGGTTCCCGAGAGCGACGCGTTCTTCGCACAACACCAGAAGATCGGGTTTGGCAAGCCGGCGGGACATCGCGCCGCTGACGGCACCATCGTGACCTACTTCTGGTGCACGTCGCAGGGAGTCACGCATACCCGCTGGGTGCGGCTGGGCGCGTAGCGAGGTGGTTTCAAAACCGTTTCGATGGGAGGGCGACGCTCCGTCGGAGCCGCCACAACCAGAGACTTTCGGAAGCAGCGGCTCGGCGGACCACCCACCGGGCGGTGCCCCCTCGCCCTCCCGTTTTTGAAACCACGATCAGCAATTGACTGTGTGATCTTTCAGGCATGCACGCGCCCGCCGCGTGCGTTAGACTGAAGTTCCCCCCGTAACGCCTCGGTCCGCGGGTGTCTCCCCGCGATCGCGGCCAACTTCAGCAGGAAGGCCTTTCGCATGATCCGTTCGAGAACATTCTCTGTCCTGGCAGCCACAACCCTCCTGCTCTTCTCATCGGGTGTTGCTGAAGCTGGCCCGCTTCGTGCCGGCGCCGCCAAAGTCGAAATTACCAACAAAGAAGCCGGGCCGGTCAACGACCCGCTCTATGTCAAAGCGCTGGTCATCTCCGACGGCACGACTACGGCGGCAATTGTCACCGTTGATGCGGTCGCCATCGGCGGAATTGGCACGATCGGCAACGACTACCTCGGCAAAGTCCGCGGGCGGGTCGAAAAGGAACTGCAGATACCCCCGACGAACGTGATGGTCAACGCCAGCCACTGTCACGGGGTGGTCTGCGGCGATGTCGACGCGCGGACCTTCCAGGCGGTGCAGCAGGCGGCGCAAAACATGGTGCCGGTAAAGGTCGGGGCGGGAACCGGTTTTGAAGACCGCGTCCAAGAGAACCGCCGGATGAAACTGAAGAGCGGAAAAGAAATCGACGTGCGCGGTGCGTATTCTCTTCCGCCGGACGAAGAGGTCGTCAGCGTCGGCCCGGTCGATCCGGAGATCGGCATTCTCCGTCTCGATCGCGAAGATGGCCGGACGCTTGCTGTCGTATATAACTTCGCCTGCCATCCGATCCAGGGTGTGCCGAGCGGCGGGAACACGGCCGACATGACCGGCTTCGCGTCGCAGGTCATCGAGGACAACCTGAGCGACGGGACGATCGCGCTGTTTCTGCAAGGGTGCGGCGGCGACATCAATCCCCTCGGCTATAAGGAGCTGGACGCGCCTAAGAACGCCGAGACGCTCGGCAACTTGCTGGGACTGAGCACGCTGAAAGGTGCCCGCAAGATCGTCTGCAAGTCGGACGGTCCGTTGCAGGTGCTCAATGAAACGCTCGCGCTGCCGCGGGGGGATCTCGCGCCGCGAATCGTCGAACTTGAGGCGGAGATCTCCCGGGTCGTGAAAACCTTGCAGGGGACGACGCTCAATCTGAAAACCTTTCTGCCGCTGGCTGTGAAGTACAACCTCGCGAAAGACTATCCTTCAGCCAATGCTTACCAGTACCTGCACGAAAAAGAGCTCGGACGCAGCAACCTCTCGAATCTCGACGCCAAAAACCGCAAGGCGATTGAGCAGTACATGCAGAACATTCACACCATGGAACAACTGACGCGGATGCAGACGAATCTCGCGCTGTTGCGGATGCATCACGTGCAGAACGTCGCCGCCGGAAAGAGAACCGTCGATGTCGAGCTGGTCGGCCTGCGGATCGGCGATTTTGTACTCCTCACCTTCCCCGGCGAACTGACCGTGCGGATCGGTCTCAACCTCAAGCAGGGAACTTCGCTGGAGAATACGTTCATCGCCGGCTACACCAACGGTTACATCTACTACGCGCCGACAACCGAGCAGTTGGCGAACGTCGGGGGCGCGCAGGAAGACAGCGACTGCATCCTCGCTCCGGACTGGCAGCCGATCTTCGAGGCCAAAGCCCGCGAGATGATCGGTAAGCTGAAGTGATCCCGAAACAGGTTCCGGCTGTTTCTTTGAATGCGCCGCGATGGCCGACACTCACGCACTCTTGCGCGTGGTATCGAACACCCGTTCCGTTTCTTCCTCGGCGGATGATCCGATTGACACGGACGATTCGACGTTTCGCACCGGTGCCACGATACCCGCCGACTCGCCGATCCCCGGCAGAATTGGTTTGCTGATTGAGCCGCTGGTCGGATCGACGCCGACCGTCCGCAGCCCCACCGGACCCGCGGGTGCCGCAAACTCGGGAACGATTTTCAAAATCGCCAGCGTCATTAACCGAAAGAGCGAAGAGATCGCAAATAACAAGTGATAGGCCGCGGGAGTCGTGCCGAAGTAACTGAGCACCGCGCCGCCGAGGAGCGAGCCCGCCACCATTGCGGCCGTCGTGGCCAAATTGAAAATCGTGAGCATGCTTGTCCGCTCTTCGGCGGGGAACGACTCGAAGTAGCAGAGAAACACCGCCAACTCATAGGCGGCCCAAGTCGAACCCGCGGCAAGCTGCACGAACATCAGCCAAGCGAAGTTATCGCTGACGAGCCACATTGCAGCGACGGGCACAATGCCGATACCGCCGAACCATAACAGGCTCCGCGTGCCGAAGCGGGATGCATATCGACCGAACATGGGCAAGGCCAGCACTTTCGCCACGAATGCCGTCGCGATCAACGTCACGAATTCGCCATAGGTGAAGTGCAGCTCCCGGAGCATGTACGGCGCGAAGTAGGGACCGGCAAAATAGGCTGCCCCCTGCACCAAAGACATATACCACAGCAAACGTCCATCACCCCCGCGCAGCAGCCGAGCGAAGAGCTCGCGCGGCGGAATCTGCCGCATGTTGCGGGGAATCGGTTCCGGCTCGGTTTGTCTCGCGAGATACGAAGCCGACAACATTCGCGATATCCCCGCGAGAAAGAACAAGACCGCGAACGCGGTGAGCGGAACATTCACGGACGCGCCATACTGGAGCGCAAGTCCGCCGCAGACGAATCCCGCCAGCACGGCTGCCTGGCTGAGGCGGGTGCGGCAGGAAAAATAATTCGCGCGCACCGCCCGCGGAACGATCGTGCCGATCCAGGTGTTCCAGGCCGCTCCGGTCGCCAGTCCCGAACCCCAGTAAAGCGTGGCAATCAGCAGAATCCCGATCGCGGAGATGTGCCCCAACAGGGCCGCGACGACGAGCGGCACAAAACTGAGCGCCTGCACCGCCGCGCAAAGGACGACCCAGCGGCGATGCGAACCAAGCCGGCGGACCGCCCGCGGGGAAATCAGCTGCATGATCCCACCGGCCAATTGCGGGATGCTCGCGACCAAACCGGCCGTGACTTCACCCAATCCGACAGCCAGTACGAAGGCGGGGAGATAGGTTTCCCCCAGCCCGACCATCAGCCCAAAGCAGGTGCCGTCACCGACACTGGCCCGAAGGTTACGTTCGAGCGTTAAGGCGCGCGGCGAACGGGAGCGCAGAAGGGGCACGGAGGGTAAGGCAGCGCCGGCCTGCGGCGCGCGTTCTTGAACCAGGTTGTTCATCGGGGGGGGTAGTGGAGAGTTGTCGCGGAGGAAACGGATCGGTGGCAGATCTCAAAGTCAGGAGAGGGTCGGGATATTATCAGAGTCACGACTTCAGGTGAAGAGGTGGCTGTTCGACTCCAGAAATCGCAAAAAATCTGGAAAAATAGCAGTTGACATGTCGAGATGTTCCGATATATTTGATAAAGAGAGGAGAAATGAACTCTATGACAACCAAGACCCGCCTCAAGCTGATGAGCCTGGAAGCCTTGTCGCAGGCGGCCGAATGTCTACGGACGGTCGCCCACCCACATCGACTGCGGATGCTGCAAATGCTGCTGCACGACCGGTATACGGTTGGCGAACTGGCGGAGGCGTGTGACATCAAAAGCCACATGGCTTCCGAACATCTGCGGTTGATGCAGCATTGCGGGCTGCTCAACAGTGAACGGGAGGGCCGGAAGATCTATTACTCGGTGGCGGAACCCCATTTGGCGGGTCTCATGGCTTGCGTCTCGGGGCGATTCAACGGCGGTTAAAAATTTTTCACCATAAATATCGTACAGTCACGATATTTCGATATATAAGAACTCGGGCGATCAACTAACGCCCAGAACAAGGAGAAGATGACCATGACCATTTCCACCATCACACCCACCGAACTGGCGGAGCTGATGCAGCAAGGGAAATCGATCGACCTGATCGACGTGCGGACGCCGGCGGAGTACCGCGAAGTCCACGCCGAGGCGGCGCGGAACGTTCCCCTGGAAACGTTCGACCGACACGACATCCGCGAGCACTGCAACGGCAAAGCCGACGTGCCGCTGTACCTCATTTGCCGCTCGGGAAGCCGTGGCAAGACAGCCTGTGAGAAATTGGTGGCCGCGGGCTGCAAAAACGTCGTGAACGTTGCCGGCGGAACGCTTGCCTGGGAGCAGGCTGGGCTTCCGGTCGTGCGGGGGAGAAAAACCATCTCGCTGGAACGGCAGGTTCGCATCGCTGCTGGATCTCTGGTTCTCATCGGCGCGCTTTTGGCAATTTTCGTGCATCCGTGGTTTGCGGGGCTGTCGGCCTTCGTCGGCGCGGGACTGATCTTTGCGGGCATTACCGATACCTGCGGGATGGCAATGGTGCTGGCGCGGATGCCGTGGAACCAAGTCCATTCCTCGCAATCGGAACAATCAAAAGGCCAGACGCCATGCTGTACTTCCTGACCATCACATTCGGCCTACTGATCGGACTCGCACTCGGCCTCACGGGTGGAGGGGGCTCGATTTTCGCAGTGCCGCTGTTGGTTTACGGCTTGTCGGTCGATCCGCGTGAAGCGGTTGGTGTGTCGCTCGCTGCGGTGGGGGCAACTTCCGCCATCGGGTTCGTGCAGCGTTGGCGAAGGGGAGAAGCCGAAGTCGGAACCGGTCTGTTGTTCGCGTTGTTGGGAATGCTGGGTGCTCCCGTGGGAACGTGGATGAACCGGCAGATTCCAGAGACGTGGCTGATGGTTCTCTTCGCCGGGTTGATGTTCGTCGTTGCGGTGCGAATGTGGCTGGCCTCGGGACGAATGAGGTCGTGGAAAATTGGGGTGTCGGCGCGTCAGGACGAGTCCTGCGCGGAAGGGAACACCGATGCTCAGAACGCCGGGCCAACCTGTCGGCGCGATGTGACCGGAGTACTTCACTTGACCTCCCGTTGTGCCTTGCTGCTGGCAATTCTCGGATTCATCACCGGTGTGCTGGCCGGATTGTTCGGGGTCGGTGGCGGATTCGTGATTGTCCCGGCACTGGTGCTCTTTTCACAAATGGAGATGCGGCACGCGGTCGGCACTTCGTTGTTGGTTATCGCGCTGGTGAGCGCGTCGGGGGTCACTAGTTACTGGCTGAGCGGGCGCGAACTTTCTCCTCTCGTTACGGTTGGGTTTATCACGGGGGGAGTGCTGGGGCTGTTCCTGGCAACCGGCATCAGTCGTCGACTGAGCGGGCCCCGTTTGCAGAAGGTCTTCGCGGGAATGATCGTCGGCGTGGCAGCCTTCGTGGTGACGAAGAATCTGATTTTGACTGGAGGTGTGTGATGTTTTTCCATCAGCGGTTTATTCCTGGACTGGCGATCTATTCGTACATGATCGGCAACGAGAAAACCAAAGAGGCTGCGGTCATTGACCCGACGCGCGATGTCGATGAATTCGTTCAGATCGCCGAGCGCGAAGGGTTGTACATCAAGCACATTCTGGAAACTCACGTGCATGCCGACTTCGTCAGCGGCAGCCGCGAGTTGAAAGTCCGCCTCTATGACGAGCCCACCATTCATAGTTCGGGAATGGGTGGACTCGAATGGATCCCCAACCACGCCGACCACGTGATGAAGGACGGCGAGGAGATTCGCATGGGGGACATCCGCCTGAAAGCGTTTCATACTCCGGGGCACACGCTCGAGCATTTCTCGTGGCTGCTGTTTGATGATTCGCGCAGTAAGGAAGTCCCTTGGCTGGTCTTCACCGGCGACTTTTTGTTCGTCGGTGACGTCGGGCGTCCCGACCTGCTCGGCCGCGAAGCTCAAACGATCCTCGCGCACCAGCTGTACGAAAGTGTCTTTCAAAAACTTCCGGGACTGCCGGACTTCACAGAAATCTTTCCCGGCCACGGTGCGGGATCGCTGTGCGGCAAGGCCATCGGTTCGCGGGCGTCGTCGACAATGGGATACGAACGCCGCTTTAATGCCGCGCTCGTTGAAAAGTTGGAAGAGCAATGGGTCGGCGATCTGCTTTCCGGAATGCCGATTGCGCCGCCGTATTTCAAACGGATGAAACGGATCAACGTCACCGGGGCCAAAATCCTCGGTCCGGAACTTCCAGGACAGCAGCGCGTCTCCGCCAAGTCGGTCCACGAACGAGTCTGCGAAAAGTGCCTCGTCGTCGACGTGCGGCCGATGGAAGCTTTCTCGGCGGCGCACATTCCGGGAGCGATCAACATTCCGTTCGGTCCGAACCTGCCGACCTGGGCCGGGTGGGTGCTGCCGTACGACCGGCCGACGCTCATCGTCCCCGGCAATCCCAGCCAGATTCCCGAAGTCGTGCGACATCTGACACGCGTCGGCTTCGACGACATCCGCGGCTGGCTCGACGGCGGCATGGAGGCGTGGGAAATGAAGGGGTACGACGTGGTCACTGTTCCCACACTCTCGGTGCATGACCTGTCGAAAGAACTCAAGGCGGGTCGCAAACAAACCGTGCTCGACGTGCGGACCGAGAAAGAATGGACCGGCGGGCACATCGATGGGGCAATCCACGTGCATGGAGGAACCCTGGAAGATCATTACGCGAGAATTCCCCGCGATTTGCCGGTCACCGTCGTCTGCGGCTCCGGATATCGCGCGACCATCGCGGCGTCGTTCCTGCAACGTGAAGGCTTCACCGACGTGCGGAACGTCATCGGCGGTATGTCGGCTTGGGTCAACTCGCATCTGCCGGTCTCAAGGAATTAGGGGTGAGGGATTGGAAAACAGGAGAAAGCGTTTTATGGTGCGACGGTTTTAGGGCTCGAAACGGCCTCAGGTAATCAGGCTTCAGACTTCAGGAAAGGCAAGGGGGAAGAATCAGGTGATACGGTTTTAGGTTGCGAGGGTTCGAGGCCCGAAACCCTAGAACCCAACCCTTCGTTCTTATCCTTCCCGGCTGATTGCTGAAAGCTGGCCGCTGACCGCTCTTCCCGACTCGGGACTGAAAATTACTTGCGGCGAGGTTGCGGCGAAGAATTCCGTCGAAAGCTCGCGCAAAGGTTCGAAGGTGCTCAAAATTCGACCTGATTGCGCCCCGCACTTTTCTTCACCCATCGGCGAGGTTGTCGAAAAGCGCAACTTCTCGTCGCGGCTCACATTTCGAAAACGGCGCAAGATGCTCAACCGCGCAAGGTGCGCAGCAAGATGCTCAAGCCCGTGCGCACCTTGCGCGCCGCGGCGGGTTGTCGAGCACCTGTCGAACGCTCGCGAACTACTTGCCGCGCCGCCGCGCGATGTTTGGCAGTTACGCCGACCGTTCGAAGATGCGCGCGTTCGAAGGTGTTCAACGAAGATGCTCAAGCCCTTGAACACCTTCGAACGAACGAGTTGCTCGAGCATTGCTCGCCGGCTGGTTGATACGTGATCGAGAATCCGCATGGCATTTCTCGGACGACAATCGACGTTCGTCAGCGTGTGTCACTGGCTCCGAAAGTGCCGATTGCTCCCACGATAAAGAGCACAGGCAGAGCCCGTGGCACACGATCTTCAATTATGAACACACGGCGACCATTCCACCGCGCCTTGGGAGATGCGTCAACGTGCAACTCGACGGCGACACCGAATCATGCAGACACCGGCGGCTTAAAGCCACACCAGCACCGCAGTCCTGCTGGTGCACATCCGTTAAATGCCGAGGCGACCAGATCACTCTTGCCCTGTTGGTTCCGAGCCGGCGGTCGATCTCTTGGCGGCGTCGATGCGGTAAATCAGTTCCTTCGCAATCGGTGGCATGAAGTGTGGAATCCACCGGAATGGCGGAATGAAGGAAATCTCGCCGCCGAAGATTGTGGGCTGGTGCAACAGGAGAGTTACGCGTGGTGTGCTCATCATGGCATTGTAATTCACGTTCACGCAATCCAATAAGGAAACCCGCACTTCCTGTCCGTTATTCCGAATGATGAGCGAGTCGCCGCTGTCCCAAACCTCGTCGACCAGATCAAATAGCAAGAATTTCATGCTGAAGTACCCGAAGATCGACATGATTGGAGGGGCTGCGAGCATGACGATGGTTGTTTCCTCAAGTCTCTTCTGAAGGAGAGCCATCGCAAGTCCGATGCAAAAACACACCACCAGCGATCCGAACCAGAGGACCGGAAAGGCGTGTTTGAAGAGGTAAGTGAGCTTCGATGAAATGCGTATCATGAGATGTACGATCTCGTGCTCTATGCTCTCAGCGCGCTCGGCACCGAGGCTTGGATGTAATGTGTACGCTGTCGTGTTTTGCTCTCACAGGAAATGCAACATTTACCGCGGCGGGGTTTTGAGTTGTGAGATGCTGATCGTCCTCGGCTCGGCGGTGCCGCGGCGCTGGATGTGGACCACCAGCCGCACTCCACCGACGTTGTCGTACGTCCAGAATTCGTTCACTTCGTTGAAGGATGCAAACCGCGCGACGGCGTCGGGAGCTCCTTGTGCTTTTTGCACCTGCTCGGCGGTCATGCCTGCGACGACACGTCCTTCCCGCAGGGCGATCTGAACCGGATCGTCCGGCATTTTTTTGACGTCCGAGGCATTGACCCACTCTCCGTTCTGCAATACATAACCCATTCGCTTCAGACGCTGCGAAACCGGCTCGGCCGACGGATCGATCTGGTACGCCTCGACCAGCAGCTTGACTGCTGTTCCTTTGTCGTCGATTAAGCTTTGATAATCTTCCGCCGCCTGCATCAACCCGGTCGGCCCGTCCTTACGAAGCCTCTCAACACGTGCGGCCAACCAGGTGTCCAACGCCTTGCGGGCTTTCTCCGGCTGTTGACGTTGCCGCAACTCATCGGCCAGCAGCACCACATCCTGCCGTGTAGCCGTCTTAACCCGCGAGATCCGAAGGTCGAGATTTTTCTCGCGATGGGTTTCCGCCAGGTCATGAAATTCCGGGCCGAGCTTGTCGAGTTCGTCGGCGATTTCATAGCCGTTGTTTCCGTCTGGCTGCGCCTTGAGAAGAATCGCCGTCCGCAGAATCTCGGCGTAAAGCGCGCGGTGCAGCCGATTGCGAGTTTCCTCATCGGCCTTTTTGTAGACGCCGAGCGGGTCGCGGAGGTAGTCCGCCCCCTGCTTTGCCTGCTTGGCATCGAGCGGAGCCGTGCAGCCTTGCAGTTCCTTCGATAGATCCTCCGCCAACTTGCGAAGCGCGGCGGGATCATCTTTGGGCGTCTTCCTCCAGCGGCGCTGCCAGGCGTCGTGCACGTATTCCGCACGGAATGTTTCGGGCAAGCCATACTTGGGGATTTTTTCCGAAAGCTTGACCAGGGCGTCGGCGGCGTCGGCGGGCAATGCCTGGCGTTCCCGTTCGATGGCTTCGCGATAAGCATCGACGGCGCGCCGCTTGAGTTCGTCATCTTCGTAAAATGTTCCGCGACCGACCGCCCAGTCTCCCAGCCCGTACCACTCGTCCGGTTTGCCGTTGCGCAATTCACGTTCACGGTTGCGGAAAGTCTCCAGATCCGACGGTGTCACGCGCATCACTTCGATCAGAAACGTCGGCTTGGTGTTCACGAGGGCAAACCGGCCTGTGATTTCCACGTTCGCGGAGGAAGAAAATAATTTGAGGAGAGATTTTCCCTCGGCCGCCTGACACGGAAGATCACATCCTCGAAAACGCAATTGCTTTCCCGAGATTGCCGAGACCCGCCCTTCGATCGTCATCGCGTTGCCGGCCGACGCGTAGCTGGACCACTGAGTCTTCTCGGCCAGGATCGCTTCGACCGAACGGGAAGCCGCAAACAACGTACCGGGTATGAGACCGCACAGCGCACAGGAGAGCATCAACATCCGCGCGAGAATCGTAAGTGGGGATCTATGCAGATGATTCATGGTTCGATTTCCAATCGCTGTGATTGTTCCGCCAGAATCTTGCGGGTTGCTTCGACCGCATCCGGGCCGAGTCCCATCAACCCCAACTTTTCAAACGTTTGGGGATTCGACCACGCAAAGACCGAGTCTCCCTTCAGCGTCAGCACCCAGCGCGGCTCGTCGGCCGATACGAATCGAAACCCGGACACTTGCGCAGCGAAAATTGCCCGTTTCGAATCGCCGCCGCGATGCAGGCGATCATAGACGTCCGCGTCGGTCTCGATGGCCAGCGGCGTGTCGTCCAGCATCAAGGGGCAATCGACTTGCGTATGGGGAGAGTTCCCAACTCCTGTTTCCAGGAAAACCGAGCTGTCAATGACAATCCAGGAGTCGCGGTACCGAGATTCCAAAGAGGTTTCCCAACCCGACTCTTCCGCTTTGCGTTTTTGCTGTGCTTCAGCCAGTATGTCAAACGGAGAGGCGGAGATGAGCCGGCTGGCGGCGGTCGTTTCGAGAAAGGCCTGATGCACCCGCCGAGCCTCGGCGTCGTCCCGCTTGAGGATCTGGTGCGCCTTCCATGCCTCGGAATACTTTTCGGCGGCCCGATTGAAATCTCCCCGCGACACAGCTTCGTCCCCTTCATTGGTAACCCGCTGTACGATCGCCGCCGCCAGTTCAGCCCGCCGCACGGACCAGCCCCAATATCCCGTCACGGCGATCACGCCGAAAATCGCCAGCAACATCAGGCGGAACGGAGTGAAGAGCGAAAGTTGCCAGGCAATGGTGCGACGAACACGAACGCGGGTACGTTCGCGGAAGGAAAGTTTGGGTTCGCGCGGCTTCTGGGAGACTTGCGGTTCCGGCTTCGACTTCGCCGCGTCACGAAACTTCCGCGCGGCGCGGGCCGCGGGAGTATCCTCGACTTCCCGAGGCGCGGAACGCCGCTCGTTCGGTTCAGACTTGGGGGATTGATCGGGAACGGCTTCGGGAGGGGGCTGCTTCGCTCTGGGTTGGGGATAGACATCCTTCGGCAGCACAAACAGCCTGTCGCCACAGCGATTGCAACGGGCCACTTGGGAACCCGGCTCGCGGTAACCGGAAACACTGTTTCCGCAACTGCACGCGATATCGAACGGCTGGGGACGTTCCGGTTCCCGCTTCTTACCGCCGAGGAGCGTGGTCGCTTTCGAGATCCAACCCGACATGGGAGACGACACCCTCGAACTGATGAGCCAGATGCGGCGAAACCAGCAGTTCCTCCATTATCAACGGGTCGGACCGGTGGGTCAATTGCTTATCAACCCGCCGGCACATCCAGCACTTCCAGGCCGCGGCCTTGCTGGATCTTCGGTACGTACGTTTCCAGTTCCTCGCAGGTCGCCCTATCAGTCAAATCGACCGTCGCACGCCGTTCGGCGGAAAGGTAAGCAGCCATCGTCAGCCGCACGATCTCAACACCGTAATGCCAGTCGAGCAGCGGCGGGCGGCCAGTGGTGAGGGCTTCCAGAGCGTCGAGATTTTCATCGGTGTACCCATACAGGTCCGCCTCGTTCGGCTGCACGGCGAGCAGCCCGCGGGTGGCGGTCGCTTTTTCGAGAGCCGTTTCCGAGTCGCTCACGCTCGCGGCCGCGTCGTCGCCGATGAACAACTCGAGCGGCGAACGGAGCGAGTTCATCTCGAACGCGTAGCCAGGTCCGATGCCATCGAGTGCCAGCCGCAGGCCCTGTTTGTCGTACATCCAGGAGACGGTGAACTGGCTTTTGACGAAATGATTGGTCTCGGGATTGCGGAACGTCACCATGCCGGTGGCAAAGTCTTCCGCGGGGGTCTTCGTATAATCGACACCGAATCGCTCCTTGAGTTGGCGTCGCCAGCGCGGCTGACCCCACTTCAACAACGAGAGATCGGCGCTCACCGATTGCGGCACCAGGAAGCGGGGAGATTTGCCGACTGGGGTGAGCGCGTACCAGCCGACCGCCAGACAATGACACCCCATGTCGCTCATCACGCCCCCCCCTTGCTGGGTGGGGTCCCAGAACCAGGCGTTGTGCGGACCGGCATGCTCCTCGGCCGAGCGGGCCAGGACCGGCGGGCCCATCACTGCCGCGACCGGCGCGAGCTGCTCGCGCGTCGCGCGCATGGTTTTCATGTGCAACTGGTTCTCGAAGTAGACGTGCGGCAATTTCACGCTTTCGACAAGTTCGACCAGCCGCCGCGCTTCGAGCAGGTTCCGCCCGAGCGGTTTTTCGCAGATGATTCCCTTGAGCTTCGCCCCTTCTTTGACGGCGGCGACGATCTCCTCGACCGTGGCGACCCTCGTGAAGTTCGGCCCGAAGATGGCGATCACGTCGACATGCCGCGCCATTTCGCCGATGCTGGTGTAAATCTTCCCCTCGCCGAGGTGCTGATCGCGTATCCACTGGCTCAACTTTTCCGGTGGCCGGCGGGAATAAATTCCCGCAACCTCGATGCCGCGGACTTCTCGGAGGGCGCGAAGTTGGAACGAGGTGATGAATCCACCGCCGATGATGCCGTACCGCAAAGAGGTCATGCTGCGTTCCTCATGGAAGTCGGTTCACGAGACTGTGTCGATGTCTTCGATGTCGATCATGGAAGCTCGCAGCCTTTGGGAAAGACCGCGTTCAGAATTTCGGAAATGTCTCCCGCATTTTCAGATCGTGACGTGTGTCGACTCGAATTCGCAACCAATATTCCGGGTATCCTCCCACAATCTTCGGGGAGAATCAAAGGGGAATGGGCTCTCGCGGCGGCGACCCGTTCCGTGGACATTCCGCCCAACCCGGCTTTATAATTGGCGGCGTATGGACACGCTGGTACCGTCCTTCGTTTGGACAGAATTCACCCCGGCAACGGGGAATCGCGGCTTCCGGGAGCGCGCCGATCGGAACGATGACTCAATCACTCCGCGGACAATTCCTTATAGCCGGCAAGCGGCTTCGCGATCCGAATTTCCTGCGGACCGTGGTGCTGATGGTCGAGCATGGGAAAGAGGGGGCGATGGGACTGATCGTCAATCGCCCCTCCTCGGTCACCGTCGCGCATGCGTTGTCGGAGCATTTCAAGCTCCCCGAAACGGATGATCTGGTGTATGTCGGTGGGCCGGTTGAGCCCTCCGCTCTGTTCATTCTGCACAACGCTCCCGAGATGGATCACACCGAAACGCCGATCATCCCCGGCTTGTTTGTCGGCAGCAGCGCGGAGGTGTTCGAGTCGATTGTCCGCTCGGCAGCCGAGGGGAAGGACCGACTGAAATTCCGCATTTACTCCGGTTGTGCCGGTTGGTCGCCTGGCCAATTGGAGGGAGAACTCTCGCGCGGCGACTGGTACCTGCACGACGCGAATTGCGAATGTCTGTTTACGGACGACCCGTATCAGGTGTGGGAGCGCATGCTCCATAAGGTCTACGAAGCCAACCGAATCCTGCCCCAACATCCCGCCAACCCCGAGTGGAATTGAACCCCCGCATGCAATCTCTTCTGCTGAAAGACTCCTCGACTGGCTCCACAGCGCGCATTGCGACGCATCTTGGCTTCAACTGCCATGAGTTCCACGCTGCGGTCGACAATCAGGTGATCGACGTCATCGACGCGGCTCCCGATTTCGCGGAGGGAAAGCAGCGCCCCAGCGGGCACGGCATTCCGATCCTGTTCCCGTTTCCAAATCGTATCCGCGGCGGGAAGTACCATTGGAACGAGCGGGAATACGTCTTGCCGCCGGAAAATGTCGGTTACGACGGCACCGGGAACGCAATTCACGGCTTCGCGATCGATCGTCCCTGGAGAGTGACCTCACAAGGCGAGAACTTCGCGGTCGGCGAGTTCCGCCTGAGCGTCGATGCTCCCGACCGTCTTCCGTTGTGGCCCACCGACTGCACGATCGAAATTCGTTACGAGCTCCGCCGCGCCACGCTCCGGGCCGACATCACGATTACCAACCCCTCCGACAAACCGTTGCCGTGGGGTTTCGGCACACACCCCTACTTTCGGCTCCCGCTCGGCAGTGCCAGCGATGCAGGGCAATGTCTCATCGAGGCCCCTGCCGCCGGGGAATGGGAACTGATCGATTGTTTGCCGACCGGCAAGCAGCATCCGATCGACGCGGAAAAGGATCTTCGTGAAGGAGGATTCTTCCGAGACATCCGTCTCGATGACGTCCTCACCGATATTTCTCCGAGCGATGGACGGATCGACTGTTACATTCTGGATGGCAAGGCAGGCTTGCAGATTGCCCAGCGCTCCGATGCGATCTTCCGTGAGCTGGTGGTCTACACGCCGCCGAAACGAAATGCTGTCTGTCTCGAGCCGTACACGTGCGTCACGGACGCCATCAACCTTTGTGCGCGCGGTGTCGATACCGGTTTGCGAGTCCTCGGCCCGAGAGAATCGTTCCGCACCTGGATCGAAATCGAAGCGGGTCCAATCATTGCCTGAATCGTGCTTCCCGTCGAATTGCTGACGGAAGGTATCCCGGATCATCAATCTGGTGCATCGGCTAACGGCGATGACGACCACGATTGTCCTGAGTTCGACGGTAGGATATGGATATCACTGTCGATCCGATCATCTTACCTAACCTGCACCTCGGTGATCACGATGAAACATGATCGAACCCCTGAGTTGCGTGGCGAAATGTCTTCCAGGTTGCACGGCACGCGCCGTGAATTTTTGACGTCGCTTCCACCTCTGCTGGCCGGTGCCGGCGCGCTGCCGCATCTGTTTGCCTCTGCTGCGGCGCGCGCTGATGAAAAACCCCGTTCTCCGAACAACCGGCCGCGGGTTGGCGCGATCGGCATGAAATACCAGGGAACAGTCATCGCCACGAAAGCAGAGTTATATGGCGACATCGTGGCGGTCTGTGACGTCGATCAGCAGATTCTGGACAAAGCGAAAGCCGATTTCGGCGGTAAGGTCGACACGTATGAAGATTTTCACGACATGCTGGCTCGGCCGGACATCGACGTCATCACCATCGGTGCGCCGGACCATTGGCACACATCAATGGCCGTCGCTGCCTGCCGGGCCGGCAAGGATGTGTATTGCGAAAAACCTCTCACGTTGACGATCGACGAGGGAAAGCATCTCGTCAAGGTCGTGCGTGAGACGGGACGCGTACTGCAAGTTGGTTCCTGGCAGCGGAGCGACAACAACTTCCGCCTGGCGTGCGAACTCGTACGTTCGGGACGGCTCGGCAAGCTCAAGCAGATCGAAGTCGTGCTCGGAAAAAACGTCACCGGCGGGCCGTTTCAGCCGCAGGAGCCGCCGAAGCATCTGAACTGGAACCTCTGGCAGGGGCAAACGCCGGACATTCCTTTTATTCCCGAACGCTGCCATTACACCTTCCGCTGGTGGTACGAATACGCCGGCGGACAGATGACCGACTGGGGAGCGCATCACGTCGACATCGCGCAGTGGGCCGTCGGGCACGACCGTTCCGGCCCGCGCGAGATCGAAACGAAGGCGGAGTTCCCGCACATCGAAAACGGCTACAACGTGGCGACTTCCTTCGAGGCAACCTACAGATACCCGGACGATGTCGTCGTCACCGTGAAGGATCATGGACGAAGCGGGCTGCTGATCGAAGGAGAAGCAGGGCGGATCTTCGTCAACCGGGGGACCATCTCCGGCAAACCGGTCGAGGATCTGGCGGAGAAGCCGCTCCGTCGGGAAGATTTCCGACTCTATGCGCACGACAACCTCGATCGTCCGCCGCGCACCGGAAAGCTCGACGCGATCATCAACCACATGGGGAATTTCTTCGATTGCGTCCGCTCACGGCACACACCAATTTGCGACGTCGAAAGCCAGCATCGCAGCGCGACCGCCTGCCATCTGGCGAACATCTCAATGCGGCTTGGTCGACCTCTCAAATGGGATGCCGCGGCAGAGCAATTCGTCGGCGACGACGAAGCCAATCGCTGGCTCCGCCGCGATCAGCGACAAGGGTTCGAAATCCCTACATGAGAGTTTGCGCGTTTCCGAAACGCCGAATTCCAAGCCCAGGGACAGCCGTCCCTGGGCTTACATCAACCGCCAGTTGCGTTCTTCCAATCCCAGATCCATGCCCCTTGATCCGCGTGTGCAAGGATATAACGGTACGCATTCAATTGATGCCGCCGATTCCCGATGGGGATTTCTTTTCCTCGGCACGCCCAGAGCTTCCCGGTCCAACCAAGGCGCTTGACTTCAAAAGTCGCATGTTTTTTCGCCATGCCCATCGCCATTCGCGGTCGTTGCCCTCTTCGGAGTTTTGCCAAAACGTGCATGTGTTGCGCAGCGACCGCGAGACATAGAACAAAGGCACGCTGCTCGATCAACTTCGTAAGAATCGCCTCACCAACAATTGGCCTCCAGATTTCGGAGATGTGAACTGCAGGCTGTTTGAGCAGGAGCCGACTTCTTTGCAGTTGTGCGGCATGTGTGCCCGGCTTGGGAGGGTTCTTGTAATCCCCTTCAATATGCTGACGATGATGTCGCGTTCGGAATCCTCGCGAATCCCCAGGCAGCCAGGCTCCGTACGAGGTCACGATGAAGTGGAACCAGAAGCCCGTGAAATTTGACGAGGTGGGTCTCATGCACCGTTCCACGCCGGGTAACTTCGTATCGTTCTACTCGTCCAAGCCCAGGGACGGCTGTCCCTGGGCGTTTCACGTCCGCTCGATCGGCAATTCATGATCCGCGAGAAACCGCAACAGCTCATCCGCGTTGAAAACACCCGTCGTCGCGCCGGTCGCGCGAACGCAACTCGCCCCGAGCGCGCTGCCATAGCGGATGCAGTCGAGAGTGCCGCGACCGTCGAGCAGCGCGTGAATATAACCCGCGACGAATGCATCGCCGCTCCCGGTACCATCAACGAATTCAACAGGGAAACTCCCCGCTCGAAAGCTGCCGGTCGCGTCCACCAGGACTGAACCTTCCCCGCCGCAAGTAATGACCACGGTCCGTGCACCCGCCTGGTAAAACTCCGTCGCCTGCAAGACAGGGTCGTCGATGCCCGTAATGATCTTGGCTTCATCATTGTTCGGCAGGAAAACGTCGGTGAAAGGGAGTACCGGACGCAACCGGGACCAATAATCGGCCGGACCGGGAATCACCACATCCAGCAGCGTGGTCACACCCGCGTCGCGTGCCGCGCGGAACATCGCAGCCACATTCTCCGTCGTCGGCAGATCGGACAAGCAATACCCGCCGAGATACAGCACGCGGCTGGTGCGCAGCAGCTCGGGCGTAACTTCGCTACCGGTGAATTCGGCATTGGTTCCCGTCGCGTGGATGAACCTGCGGTCTTCCCCACGAACATTGATGACAAACGAGCCGCTGGTATCAGCCGACGGGGACTCGACAAGATGACCGCAGTCGACCCCTGCATTGGTCAAGGTTTCCCGAACGAACTGTCCAAAAACATCGCGTCCCACGCGCCCGACGATTCCAGCCCTGCGCCCGAGCTTCGCCAGATCGACAGCCACGTTCGAGGCGCAGCCGCCGATCGAGAGGCTCATCTTACCGGTGAGAACCAGTTCCCCCGGTGATGGAATATGGTCGATCGGCTCGCAGACATGGTCGGCCACAACGATCCCCACGCAGAGGCAATCTTGGCGGAGGGAAGTCATCATTGCGTCGCCACCCAGCTTGATGGCTCACCGCTAGCGGAAGTCCGCGCGCAAGATATCGGAGCGATTAACTGGAAAGCAGCGTACGTGACGAACGCGTGACGTTGAGTAGCCAACGCATGGCCGGGTAGGTAACAACAGCCGCACAAATCGCCACCAGAAGCGAGCCGAGCACGAGCGGCGCACCCACATCGACGAACAACCATTGAGCCGCGCCCCACCATTCCTGAAATCCCTCGTAATGCAGCACCCGCGCGAAGTCTTTTCGTGTCGCCTCACCGCGTACAAACAGCGTACCGACCCAATAGTCGAAATAATAGACCGGCACCGTCGTCACCGGGTTCGAGAGGCAGGTGGCCAGCATCGCGGCCGCGCGGTTGAAGTAAAACCAGCGCCGAGTGACGAGCGCGATCAGCACCACCAGCAGCACACGAATTCCGAACGTTGGCGTGCAGGCCAGAAAGACCCCGATGGTCGCCCCGAGAGCGACGGAGTGCGGGGTATCGTTGAGCGAGAGAATCCGTCGCAGAAGGGTGCGGGGACTCCATTTCGCCAAGTGGGAGTATCTGCTGTTCATAGGCTCAGCGCTAATCGCCCGTCAACAAGCTCGACTCCGCAAAGTCATCGCGTGAACCGACCGGGTGCGACTGTTCCGGCCGAGGGATACGACCAGACCTTGCCTGTTATACCGAAACAGGCGTTCGTAACGGGTGGAATATAACGCGACCTGGCTGACGAGGAATAGAGGATTTATCGGAGCGCGTTGCACTGGAGTCCGGCGAATTCGAAGCAAGGGACAATCGAAACCAGGGTGTCCCCGCCGATCGAAGGCCCGAACCTTACCAGTCGCACGGCGACAACAAACGATTCGATCCCCGCGAAGAGAAAAACCGCTACGGGCCGGCCAGCAACTGTTCCACGAGCGGGGTGACGTCCTTCGCGTAGGTAAACTCCGGCTGCTTGGGAACGGAGTTATCGAATCTGCGGGCCAGCTTCCCTGCGCGGTCATACACAAACACGGCAGGCGGGCCTCCAAGCTTGATCCGATTGAAAAAATCCTCATTCGGGACGCTGGAGATCACGTTGTCGAAACGGGCATCCTGCCCAGTCAGAAACTTGAGAACTTCCTCACGATACGATTCGGGGGGATCGGCTTCGCTTCCGTCGTAATCCACATTGAACGAGATGCACACCACGCGCTCCGGAAACCTCTTGGACAACACCACCAGCCCCGGAAACTCCCGGAGACACGGCTGGCAGGAGGTTGACCAGACGTCGAGCACCACGACTTTCCCTTTGTGCTCCGCGATCAGTTTTTGAGTTTCGTCCCAACTTCGAATTTGCACGTCGATCTTCCGTGTGACCTTTGAGGGTCTCTCCGACTGATTCGCCGGCCGCAAGGAACTTTCCTGCGAAGCAGAGCCGTTGCAGCCGATGGCGGCGAACAAGCAGAGGATGGGGACAAATCGGCTCAATTCGAAAAACCTTCTGGAAGCGATTTAACCTTTTGGCGGCGATTCCGTCTTAATGAGTAGAATGCGATCGGTTCGCCATCCTGCCGGGGGGTGGCCAGACAACCTGGAAATTGTCGCACCGGAAAACAGGTGAACGGTGACTGATGGGCTGACACAGCACGTCCCCCACGTGTATCGCCTTTCCCTGCGCCTGACAAGTGACCCGCACCGCGCCGAGGATTTGACACAGGAAACATTTCTGCGGGCTTGGCAGAGCCGGCAGACATTGAAGAGCGAAAAAGCAACGCGCGTCTGGTTGTTTCGCATCACGGTGAATCTGTGGAACGACGAACTGCGGCGAAAGAACAGGACACACACAAGTTCGACGTTACAGACCGACGAAGCGGACTGTTCCGCTGCTACTCCGGATCAGCACATCGAACAGAAAGATGACCTTGTACAGGCTTTGCAGCTGCTGGACGAACTGCCTCCCCAGCAGCGGACGGTGTTGTATCTGGCGGCTGTGGAAGAACTATCGCTGGATGAAATCTGCAAGGTTTTGGAGATCGATAAGAATACAGCCAAAGTCAACCTGAGCCTCGCCCGTAAACGGATGCGCGAGGAACTTGCCAAACGGATGCCGAACGTACCATGACATACCAACTCTGCGAACAGCTTGACGATTACCTCGCCGGAGAATTGGAGGGGGAGCAGAAGATTTCGTTCGAGCAGCATCTTCTCGAGTGCGAGA
>CAZVJA010000025.1:0-39071 GCA_964626885.1 uncultured Planctomycetaceae bacterium | reverse complement strand
GGGGCACGCTCGGTCGGACTCCCCACAAACAGAGGCTTTCGGATGCAGCGGCTCGGCGGGAGCCTCGCCCTCCCGGTTTGGAAACTAACGTTAGAAAAAGGGGTGCTGCCGAATGTGCCCCACCACAGGCACACGCGGCAGCTCGGAGTTGTCACAAAAGCAATCGCACGGTTGATAACGGACGGATCAATCGATCCAGCCAATCATTCAAAGTTCCCCTTGTTGGAGAGCTTGTCGATGGCCGGCCCGCTGTAGACGTGGAACGGTTCGACTTCGACCTTTGCATCCAGGTAGCCGTCGTTTTCGTCGGCGGTGCCGGCGGCAATCGGGAAACCGGGATTGAAGAATCCGTCACCGTTGGTGTCATTCAGCACCTTCACGCTGCCGTCCGCCATGAGCACGTTGCAAGACAGAGACTTGCCGCTGCCGTGCGTGGCGTACCAGTCACGGATGTCCTGCAACCAGAGGCGCCCGTCGGCTCCGGGGTCGCCGACCTGTTGGCTGGTGGGGAGCACGTCATCGGAGTACGCCGGTAAGCTGGCGCTGCCGACGCCCGGGGTGATGACCGTGCTAGCTGGCATCAGGGTGATCTTCGTCGTGGAAGTGTCCCAGTAAGCCGGCCCGTCGTTGAAGCTTTCGCAGAGGCGGGCACCAGCCGTAAGTCCGTCATGCCCCGGGAGAGTCGCGGAGAGCAACGCTTCCTTGGCATCGCCCGGCGAGCCGCAGCCCATCAACGGAATATTGCTGGAGGGAACGCCGCTGCTTTCGACCATGCGGCGGGTTAGCGGCCCAAGACCTCCCGCCAGCCCTTTGAGAGAGCTTGCTGTAATGGCGTCGGCGCTCGCGCCGGAACCGGAGCGAACTAACTTTGCGGCGGAACGAACCAGATACCAGCTCGCGGCGTAGTTCGTGCCGTAGCCGGCATCGAGGATTTGGCGAACGACATCAACCCGAGCAGGGTCACCCGCAGGGAGTGTTCCGACGTCGGGAGTTCCATCGCCATTAAGATCGGTCTCAAAATTAATGCACAAACCTTCGTTCAAGCGAGCCGGCCCGTTTGGAATTGCTCCCAGACCGTCCGACGGCACGCCACCGGTGGCGATGCTGCCAATCAGGTCATTCAGCTTCTCCGCCCCGCGGAAGGAACTGGTCGGGCAGAGCATTTGTTGCGGCAGACCGGCACCGATGTTAACGACGTCAGCCACCCAACCGTACTGCGTAACGCACCCATCGCGGCTGTAGTCGTATGCACCGGTGCAAAGGCGATCGCCGGGATCCTTATCGGCAAAAATGTGCAATGCGATGCCGAACTGGCGCAGATTGCTCTTGCACTGCGTGTTGCGGGCGGCTTCGCGGGCCTGCTGAACGGCGGGCAACAGCAGGGCGATCAGAATCGTGATGATCGCGATGACAACGAGCAGCTCGATCAGCGTAAAGCCGCGTCGCACCGCCGGGCGTTTGCCCTGATTACGATTTTTCTGTTTCCTCATGGGTCTTTTCATTCCTTCAATAAATGGGATGTGTAAACACCAAATCGTTCGTTTGTTTCAACTCGCATGAGGAGTAGGAGCCGATCCTAGAATGTCGTCGAAAAATCGCTCCTACCTCTCCAGCTCAATAACAGATGACACAATCACTTTCTCTACAAACCACTTCACAATCACGGATTCGACCTGCCGGGATGCACCTCCTTTCCGGGAAACGGGTCGAATTCGAGCGCACCGGCCGAAACGATGGCCGGCCCGACATGTCCCCCATGTTTCGCGCTCCTCGAAACATCTCACTCATGCGAGGTGACATTACCGACGATATGTGACGGAATGATGAAGTCGCGGTGATACTTGAATGAACGTCGAAAATTACAACTCACATTAGCGAGGGAAGTTTGCGTAAACGTGACGAGTGCGCCGAGGGTGCTGGCATTTGCATTCGATGAACGAAACATAAAGTTCGTGTGAAAAACTTCATATTCAGCGCGGTTTCGTTTCACGATCGTAGCGATTGCAAAAACATCGCATTAACATTCCGTGATCATCGGGCAATCATTCGCGAGCCCGAATCGAATGCTGCATCAAGTAATTTCACCGTGCGTGATCGACGTGCCGCCGAATTCGTCGTGCACATATACGAAAGGGACGTCGCTGTGAAACGATTCACCCATCGCAGGTCATGCACAAATCATTTTCCTCGACGATTCATACTGCTGCATTTGTCGCTGGGAGCAGCCCTAGCGTTCGCAAACCGTGCGAATGGTGATGAGCTGAAAGCGTATGCCTGCGGCCCGACGGACAGTGGTTATGCCTTGATGACCATCGTTCTTCCCACGGAATGGTCGTATGAATCGGGGAGCGCTCGCAGCGGACGCCTTCAAAAGTTTGTGTTCACGCACTCGTCCGGCCCATTCCCCTATTTATGGACCGAGATCGAGGAATTGAGCTCGCAAACGCTCAGCCTTCGATTGAAACAAGCAGAGGAGAAATCACACCGCGATTTATTCTCGGGAGGCTCGATGGGTGAATCGTATTACGATTCCGGGCGCCAGGCGCTCTGGACTCGCGAGAAGGACAACCACGGAACCGGAAGCGTCACTGTGACCTTGTTTCATCAGCATGTCACCATTTTCCGATTCTTTGACAAGCGGACTCATCTCAGCGAGCTGGAACCGCAAATCCTGGCTATCGTCGACAACGTCCGCGTCCACGCCTCGAACGAGAATGTCCCCGCGTCGGCGGAACCTGTGGGCATTCCAGCGGGAGTGGATGCCAGCGCCTTCCGTCGCGTTTCTGTTTCCAATGGTTTTCCGTATCTGCTGTGCCTGGCGACGGTCGTGGTCATTGGAACTCTGGCGACCATCGAATTCCGCATTCGCCGCAAACGTCATTTGGCAAATATCGCAGAAATCGAGCAGACGAAGGAAGCACGCCAGAAACGAGAGCGCGCCCGTGAACTGCGGGAGCACCGCGACGCGGCGGCTTATCTGAAAGCAGTTTCAAACCGCACTCACCTGCGACGCGAGTGAGGGGGCCGTACATGGCCCCGTTTTGTCATCCATGTCATCGCGACCGAAACCGTTCAGCCGTGTACCCGATCGGCGGCCGAGCTATAATTGCCGTTTGGTGTGGTATCTCTTTCGCGCGAACCCGCGGTGCCGACCGGCCGTCTTGGCTCCTGGAATTAACACGGCAGGCAACGAATGGAGCAGGCAAATGGGCGAAAAAGGGTTTCACGGACCGCTCGAAAAGGTCAACGATAACCTGTGGCGCATTCCGAAGAGTTACAAATCGGGGATGCGTGTCGATGGATTGATTTACGCGGACGATATGTTGATTGATTTGATTCGCAACGATCCGGCACCGGAGCAGGTCGCCAACGTGGCCTTCCTGCCGGGAATTCAGTTCGCCAGCCTCGCAATGCCCGACATTCACTGGGGCTACGGATTCTGCATCGGCGGGGTCTGTGCCACCGATCCGCTCGAAGGAGGAGTCATCTCGCCCGGCGGGGTGGGTTACGACATCAACTGCGGCGTGCGACTGGTCCGCTCGAACCTGCTGCAGCGCGACGTGATGGGGCGTCTGGAGAACCTCGTTCAAGAGTTATTCGCCAACATCCCCACCGGCGTCGGAGGTGGGGGAAAGTATCAGTTCAAGCACGACGAGTTACGCCGAATGATGCAACTCGGCCCACAAGCGCTCATTGATCGAGGGCTGGCGGTGGACCGCGACATCGAACATACCGAAGCGCACGGTCGGCTCGACGGTGCGGAACCGAAGTTCGTCAGCGACCGTGCGCTCGACCGGGGATTCGATCAGTGCGGCACGCTGGGATCAGGAAATCATTTCCTGGAAGTACAAGTAGTGGACCAGATCTTCGACAGTGCAGCGGCCGGCGTGATGAAGCTGGAGGAAGGAATGGTCTGCGTGATGATCCACTCGGGGTCGCGCGGACTGGGTTACCAAGTCTGCGACGACGCACTCCGGCAGTTGCGGAACGTGCCGGAACGTTATGGAATTTCGCTCCCCGACCGGCAATTGGTCTGCGCCCCGGTACACAGCGATGAGGGACAGCATTATCTCGGCGCAATGCGGGCCGCCGCGAACTTCGCCTGGTGCAACCGCCAATTGCTGATGTGGCAGGCGCGCGAAGTGTTTTCTTCCGTCTTCGAGAAGTCCTGGACCGACCTGGGGATGGATATTGTTTACGATGTTGCGCATAACATCGCGAAGTTCGAAGAGCATGAGATCGCGGGAGTCAAGAAAAAGGTTTGGGTGCATCGTAAAGGGGCGACGCGGGCCTTTCCCCCGGGTCACCCGGAGGTTCCGGATGAGTATGCGGAAATCGGACAGCCGGTGCTCATCCCGGGCGACATGGGGCGTGCGAGTTGGGTGCTGGTCGGGCAGCCGGGCGCGATGGCGCAGACGTTCGGCAGCGCCTGTCATGGCGCTGGGCGAGTGCTGAGCCGACATGCCGCCGTCAAACTTGCCCAGGGGCGACGCATCGACCACGAGCTGCGCAGTCAAGGGGTGATCGCCCGGGCCCGATCGTGGAAAGGGTTGGCTGAAGAGCAGCCCGCCGCCTACAAAGATATCGATCTGGTCGTCGAGGTGGTCCACAATGCGGGACTCGCCCGCAAAGTGGCGCGCATGCGGCCAATTGGCGTGATCAAAGGTTGAAAGTTGGTCGAGAAGGGAACAGAGTCGGAATGAAGCTATAGCTTCTCGAAATCGACTCGCATTGAACTGGACTTGGAATGTTCTATCCCAACGAGCGCGATCCGCTTGTCGCCCTGAGGTTGGCCGGCTGTCTGGTAATGAGCCTGATGCTGTTCAGCCTGTGCCTGATGCCGTTGATCTTTGTCGACCTGGCCCATTCCGCACTGGAGAATTTGCACCTCAGCCCGGCGGGTGCGGTCTTTGTGCTAGTCGGTATGATTCTCGGTTCAGTGGTGAACGTTCCAATCACTCGCAGGCCGACACGGCATGAAATCTTGATGCCGATCCATGACTCGATCGGAGGATTTCCTGGATTCCCGAGTTACCAGCGATTGCGTCAGGAACTTGTGATCGCCATCAATCTCGGCGGCTGTATTATCCCCGTGCTGCTGGCGGTGCGGATGCTGAATTACATCGTCGGAGCAGGGCCGACGGCAATCACCATAACCGCGTTGGGCATCGTGGTGAACGTCGCGGTCTGCTATCGCCTCGCGCGATTTGTTCCAGGGCTCGGGATCGCGCTTCCGGTTTTCCTGCCGGCTCTCATCGCTTTGGGAGCTGTCTGGATCGGGTTGCGCGGTGTCGAGTTTGACACCTGCCGTGCACCCGCGGCGTTCGTGATTGGAATCAGCGGCCCGCTGGTCGGAGCTGACTTGCTCCATTGGCGCGACTTCGAACGGATCGGTGCCGGGATGGTGAGTATCGGCGGTGCGGGAACGTGGGACGGCATCGTACTCAGCGGATTATTGGCGGCACTGTTATCGTGACTTGCACAGCTAACTCTTGGTTGCCGTCTGAAACACCATCGGGAAACGGCGCTACGCTACACAAGTAATCGCGATAACGGTTTTCCCTTGCTGTAGGCCATGGGACGACCGATGGGAGTGATGTTCTCCCGCTCGTAATCGACGCCGAATGCTTTGAGAATTGTTGCGGAAAGATCGGCGACTTCCACCGGATCAACAGGGTCTTTCTTTTCCCCATCCGGGTCGGTAGCACCGATGAGTACTCCCGCGCGGATGCCGCCGCCGCCGATAACGCACGAAAACCCTGTCGGCCAATGGTCGCGGCCGTCGAGCGGATTGATGTTTGGCGTGCGGCCGAATTCGCCGATGCACAAAACAACCGTCGATTCGAGCAGATCGCGCTCCCGCAAATCACGAACGAGTGCCGCAAATCGCGGATCGAGAATCGCGGCATTGCTCTTGTGAAACTCGAAATTGTTGGCATGGGTATCGAAACCTCTCAGATTGACTTCGACGGCCCGCACTCCGGTTTCGACTAACCGGCGCGCCACGAGGCAGCCCCGGCCGAATGGAGTGTCGCCGTAGGCCGTCCGATTCGCGACCGGCTCCTGCTCGATATCGAACGCCTTGAGTTGTTCGGAGGACATCATCCGCAGTGCCTGCTCAACAGTGTGCTGATGGAGCGTTCGCTCGGTCTGCAAACCGCGTCCCTGACGGAATGTGCTGCTGATCACCGACAGGTTTGCCAGTCGGCGCTCTTGGCGTTGATCCTGGACCCGCGCCCGCATGTTGTGCAAATTGCGGCCGGGATCGAAAACTTTGAAAGCATCGTACTCATCCCCGAGAAACCCTCCGCGCGCCGGCCGTAACGAGTCACCCAGAGAAACATGCTGCGGAATCTCAATCGTCGCGTCGGGAAGTTCGCGTGCCAGGATCGCACCGATGGACGGATGCTTGAGTGTCGGCTCCGGGCGGAATCCGGTCTTCAACAGGTAAGTGCCGCGCTCGTGGTCTCCCTCTTTGGAAACCAGCGACCGGATCACCGAGAGATGATGAATCTCTTCCGCCACATGCGGGTAAAGATCGGCGATCTGCAATCCCGGAAGTTTGGTGTCGATCGCTTTCGTCGGGCCGCCGATAAGTGCTCCCGGATGGGGATCCCAGGTTTCAAGCTGGCTTGGCCCGCCATCGAGCCAGAGCGTGATGAGCGATTTTTTGCGATGCGACCCCCGCTCGTCGGCTGCGCGCCCTTCCAAGCCTGGAAGGGCGAACGACACTCCCAAAGCAGCTGCGAGTTGCAGAAAATCACGACGGGAAAGTTCCACGCCACGAATTCGCGTGTCGGAGAGCTGCTGCGAATTTGGAAACGGGATCGACATGCGCCCCTCGCTCAATGATTCCAGGAGAACTCCGGCGAATTGAATAAACTCCAGTAAACATCTTCGACCACCTGTGGACGTTGCTTCTTTTTGGCGGCCTGCAATTGCGGAAGAATTTGCTGTTTTTCTTCACTTGTCGGACGGCGCGACAGGCAGACCAGAAAGCAGGTTTCCAGGCAGGTTTCGTCGGAACCGGCGAAGTTCGCGATTCGCCCCGACGAGTTCAGAAATCCCGATTTCAACGAGTCGTTCGTAAAATTGCCGTTCATCCGCAACAGGGCTTGAGGAATTGTGCCGGGGTGTTCTTCCAGTTCGTTTTCACCCAGGTCGCCGTATTCGTTGACGAAATCCCGTTCACGAAAGAAGCGAATCGTGCGCACAATAAGGTGCGAATTCTGGTCGATCGTCTTGAGGGACGCGGCTTGCAGCATCGAGCCGATGATCTGCTCCGGCCGCAGACGGGTCAGTGGAAAGACTCCCCAAGTCTCTTCAAGCCTTTCGACGGTCTCCGCATCCGTGGCGGGATGCGAGGAATCGAGCTGGAACGGCCGTGATCCCAAGATGGCGAGAATCAGTCGGCGCAGGTCATAGCCATGCTCACGAAAATCGGTACCAAGAAAATCGAGCAGGTCCGGCTCGCCCGATTCCGGGGGGTCTGGAATGGAATCCACCGGGCTGACATACGGCTTGCCGAAGAGCAGCCCCCAGACGCGATTTGCGGTGGCACGTTCGAATCGACGGTTTTGGGGATGCGTGATCCAGACGGCCAGTTGTTCTCGCCGTGTTCCATCTGAAGGGAGCCATTCCGGATGAAAAGGGACACCGGGAATAACGGTCCGTTTCTTCAGCGTGTTGCGGTCTTCCACTTCAAACGCGAGATTGGGTTTGTCTTCCACACCGACGATCGAAAGCTTTGCCTGACCGAACCACGACGCCAGGCCCTCGAATTCTGACTGCTTCCAATGGTCAAAGGGATGATCATGGCATTGAGCGCAATCGATTCGCTGTCCGAGAAATGCACGCACGCTCCGCCCCGCCAGCTTGTTTTCATCGATGTTTCCACCGTTGACCGCGGCAGTGATGAAATTCGTGGCGGGATTGCCGGTCCACAATCCGGTTTGAGAGATCATTTCACGGACGGTTGCGTCATAAGGCCGATTCGCGCGGAGTTGCTCGCCCAACCAGTCATTGAATCGCCCCCGCCGAAATACGATGAACTGCCCTTCATCCGCTCCGACAAAACTTCGCGATAGTCGATCGCTGAAATAATCGAAGTAACGCGGGTCGTCGAGCAGGCGATCGGCCCAGCGGAGGAGCCGTTGCGGCCCGGAGTCAGCCTCGAACTGGCGAATCTCTTCCAGCGACGGAACCGTCCCGCACAAGGCCAACGACATCCGCCGCAGAATTTGCAAATCAGGAGCGAGTTCCGCCGGAGTGACTTGCGCTGCCTGCCAGCGTTCGCTGAACCACGCATTCAGTTTTGAGATAGTCGGCGTGATCTCGGCAATTCGTGAATTCTCGGCGGCGATCGGAATGGGTTCCGTGGGCAGCGTTGTCGAGGAGGCCCACGAGACGATACCCACAATCCCCACCAGGACCGCCGCCAGAACCAAGACCGATTGGATGCGTGCCTTCACGGCAATTCACTCCGGCCACGCGTGGAACAATGGATCAGGCGATTCAAAAATTCCCTGGGAACTTGCAAGAACTGCATCGCGGGAAGCGTCTCCAAGCTATCATACCTTGCCGTCCAAGCGGGAGTTTCGTCAATTCGTGGAAACCGAGCCGGCGACTGCGTGGTACCATCAGATGGACTCGCTTTTTCCGATGCGTTCCAGAGACTCTCGGCCCAAGCTCTCGTGACGGCCCTGGACCAAGCATGAATCCAATCTCGAGATCAACGACTGCTCAGCCTGTGTCAAAAAGTGTCGGCTCCGATGCAGCCGAAGTTCCAGACCTTGTCATCGAGATTTCCGACTCTCTAGTTGACGACAGTCCTTCCCAACAACTCGCGGAATCAGACACTGCTTCGAAGCCGATTTCTTCCGCGGAGATGGAACGAATTCCCATTCCATGGCGGCACCCATTCCAAGCGACGGCGTGGCTGGCCCGGGCCGGCCTGGGAATCGTGAGCCTGGTACTGGTACTGGCTTTGCTGGCGGCAGTTCCGATTGTGAATTTTGTCGTGCTCGGCTATCTGCTGGAGGCGGAGGGGCGAGTCGCCCGGACAGGCCGATTGCGGCAAGCGTTTCCTCTGTTGGGTCGAGCGCCGCAAATCGGGTCGATCGTGCTCGGCGTCTGGATCTGGATTCTGCCGTTGCGACTACTAGCGGACATGACAATCGATGCTCGGTTGATCGACCCCACGAGCGAATCGACAAAGTTTCTTGCAACTGTGACACGAGGGTTTGCCGTCGTCGTGGCAATTCATCTGCTGCTGGCATTGGCACGCGGCGGAGGTTTTTGGACTTTCCTGCGACCGATCAAGAACATCCGCTGGATGATCGCGAGGCTGCGTGAAGGGGATTACCTCGATCGTGCCGCGTCGGCAATTCGCGCATTCGTGGCCGATTTGCGCCTGCACCATCATTTTTCGCTGGGAATACGCGGTTTCATCGTCGCATTTATCTGGTTGGTCCTCCCGACGGCATTATTCGCGGCGGCCGATAAGACAGAAGGAGGCCCTTTCCTGGTAACGGTCATCGGTGGACTCTGGCTGTTCGCTGTCTTTTGCTGGTTGCCTTTTCTTCAGGCTCGTTATGCTGCTGAGGATCGCTTCCGAGCGGGATTCGAGTTGCGAACTATCCGCCAGTTATCTGGACGAGCGCCGTTTTCGTGGCTGCTGGCGGTTGTATTGGTCTATCTGCTCGCCCTTCCGCTCTACCTGCTGAAGATCGCGCTAGTTCCAAATGACGCGATGTGGTTTATCACACTCGTGTTTCTTATGAGTATGTTTCCGGCACGAATCGTTACCGGTTGGGCATACAGCCGCGCTGCTCGAACGGAACACCCGGCCCGATTTGTCTGGCGGCTTTCGGCGCGAATCCTGATGGTGCCACTGGTCGGACTGTACGTGTTTCTACTCTTCTTTACTCAGTTCATCGGCGAACATGGCAAGCGGGTGCTGTTCGAACATCACGCATTCATGCTGCCGGTTCCGTTCTGATGGAGCTTCGGCTTATCCCGGCGATACCGGGAACTCTCTCAATGCGGAATGCTCGGAACAAATTCCCACCCTACCCAATCTCATTCTCCGAGCTGAAACTCCGCACAGCCGCCACCGTTTGCCGACGAAACGATTCGCGCCGGAAACTGCTGGCTTATCAGGTTAAGATTCCATAAAATTTAGAGTTGCTCGCTGCGCGGGCGAGTCGATCACATCCCCAGACCGCGCTTCGCGGGCGAACGACATCCACTGAAACGAATTCACGCGTCCGGTCTTTCGTGGAAAGGAACCCGAAGCAGCAATGACGAAACATCAAGTCGCGGATATCCGAAACGTGGCGTTGGTCGGTCACGGGGCAGTCGGCAAAACCACGCTGGCAGACCTGATGCTCTTTAAGGCAGGAGTTGGCACCCGTGCTGGATCGGTCGATGACGGAACGAGTGTCTTCGACTCCGACGAGGACGAAAAGCACCGCAAACTCACCATTACATCTGCACTGGGCCATTTTGAGCACAAAGGAAAGCGAATCAACGTCATCGATACGCCGGGATATCCCGATTTCATCGGGCAGGTGATTGGTGCGTTGCGCGCCGTCGAGACCGCGGTCGTTACGTTGAGCGCATCGGCGGGAATTGAAGTCAACACGCGCCGCGTGTTTAACCTCGCCGGCAACGCCGGCTTGGGACGGATGGTGCTCGTTAACAAGTGCGATCTCGAGAACATCAACTACGGCAACCTGATGACGATCTTGCAGCAAACGTTCGGTCCCGCGTGCGTGCCATTGAATCTTCCCGTCGGTCTCGGTCCGAACTTCACCGGTGTCATCAGCACGCTGAATGTGCCGGACGCGGTGCCTGCGGGCGTCCCTGCCGATCCGAAGGAAGTGAACCAGACGTTGATGGATGCCATCGCCGAAGCCGACGAGGCGTTGATGGAAAAGTACCTGGAAGGACAGTCCCTTTCAGCGGAAGAAGTGGCTGCGGGGCTTTCGAAGGCAGTCGCTGCCGGGACGCTGATTCCGGTGTTATTCATCAGTTCAAAGACGGGAGTCGGGGTTCCGGAATTCATGGACGCACTGACAACGTGTGCCTTGGCGCCCACCGATCTGGAACGCAAGGCAAAGAACGCTGCGGGCGAGGAGGTCACGCTGAACCAATCGGCCGACGCACCGCTCGTCGCGCAGATCTTCAAGACCCGCATCGATCCGTTTGTCGCCCGGATGAACTTCGTGAGAGTGATTTCCGGCACGATCAAAAAAGATATGACGATCCACGCCTCGCGGGCCTCGAAGGGGCTGAAGGTCGGCCAATTGATGGAGGTGCAGGGGAGTGGTCACAACAATGTTGACGAGGCTTCTGCCGGCGACATCATCGTGCTCGTGAAGATGGAAGAAATCGGCGTTGGCGACACGATCACCAAGGATGCTGGCACGTTCACGCTGCCTCCTCTGACATTCCCCACGCCGATGATTGGCCTGGCTGTCGAGCCGAAGAGCCGCGCCGATCAGCAGAAAATTTCCGGCGCATTGCAGAAGATCGCCGATGAAGATCAGACCTTTGCCATCACGCGCGATTCGCAGACGAAAGAAATGGTCATGCGGGGGATGAGCGAATTGCACCTGCTCGTCGTGCAAGAACGGATTCACCATCGCGACAAGGTAGAGATGGTCACGCACCAGCCGAAAATTCCGTATCGCGAGACCGTCGCAGGGCATGCCGAAGGGCATTATCGGCATAAGAAGCAATCGGGAGGCTCGGGGCAGTTTGCGGAAGTTCATTTTCGCATCGCACCGGTTCCGCACGGCATCAAGCCTGAGGAGTATTTCGTCAAAGATCGCTTCCCGAACATGCGGGCGTATCACTACGACCCGGCCCTGAACTACGCCTTCGTCGATCGTGTCACCGGCGGCTCGGTTCCCAACAATTTCATTCCCGCGGTCGAGAAGGGCATCAAAGAGCGGATGGAAATGGGCGTGCTCGCAGGCTACCACGTGCAGGATGTCTCGTGCGAACTTTTCTTCGGCAAGGATCACCCGGTAGACAGCAACGAAACGGCGTTTCGCACCGCTGCCCGCATGTGCTTCCGGAATGTGTTTAACGAAGCGAAGCCGGTGTTGCTGGAACCGATCGTCAACGCCGAGATCACCGTTCCCGGCGAAAAACTCGGAGACATTACCAGCGACTTAAACGGTCGACGGGGACGTGTCGAGGGGATGGATGGGCTTCCGGGTGGATTTCAGGTCATTCATGCCAAGGTTCCGCTGGCGGAAATGATGACCTACGCCCGCAGTCTATCGAGCATGACGGGGGGGCAAGGCTCTTTCACGATGGATTTGAGCCATTATGAAATGGTGCCCCCTAATGAGCAGGCAAAAATCGTCGCCGCAGCGACACACATGAAAGCCGAGGAAGAAGAGTAAGCGTTTTCGATTCCCAGCGAATGGAACGAAGCCCACTGAGACCTCTCTCGGTGGGCTTCTCTATTCGGCAATCATGCATTCAGCCGCTTTCTAGAAGCAACTCTACCACTCATGTTTCAGCGGCCAGGATCATACGATCCTGGTTTCCAAGTTCGTTGCCCGTCCGGAGCACCGTAAGCACCCGGCCGACTATGTCGGGGCGTAATGACGATGCTCTGCATTTCCCCAGCAGGCTGATAGGCGCTTTGATAGCGCGTTCGTCCTCCATTTGCGGCTTGTGGCGGCGCCGGAGCCACGTCTTTTGGCGGAGCAGGTGCCGCGGGAACCATCGCCGCAGGCGCTTGGCAACATGCGGGAGGCGGACAACAGCACGTACAACCGCATCCGTGAGCATCGGCGGTCGCAGCGATCGATCCGACAACGAACGCCGATCCGAGAATCACCGTTTTTGTCAAATGCATCATGGCCATACCTCAGGTTAAGTCGTTGGTTTTGTCACGACCACCCTAAGAACGCTGCCGGATGTGTGAGCAAACGTGCCGTTCCCCTGAGCACTTGAATGAGGGCATGCCGCCGCAGTTGGGCGCAAGTAACTGAACCACAAAATCTTGCGCTTAATCACAATTGTGGTATCGGCTTTGCAACGTCTACCGGGAAACGTCGGCGCCTTTCCCGCCGGAAACCACTGCTTTGCCACACTGCGTTTCGTGGAAGCATCCTTAGGATGGTTCTTCAACAAATAATACGCTGTTGTCGTGTTCTGGGGATAGCTGTTTTCGTCTGGAGTGTTGGGTTTTCCGGTCGCCTGCTTGGCCAAGCACCGTCAAAGCACAATTGTCACTGCCAGTCCGACATCTGCTGTTGCTATCAGGTTCATCGTTCGTCAAATGCGCAAGTATTTGAATCCCAGAACTTTCGGATTCATCCTACCGTCGGGTTTTCTTCTGTCAAAGAACTGGTGACGCAATGTGAGCAGCACCGCCATCGGATACGGGAACGATGGCTGGGTGTCACCCAAGCCGAAAACTGGCCTGTGAAATGTAACGTCTACTGCTACGCCTCTGGGGCACACTACCAGCAATTGACAGGTTTTCCCGCTGAGATGCTCGGTCATGCCGACTTGGAGGTGGGCGAAGGACGGGTCTGGGTGCGGAATCTGCATCTGCGGGTGGACCAGCCGGAGCGTGTCACGGGAATTGTCGCGCACGAGCTGACTCATATTGTTCTGGCCGATCGGTTCTGCGACCGCCAGATTCCGCGTTGGGCGGATGAAGGGATCGCCATTCTCTCGGAGCCGGAAAACCGTCGAAAGCAACTTCGTTCCCGCCTTGCCGCTGCCGTAGAGCGTGGAACCGTTGCCCCCTGGTCAGAGTTGGTAACGACCAGAGCCTATCCCGCGGACCGCGACCGGGCGGAAGTTTTTTATGCGACAAGCTCGGCTTGGATTGAGTTTTTGTCCGTGGAAAAGAGGGTCGACGGTCCACGACTATTGCAGTTTGTTGCTGATGTGGACCAAATCGGCGCCGAGCCGGCCCTCGCGAAATGCGTTCCAGCGGTGAACGTCGCGACACTCGAACAGGAATGGCGCGATTGGCTGACACGCAGGATACTACTGGCGTCATCAGCCAAATGACCCGCGAACGGAACCTGACCGCATGCGATTGATCCGTCAGAACTCGACCATGTACTTTTTCGTCATCTTTTGGCGAATCTGAGCCATCTCGTCATCGATCGTCTTCCATTGGCTGATCCGCACTTCCCGGGATTTTTGGTTTTCCTGCAGGGTAATCGTCGCCTGCTGATCTTCCGTCCCGCGGTAATATCCGTAGTCGGAATTGTAACTGCCGTAGTAGTAGTTTCCGTACGTTTCCGATTTGCGGACTCCCCCGCGAATGAGCGACGAACGCTCCGCAACCGCGGCTTGACGCATCCGTTCGGCCACATCGGCACCGAAGGCCAGGAGTTCGTCATCGACGTTCAGAATCGGCAGACGATCGATCTTGCGGGCGTAGCGTTCCATCCAGACCGCGTGATTGTCTCGATTCTCTTTCAACGTGCGGCGCAAATCATCCGAAAGAGTCTGCACTGATTTGAAATAGACCTTGGAAGCCTCCGCCGTGGCTCCCGACTTGGCGGTCTCTCCCGGCTTTTCGGTGACAAACTTGGTCGAAGGCAGTTCCAGGAGACTCCCGATTCTACGAAGCGAATCTTTCGACAAGACCCCATTCAGCGACAACGACGTCGCGGATGTTTCGAGTTTCCAGTCCTTCAGATCCTCCAAGTGGGCGCCGGCACCATCCAGAGCTTCGAGAATCAACTCTCTCGCGAACGGGTCGAGCGGGCGGATATTTCCCTCAAAGTCGACCTGCAGCCGACCATAGGCCTTGTCGCGCATGGAGATCGTCATCGTGGCTCCCTGAATCGACAGAATCGCGTTTCTCAGCGCATCGGCGTCGAATTTCTTCCCTTTGAGAGTCGACGACTTCTCCAGCTTTTCCTTGAGGATATGCGGACGGACCATGTCTTTCAGATCGATGGCCAGCACGACCTGGAAGTTCTTGTCCTGGGCGATCGCGGCAGCCCCTTGAAGATAGCTCGACAACCGAGATTCCGTCGCGTTTTTCGCGTAATCGACCCAGCGGGAGACAGCCTGACGGTGTGCCGGGTACATCATGCCCAGCATCTTGGAACCGAGATTGACGAAATACGCTTTGCTCGGTGTCCAGGCCGCTTCGGTGCCATTGATGGTGTCGACATAGCCTCCCTCCGCGCGAGCAATGGCCCGCAGGGACGGGTTGCTGTCGAGCGACATGACGGCGATGTCCCAGACGGACTCATCCGTATCGGGATCAAAGAGCGACGCAAGAACTACCCACTCCGCCTCGGGGGGCATAATGATCGGGCGGTTCATGTAACTCTCCGCCATCTGCTCCTTCCAACGTTCCGCTTTGCCGATGGGGCTGTTGTGCAAGCCGGGAACATTCACCACCATGATCGCATTCGCGCCGGCGGGGATCCGCTTCAGCAAATCTTCGAACTGAGCAGGAAGAGACCGAGTCGCCAATAGCATCCAGGCAGATGCGAGGGCCAGGGTAACAGAACGCACTATAACACGACGGGAATAGCCCTGGGTTGACGAGCCTTGGCCGAAACCGCTGGGAAAAGCTGGGCACTGAGCGCCGTCGCGAGCAAACATCGAGCGAATCATGAATAAGCCTCTTCCGTCTATCTCTGGAGCAATCCGGAATACTGTCGAATGGGGAAACATCCCCAAAATACCGGAGTCAGAGGGTCAAATCCACAGTTGAGTCCTCCGATTTCGACCTATCCCGATGTTTAGACGGCATTCTGAAGCGCCAAATCGGCGAAACTCCCGAAGACACGTCCTAGGGAACGCGATGCTTGGCTGCCAGCTTCCAATCGACGTCGATTCCAAGGCCGGGCCGGTCGGTGATCGAGATCGTCGGCCCATTGATTGCCAGGGGATTGGTGACCACCGGAAAGGCATGATAATCCGGGCCGAGAATATCTCCCGGGTACTTCTCGACCTGCATGTTCGGGCAGGCGACCACAAGGTGGCACATCGCGGCCGATGCGACATCGAATTCCAGATTGGAACCAATGCTGCACGCCACCTTGTGCCGGGCAGCCAAGTCAATGATCGCTTTCGACTTGGCGATTCCGCCATTTTTCCCGGGATAAACGCTGATCACGTCACATGACTCATGATGAATGCACTCCCAGGCATGGGCCAGATCGAAGCAAATGTCGTCCGCCATGACCTCGGGACGGATTGCGCGGCGAACTTCCGCCAAAGCGGCGAAATCCCCCCGTGGAGTCGGCTGCTCAAACAATCCAACACGGCAATTTTCAACCGCATGAGCCATCGCAATCGCAGTCCGGGCGTCATACCCGCAATTGGCATCCATCACCATTTCGCGATCCGGGCCAATGGTTTCTCGGACGACGCGGACCCGTTCGATATCCTTCTCAACCACGGTTCCCACTTTGACCTTGATGGTATCGAACCCGGCGGCCACGAGTTCCGCCGAGCGGCTGTGCGCGCGATCCGGCTCGTACGCCCCCATGGAGAACCGGCAACGAATCGAGAGCGGACGCACGGCTCCCCCCAGCAGTTCATAGACCGGTTTCCCGGCCTCTTTTCCGGCGATGTCCCAACAAGCCATTTCGACCGCGGATTTCGCGAACCAGTTGTCTTGTGACGCCTGATCCATCAATGCAGCAATGCCGGCAATGTCACACGGATCGCGACCAATCAGATGCGGCCCGAACACGCGATCGATCAACGCCTGTGCTCCCCAGACGGTTTCCCCGCTCCAGCGGGCCTGAACTGTCGCTTCTCCGGCCCCTTCGATTCCCGCATCCGTGTCAATCCGCACGAGGAGATAATCGGAGACATCATGGACTCCCAGCGAAGTGATCATTAGCCGCTCGGGCTTGATCGGAACTCGCACGGGGTAGGTTTCGACGCGGGTGATTTTCATACGGAGCGATGACTTTCTACAATAGAGTTCTCAGCATATGAGGAATTCCGTTCTTCACTCCTGGAATGGTACGCCGTGCGGAACCATAACAGATCGAGATTGAATCATAAGTTCAACAGCATACAGCGGGTTGAGTTAACGTGAAACGCATCTACCTGACATTGGTTACCGTGAGCACCGTTCTGTTGATCACGGCGTTCGTTCTGGGACTGAGCATTGGTGACCCGACGGAAAGAGTCGAAACGACGCAGCAGCATGTGCAGTGGCATTTTCTGACGGCGCTCGCAGCGCTGGTCTTTGCCGCGTTGGTGCATGCCATTGTCCTCACGTATTTCATGGGGACCGGCCGCTGGATGGAGGAGACCAGCCGCGCGTATCGGATCGACGCGACCTGGTTGGAGGAATCGACCACGCTGAAGTATCGTACAATTCTGGCAATGACCGTCTGCCTGCTCCTGCTGATTTTCACAGGAGCTTTCGGAGCCGCGGCCGACCCCGCGTCTCCGGTGCAGTTTCAGGGCTGGCTGGGGGTGACGCCCGTCACGATTCATTTTGCGATGGCTGTCACGCTCCTGTCGATCAACGCGATCGTGAATTTCTGGGAATTCATCGCGCTTCACAGAAACGGAGAATTGATCGAGGAAGTGCTGGCCCGCGTCCGGGAGATTCGCCTGGAACGAGGACTTCCCGTCTCCTGAGACACCGTTGGAATCTTTTGCGGACATGATGGACCGCGACGGCACAAGCCCGGCGGCAGGAGTCATCCTCTATCGACGGCCGCGCGAAGCGCGGTAGCCGTACTCTGTCGCAAACCAGTTGGCGAACCGTTCGCGATCGTCGAAATTTGTGTTGCGATGATCGATCACATGCCCGATCTCGTGGATCAGCACGTTGTTGAGATAGAAGTCGCGAATGGACTCCTCGGTCCACATGAGAGTCCAGACATTTCCTTCCTGTGCCCAGACACCTCCGAACATCCGCGCCTCGATCAATTGATGCGGGCGGGGGGGACGTGTATACGTTTCGATCAACGATTCCTCAATGGCGTAAAGATAGACAGTCGAGCCCCACTGCATGCCGTAGCAAGGGAAGAGCGCACGCTTTCGCGTCATGCCGCGCAAATGGACGGTTTCCAGCCCCCCCTTCAAATGCGTGGGAAGCTGCTCAATGCGCTCACGCACGTCGTCCGCCGTCACGGGGTGAACATATCCCGGTCCCGCGTCGTCAACCAGGTACTCTATGCGGCCATCACCCGTCGGCTCATGCCAGATTTCCGGAGCATTGAACGTCTCGGAGTGCCCTTTCTCTCCGCCGCGCTGCCGGAACCCAGCCGCCGGCTTCGTCCCTTGTCCGCGCCGGTGGCGACTCGCAGCAATCGTTCGCTGCGGTGTGTAGAGCTTACGGGTGCGGTTGGTTCGAGAATCCCGTCGGCGTTGCATCGGCGTTCTCTGACAACCCGGGTCGCGCGAACCTTGCGACAGACAGCTTCCGGGAACACGGTTTTTCTTGGAGGGCGGAATACTCCTGGACCGCCAAGGGAGCCCCAAATCGGCCTTGCCCCAGATCCACTCTACGAGGGGTAGAAATTGCCCTGCAAGGTGTACACCGCAACTCGTTCCCAGAGGCTTTCTTAGAGCACTTCGCTACGAAAATGCCGAAAAGCCGATAGTGTACAAGCGCAAACTTCCTGCTGGCTTACACTTTCGGTGATGCTCCGCGACGCCCCCCTCCCGGAACAAGGTGGACTCAGAGATTCTCGTTAGATTCGCAGGGCGGGCAACAGCGCTCCGGGTGCGAGAAAAAACCGCGACTTCGAGACGGTTTTTACCCCAGTTTTGATGGGGACTCGAAAATTCTGCTCTCGTTGAGATCAACACTCCAGACTGAACATACTTTGTGCAAGGACACTTCGTTCAACGAGTGGTATGGAAAATTGTTTGTTCACATTTACGGCCGAGAGTCTCAGTCGGCCGACCGGACGCCTGGGAGACTGGCTTCGCGCGTAAATAAGAACGTAGCCTCCAATCAAGATGACGAGCATGCCAACCAACAAGAGTATCAGCCAACGATTGCCTTGGTGCGGCTTATCACGACGTGCTGTTGGTCTGGTCGAGCGTTCCGCCTCAATCTTGATGGAACTCGGGGACAGAGAAGTCGTTCGTGCCGCGGTAGTATCAATCTTTGGATGCGTTTCAAAACTACCGAGGGGATCCCGATGACCCCCCGAGTGGGATTGCGTGGTGCTTCCAGCACTTTGTTTCGATGGCGTGGGCGTTCGGGGCTGCGCCATGCGTTGTTCGGAAATCCACTGTTGCAAAGCTTGTGAGAGTTCCGTTGCCGACTGCCAACGATCTTCGCGTTTCTTTGCCATCATCCGCCGAAGAATGAACGACAATGATTCGGGGATCTCCGGCCGTTCCTGTTCGATCGGCTTCGGTTCGCATGTCTGGTGTGCGATCAACTTCTGAGTCGCGGTTCCCCCCGGAAACGGAGGATGACCCGCCAGCAGAAAATAGAAGGTGCAGCCCAGAGCGTACAGATCGGTGCGAGGATCAACCGTTGTACTGTCGAGCGCCTGTTCAGGGGCGAGATAATCGGCGGTTCCCAGATAGCGATGGCCGACGTCCGAGGTCGCTGTTGCCGTCGAATCTCGGTAAAACTGCGCCAGTCCCAAATCGAGAATCTTCACAGTCCCGGACGAGTCGATCAGCACGTTCGCGGAAGAAACATCTCGATGGACGATACCCGCGGAGTGCGCATGGGCAAGTCCTTCGGCTGCCTGGCAAATGAAATTGGCCGCCGTTAGAGGATCGAGCGGACCGCGCGAATTGACCAGATCCTGAAGACTCCCCCCGTCGACGTATTCTAGAACGAGAAAATGCACGACCGTGTCTTTGTCCTGATCCTGGTCAATATCGTACATTCGAACGATGTTGATGTGATCGAGCGTCGCGGCGGCGCGTGCTTCCCGCCGAAATCGAGCGACATATTCGGCATTTCCGGATTTTCGAGGGGGAAGAACCTTGATGGCGACACGACGCCGCATCATGCGGTGTTCCGCCAAATAGACTGCCCCCATTCCGCCTTGGCCTAAAAGCGAGAGCAACCGGTATTTGCCTAGGAAGAATCCACGATGCTTGCCGGCCATCAGCATGTCGTTCTGCCAGCGAGTGAGGACTCTGCGGGTGACAAGGGCGTTGGCTAAAGCTTGCGGATCGTCCAACGAAACTCCCGAATCGCGGAATTCCCGCAACAGGCGATCGAGTTCTGCTTCCTCGATCAACTCGCTTCGCCGCAGAGCCTTTAAATAGGCTGCCGCTGTTAGAATGTCGCCCATGGTGAATACGTTACCACTCCGCCACGACGCGAGCCAGTTCTTGGGACTCGAAGCATGATAGTTCAATCGCCAGCTAGCGGTTTCTCGGAGGAGAGTGCGATGTCGCCTATTCCTCTGCCACCAATTTGACCGGCAGACTAGAATCTGTAGTGTAGGGGAGCGTATGCAACGCAGATGTTGATCGCTGAATGTTCGAGTTGTCGTTACGACTCAACTCATCCGCCATAGCTCCTCGGCCAACTCTTCGACCGGACCGAACCATGAGTAACGAAACGGAGATAACATCGGACCCGGCTCGAAATACTCTTGCAGGGGTGCTGGGGACGTTGGGGCTTTTTTTCGCCCTCGGGGTGCTAGCCTTGGGGATCGTCGATTCCAACGGAGGTATTCCGTTCTCTTTGCCACGATCCTGGTATACAAATCGATCGATGTGGTATCTGCTTGCCATGGGAAGCTTCGCGGGGGGCTGGTTCCTGCTCAAGCGAAGTTCATTGGACGAAAACGAAGAGAATCGATTTGCCTCGCGAGCATCCACCGGCTCGGACATCCGCTTCCGCGAGGTTATCCTTTACACGCGTGTCGGGTGTCACCTCTGTGATGAGATGCGACAGTTGCTCGAAAAATATGCACGATTTCTCCCGGCCATCGACGAGCGCGACATCGACGCCGACGCAACGCTGCGGGAACGATTCACGGAGTGCGTTCCCGTGCTCGAAATTGACGGCAAGATTCGTTTTCGCGGACGAATCAATGAGATCTTGCTACGGAGACTCATCGATGCAACACCTCCGCGCGTTGCTGATTCTTCGGATGGTCGAAACGAAGGCAAGCCAGACACTCAAACCTCGAAACGTTGACCGCTGCAGACGATCACCTCTCCCGATACAAGCCTCGTCGATAAACCACCACATCGCATGAATGCCCTCGGTATCTTTGTAAAACACCCGGTGGCCGGCGAAGTCAAAACCCGTCTCGCCGCGTCAATTGGCGCGACTCAAGCGGCTCGCTTATACGAAGCGTTCGTCGCGGATATCGTCGAGCGATTTCGTCGGACAGCCGACATACGGTTTCTGTGTCACTCGCCAGACACTGAATACTCGATAGCGTATTTCCACGATCTCGCGCGAAACGAGTATCAACTTTGGCCACAACCCGCGACAGATTTAGGAAGCAGGCTGCAGGTATTCGTCGAACATGCGCGGCGTATTCGCGCCAAACGGACGGTCATCATCGGTTCAGACAGTCCGACGTTGCCGGAGGATCGCGTTCTTGAGGCATTCGATCTCCTGGAGACTCGCGATTGTGTTCTCGGTCCGGCGACGGACGGCGGGTACTACCTGATCGGCCTGAGTCGGACTGCGGTCTCGAAGCTGGAAGAATTGCCCGGATCGTTGAATCAACTATGGCCGATCTTTGAGAACATCTCATGGAGCACTCCTCATGTCCTCAACCAGACAGTCGAACGGATACGGTCGTGGGGGGGGACACTGGGGGTTCTCCCCCCCTGGTATGACGTCGATACAGTTGAGGATCTCTCCCGTTTGCGATCTGACCCCGCATTACGGAGTTCCGGAATCGGAGGCAGTAGTTTCCACTACACCGCGACGGCACTGGCAGGGGTCCAATTCAACGATTTTGGTCCTTGATTCCTGCTCGATACGCGTTATTCCACTCGGCGATAATTCCAGGATGGACATCCTTGAAACGTCGATTTCTCGTACCTGTTCTTCAGGGGTTTCCCTATAATACTCCCGTCAGCGGCTCACATTCGTTAACGTATTCGGGAATGGCGGAGAAGGAACACTCCGCGGTTGATCCATTCAACGGCTGCTGAAACGTCCCGTCAAGCAGGGATTTTCGGTAATCCATTACCACCTGCTGATGGGCCGTGAAGATGCCGACGGGAAATGGGAAAGTGTTATGAAATCGACAAACAGCAAGATGCCACCGTCGAAAATCCTGATTGCGGACGACAATCACCAAAACTGCGAGTTGCTCGATGCGTACCTCTCGGAAGAGGGGTACGAAATGCATGTGGCCTACGACGGTAAGCAGACACTCCAGAAAGTCGCCGAGTGCCAGCCGGATCTGATCCTGCTAGATATCATGATGCCCAAATTGAGCGGGTACGAAGTCTGCCAGCAGTTGAAGCACGACGATGCGACTCGCAATATTCCCATTTTGATGGTGACGGCTCTCAACGAGCAGGGGGATATTGAGAAAGCCGTGGCGGCGGGCTGCGACGACTTCCTCACCAAGCCGGTAAACAGCCTCGAGTTGAAAACCCGTGTTCGATCGCTGCTGCGTGTCCGGCATTTGACGAGCGAACGGGACCGGCTGCTGGCTTATCTTGCGGAAGTGGAATCCGCGCAAGCGAGGCAATCGGTACCGTAAGGAACTCACGGATTAAGACTGGATTCATCGTGATTGGTCCATTTGCGCGGCGAGAATCAAATATTTGTAAGGCAGGGCGAGAGTCTCGGCGTTTGAATCAAGTCGTGGGCATCGCGCGTCAATCAACTTGATCTTAGGGCTGCTGTGTCCGTTTCTTCTCTCTCGACATCCACCATACCGCGCGTCGTGTTGAAGGCACGCAAGGCGCAGCCGTTCTTCAACCGGCACCCGTGGGTCTTTGGCGGCGCCATCGGCACCGTGGAAGGGGATCCCGAACCGGGAGCCGAGGTCGCACTGGTCACGAACGAGGGAGAGTTTATCGCTCGTGGCTTATTCAATCCGCACAGTCAGATTCGGGTTCGGCTGTATTCGTGGGATGAGCACCGTTCGATTGACGACGATCTCTTCTCCGAACGTCTCGACCGGGCGGTCGAACTGCGCGAACGCCTGTTTCCGAATCGAAGTGGCAAATCGGCTTGCCGCCTCGTATTCAGTGAGGCCGACGGACTCTCGGGGTTAACTGTCGACCAATACGGCGATTGGCTGCTCGTGCAGTTCACCAGCTTGGCACTCTCCATGCGTCGGGAACGCCTGATCGAATTGCTCAACGAAAAGCTCCGTCCCTCCGGAATCTGGCTTCGAACGGAGAAGGGGATTCGTGATACCGAAGGGCTCGACCAAACCGACGGCCAGATTTGCGGGGGCGAACCGCCGCGGCCGCTGTTCATAGAAGAGCATGGCATTCGGTACGGGGTCGACGTGATGCAAGGGCACAAAACCGGGTTCTACATCGATCAGCGTGAGAACCGCGCCGCCGTCGCCAAATATGTCGAGAGCTGCCGGGTGCTCGACGCGTTCTGCTACAGCGGCGGATTCGGATTGTCGGCGCTCAAGCTGGGGCAGGCGAGCGAAGTGCTCGGGATTGATGCCTCGGAATCGGCCCTGACGCTGGCCCGCCGGAACGCGGAACTCAACGGCCTTTCAGAAAAAACTCGCTACGAAAAAGGAGACGTCTTCGACACCCTGGAAGACCTCGCAAGGGGAGGGGAACGGTTCGACGTGATCATACTCGACCCGCCAAAGATGACACGCCACCGAGCCGGTCTCGACAAGGCGCTCAAAGGGTATTTCTCCATGAATCGCCTTGCCGTGGATCTGCTGAATCCCAACGGCATACTGGTCAGCTGCAGTTGCTCTGGACTTGTCACGCGTGAAGATTTCGAGGCGGTGTTATCGCTCGTCTCACAGAAGGCGAACCGGCCAATTCAAATTCTTGAGGCGCGCGGACAGGCGGTTGACCATCCCACTTCGGTTCATTGTCTCGAGACGGCGTACCTCAAATGTTACATTTGCCGCGTGGTTTGAGGTCGCAATAGGCATGCCTGAAAAATCCAGAGGGAAGTCCCGTGTCACTCGCGGACGAAAGCGAGCAAAGCCGTCCGAACGTCCTGTCGTTCCTCCGCGACCTGCCGAGAAACTGCTGATAGATACCATCCCGGACCTGCAGGGGGACCGGGTGACTTGCATTTCTCTGGGAAGGGCGCAGTTTGCCGTCGAATACGCCAAGGCCAAACCGCAGTCCCGAGTTGTCTGCAGTTTTCTCGATTTGTACCTGAAAGACCAGGCCGGTCGCCGAAGCGGCACGCTGCCGTCGAACGTGCAATTGGAATGCCTGTCGGACTTGCCGGGTGAGGAACTCGATCTTGTCGTGTTGCCGTTCACCCGCGGGGGCGACTCGGAGCTGGCGCGAGAGATGCTGCAGGAAGGTTATCTGGCGTTGCGGCAGGGGGGAAAGCTGGTCGTCTCTTGCGATAACCCAGACGACCGTTGGTTTCATGAGTGGCTGCGTGAGCATTTCGAAAAAGTTACGCACAACCGCTTCAAGTCCGGGGTTGTGTATCTTGCCACGAAAACAGCTCCGCTCAAGAAAGTGAAGCAGTTCGCGTGTGAATTCGCGTTCCGTGACGAAGGACGGTTGATCAAAGCGATCAGTCGTCCAGGCGTCTTTTCTCACCGCAAGGTTGATGGCGGCGCGCGGGCATTAATGTCGGCGATGACCATCCAAGAGAATGATCGCGTGCTCGATATCGGTTGTGGATCGGGCGTCGTAACACTCGCAGCTGCGTTCCGCGCTCCCGGAGTTCAAATCGAGGCCATTGACTCGAATCCGCGAGCGGTTGAATGTACCCGCAGAGGCGCGGAGCTGAATGGACTGACAAACGTTACGGTCTTCCTCACAGCTGGCGCGCGGCACGATCAGCGCGGCACTTGCGATCTGGTGGTTGCCAACCCTCCCTATTTCTCGAACTATCAGATTGCGGAAATCTTTTTGAGTCGGGCGGTGTCCGCTCTCAAACCGGAGGGGCGACTGCTGCTCGTCGCCAAAAAACCAGATTGGTACGCCGAGCGGATGCCGGAACTATTCCGCGATTTCTCGGTCCGCGAAGTGAAGTCGTACTTCGTCATGGAAGGAATGGGAGTCAAGAAGCGATAGCGCGAGTTCGTCTTTCAACGAGCGCCACGAAATCCGCTCCTAAGCAATCCGCTGAGTTACGCCGCACCAATCGGTCTTGCCTCTTGCCTTGAACCGACGGATGCGATCTACTTGACAAAGTACCTTTCAGCTGAACTCTACCAAAGGCCAGATGCATTCTCGCAAATTCTCACGGCCGGATTCCGGAAGCTTGTGATGAATCCTTTCTTGCTGACAAAAGAACGGATTGTCGCCCTGGTGGCGATTACCATTCAGGTAGCGTGTGCCTTGATGTTCTCCGCCGTCTCACCCAGCCCCTTGATCCGCGTAGGATCGGCATTGGGGCTGTCGCTCATCGGGCTAGTGATGATCTGGTTTCGCGAGGGGCTCAGCACGATTGCGTTCACGCGAGGCCTTCCGCACGATTCGCCACCGTTCCTCATCGACTTCTTCGGCTGGCTATTCCTGATCGGCTTGCCAATCATCTATCTCTACAAACTGCTTCCGTAATCGAATTCGCCATGGTGAGATGGTGATCGACGAAGCCGCTAAGTGAATAGACTGCCAAACGTCCCCCCGCGTGCGTCTGAAACTCGCTGAGTTACTTCTGACCGTCGGCCGCGCGGTTTTTCTGGATCAGTTTGACCAGCGCGGCATCGAGATCCTTGAGCCCTTCATCCGGCCGGATTTCGTACAGCCCGACTTTGTATTCCGCGATCGTACCGTCCGGAGCGATGAGTACCCACAGCGGGAGCTTCGCGCCGAGACGCTGCGGATCGCCGAGCTTCGAGAGCAGAGTGCCGTCATCAAGTGTCAGCGTGTAGCCGAGGTTCATGAAATTCTGCAGCTTGCGAACAGACCGGGTCACGGCGGATGACTTTTCTTTCTCCGCTAGCCGACTGTCGACGGCAACGCCATACACCTGCACACCGAGTTTCCGCCGCCGGCTTTGGAGGAAGTCGAGGTAGCCGATCTGTCCATAAGGCTCGGCCGGAAACGGCTCACCGCGATAGTCCCAGAAATGAAGCAGGACGATTTTTCCTTTGTGCTCGGCAGGATCAATCGGGCGATTATCGAGAGAACGAAGTGTTAGTTCCGGAGCAGGTTTGCCGACGAACCTCTTGGAAAGCTCGGCCACATCTCCGGCTCGCTGTCCTTGAGTTTTTGCATCGCGAGAGATCACTCCGATGAGCCTTGCGAACGGAGTCCCCTCCGCGCTCTTCTCCAATGTCTCTACGGCCGTTTGTGTTGTCGCGATCTGCGCGTCGGTGAGTTCCGGCCGCATATTATTCTCGCTCCGCTTGAGATCATTCTGCAATTGCAAAAGTGCCTGCATCGGCGGAGCAATCTTTACCAGCTCGGCCGCGTCGACGCCGCGTTCCGATTCCAGCTGCATGCGGAGCATGAATCGGTCGCCGCGCCCCATCGTCAGTGGACGCTCGACCTTGAGAATGAGCGGACTTTTCTTGGAAACCCACAACGAGTGGTCAGTGCCAATTCCAGAGCCGATGTCAACACGCCAGCTTTCGTGCTCACCGACTTTCGATGAACCGACCACTTCGTAGCGTTTATCGCCGGCGGTCCATTCCACCCCCTCGGCGAGCTTGTCAGCGAACTCGAACAGCGGCGATCGCAAGAGCAGGGGATGCAGCGTGTCGTTATGATCGTAAAGCAATCTCGCGCGGTGGGTGCCGGTGACATGATTCGCGGAATCCAGCGGTGCCTGACCATACCGCTCTGGCCAAGCCCATCCACCGGCGCCGCGCTCGTCCACCAGATAAAACCAGTCGCGGCCGCCGCCTTCCCGTTTCGCCAGCAAACAGTAAAGCCCGAACGTCTTCGCGGGCTCTTCTTCACCATTCCGACCCACGGCGGCGACCTGGCCGTTGTAACGAATCTCATACGCCGGGGTTTCGTCTACCGGAGATCCCAGAAACGAACCTAACGTCAGCAACATACAGGTTGTCGACACCACGCGATTCTCCCCCCAGAAAGGACGTCGTCCACCAATTGCAGTCGTCCTACCACTGAAAACAGACTGCGCGGCAAGAGCAGGGGACTGATACGCGTTTTCCGCCGACTTGCTGCACTCTTATCTTCCCAGACACTACGGGCTCAGGCAAGCCACTCCCGGCAAGATGTAAACCTGTTGACATGTTGTATCTGCAGCGCTACCCTTGAAACCATCGGCTGTCTAGGGGAAGGGGATTTTGCAATGCGACTCATGTAGACGGGAATGAAAATAATGCGTGCGCTTGCGAGATTGACGGTGTCGATTCTGGTTTTGAACACCTGCCCGTGGTGTCTCGGGCTGTCTGCCCAGGAAACCGGTGCGCCGAGTGGGACGACTGCTCCCAAGGCCGCGGCGAGCGATGAACCGGGTGCGGACAAAGCGGATAAACCGGTAATCGTCAAACGACAGGCGATGCAACTCGTCCCGAGGAATTATTACCGAGTTCCCTTGCAACTCCGCGCAGCCAAGATGGTTCAGCTGACATCTCCCGTCGATGGAACGATTCGCGAAGTTCGACATGTGCCAGGGGATAAGGTGGAAGCCCAAGCCGAGCTCATCAGGCTCAACAGCGTTGAACAAGAACTGCTCGTCGAGCGGGCAAAGGCCAACTATCGAGCTTCTCAGATCGAGGTCAAACGAGCGCAGTCGTCGGGGGGTGACAAGGATCTGCTGGAACTTGCGGAGGCTCGTTCGGCGGCCGCCAAGGCGGAGCTGGATCTGGCATCGTACCGACTCGAACAGGCCAGCATTCGAGCGCCGTTTAACTCAGTGATGTTTCGGGTCAACGTTATGCCGGGGCAGTTCGTACGTGCCGGCGAGGTGTTGGCGACTGTTGGAGATACGAGCGTGATGGTTGCCGAACTGCCTGTGGACCGCAAGACGGCCGCTGCCGGTAAAGCTTTAAAGTTCCAGGTCGAAAGCGAGGATGTCGAAGGAAAAATCCAAAGTGTCCTTCCGCCGGAAGCTGGCTTTGAACGGCTCCGTGAGATTGTCGATTCCGTCGCAACGGGAGTGCTTCTCATCGAAAACACTGGAGGCAAGCTGCAGGTGGGACAGACAGTCTATTCTCCACTGGTTCCGCGCGATCCTATCAGCGAAATCCCGAACAGCGCGATCAGCAACCTCTCGGACGGAGCCCGCAAGGTCCAAGTCGTTCGGGGGAATATCATTCGTGACGTGCGTGTCGACGTTTTGGGGGGAGTCGGCCCGACTCGAAGCTTTGTCAGCGGCCCGTTTGAGGATAGGGATGAGGTCGTCGTCAGCATCTCCCGGGAGTTGCCCGATGGCACCCTGCTGCGCCCTCATGCGAATGCAACGTCGGCAACTGGAGAGGGAGCCGCAACGGCTGTGCCTCCCCGAAATACACTGCCTGGAAGCAAGCCGAACGACCCACTCCCGAAAAAATCCGGTTTTTGAAGTGCGAATGCGTGACGTGCTCGATGGACTTGGAGCGGCAGCAACTTCCGGGGATTCTCGAATTGCCCTCACAATCCAAGGAGCCCGTACTATATAATGGGACATCACGAGTGATCGCGCTCTTTCCATCGATGCAAAATGCATTGCGTCATCCGTGTGCCGCCTCAATCAAGGGTGGAATCGGCTTCCTGAAACTCCGTTGAGATTGTGTCATCGTGTCTTCAGAACCTCTCCTGGTTGACGAATACCAGCTCCTCAATCCGATCGCAACAGGAAACTTCACCACGGTCTGGGAAGTGGTCGAGAAGGGGGGCGGAACGCGCCATTATGCGATGAAATTGCTTCTGCCGGAGGCGTTCCAGGAGTCCGAGCAAAAAGCCGTTCTGAAGCACGAAGCAAAAATCGCTCAGCAACTGCAGCATCCAAATTTCGTGCAGTTTCACAAGATTGTGATGAATAAAAAGTTGGGCTATTTGGTAATGGATTATTTCCGCGCGCCGAATCTGAAGACGCAGATCACCGCGGATTTTTCATCCGTGCAGGTCCGTTTCGTCCGCTTGGCCGAGCAACTTTGCCAGGCATTAGCCTACATGCACGATCAAGGGTATCTGCATCGGGATATCAAACCCGACAACATCCTGTTCAACAAAGGATCAGAGCTGCGACTGATCGATTTTTCGCTCTCTTCGCGTATCGCCGGTGCCGTCACAAAGATGCTCTCGTCGAAACGCGGGAAATTGATCCAGGGAACCCGGACGTACATCGCTCCCGAAACGATCCTGAAGGCGGTTCCCACAGTGCAGACCGATATTTACAGCCTGGGAGTGACATTCTTCGAGCTGTTGACCGGCGAACCTCCTTTCAAGGGAAGCTCGCCCGATGAACTGCTCAAGAAGCACGTCGGCGCGACTCCGCCCGATGCTTCAACGATCAACCGCAATGTCACTCCCGAGATGGATCGGTTGTTGTCGCGGATGCTCGCGAAGAAGCCCAAAAACCGGCATTCGAGCATGCACGAAGTCTACACGGAATTGCGAGCGCTCCGGGTGTTCAAGGAAGATGCCCAGGAAGTCGCCGCGCGGATGGCAAAAGAGCGTGAAGCGAAGCAAAATCAATCGCTAGACAAGTCCGGGCGACTCGATAGTCGCGCTGATGCTCTCCGCGTGCAAATGATGCGTGACGATCCGGAATATGCGAAGCTACAACTCGAAGAGAAGAAGAAAAGGGCGATTGCCGAGAAACAGAAAGAGCAGGAAGCGAAGGCTCGCGCCCAACGGGTCAAAGGTTCCAGCAGCGAGACGGAGAATGAACCTGTTCGTCCGCCAGGACAGGCTCCTTCCCAGCCTCGGCCGGCGGCTCCCCCCGCCGGATTCCCTCCAGTTGCGCCCGGACCACCGCCAGGCATGCCGCAATATCCTCCGGTTGGTTTCCCGGCCCAACCTTATGGCGCTCCGCAATATGGCATGCCCCCCGGAATGGGATATCCTCCCGTGCCTCCCTACGGCGTGCCTCAGTACGGAACTCCGATGTATGGCATGCCAACATATGGTGCTCCGCCATACGGGCAGCCTCCACAGGGAATACCGTTCGGGCCCCCGGGTCAGTTGCCGCAAGGGGCTCCTCCCGGAATGCCTCCGGGTCAGCAACCTATGCAACAACCCGTACCACGACAACCTGTCGGACAGCGTCCCGCTGCCCCCGCGCCGGGCGCGCCGTCTCCTCCAGGCCAACCCGGTGCGTACTGGCAGGAACTGCCGCCGCTCGAGGGAGCCCCACGACCACAGCAGCCGCAGCGCCAACAACCCGCCGGGTCGCCTCGTCCCCCCGCCGGTACGATTCAAGACGACGACATGCCTCCGATGATGGATCAACTTCCTCCAGTCGAATAATTCCTCGAGCAGTTTTCTGACGGGCACCAATCCATGCCGCAATCGCGCCCCTTGGCTTTCGAGCGTCCGATCTTTGAGTTGGAAGAACGGCTTGCAGCGCTCGAGACGCAACCAAACCCGACCCCCAGCTCAAAGGAAGCGATCCGTAACATGCGTGTCGAAATCACACGCATGAAACGTGAGATTTTTGAGAACCTCGATCCCTGGGACGTCGTGAAAGTCGCGCGTCACGAGCAACGCCCGCAGACGCTCGACTACGTGGAGTTACTGTTTGACGACTTCATGGAACTGCACGGCGACCGCTCGTTCGGCGACGATCGCGCGATCATCACCGGGTTTGCGCGTCTCGAAGGCCAGAAAGTGTTGCTCGTCGGGCAGCACAAAGGACGAACGCTCAAGGAACGGACCGAGTGTAATTACGGCTGCGCCCATCCCGAGGGATATCAGAAGGCTCTCGACAAAATGTCGATGGCCGCGCGGTTTGGTTTGCCGATCGTCTGTTTGATCGATACGCCGGGCGCTTATCCCGGTATCGGTGCCGAGGAACGTGGCCAGTCTTATCACATCGCGGTCAATCTTCGCGACATATCACTGTTGCAAACGCCGATCGTCTGCGTGGTCATCGGCGAAGGAGGCTCGGGGGGCGCGCTGGGAATTGGCATCGGGGATCATGTCGCAATGCTGCAGTTCTCTTACTATTCGGTCATCAGCCCGGAAGGCTGCGCGGGGATTCTTTGGAAGAGCGATAAGTTCGCCGACAAAGCGGCACGCGCTCTCAAATTCACGAGCAAGCATCTGATCGAAATGGGGGTCATTGACGAAGTCATCCCCGAGCCGCTGGGTGGCGCCCATCGCGATCATCGGCAGATGGCAACTTCTCTCAAAATGTCTCTGTCGCGCGCCCTGCGGGAGCTTTCCAACATCCCGCTCGAAGAGCTGGTCGAACGCCGCTACCAGAAGTTTCGGCGACTCGGTGTCTACGAGGAAGGGGTCGCTTCGGCCGAGGCGTGAACCGCCTTCGTCTTGGGTGTCATGCTCGACAGCCCAAGGGACGAGATTGGCCTGGTATCTTGCTTGAGATACAGGAACGGGCGAGGCCCACATCCGGCAGGCCGCCGACTCGAGAGCCGACCAGGGAAGCGAGCCGCTGCGAAACAATCTGCCACAACAAGCCAGCAATCCGGATGCGCGGTGTCTGAATCGGGGCAGGCAAGCTCCACGATTTCAAAGAAGGCCGACAGACTTTGAACGCCGGCGGCGAAGCGTTCTGGAAAACACCAAAAACTGCGGTACCGGCAACGTCCGATAATGTCTGTTATGTTCAGTTCGGCCCTGAAAAACCCCGGGAAACCAAGGGCATTTTCACCCACAGGTTCTCTTCCCTCGCCGCTCCTGGTGTGACACCTCAACGATGCGCACGCAGAGCCTTTCGGGACAGCTTTCCTGCCATCTTACCAACACCATCACGCTCCCCGTGGGCTCCAACATAGGACGGTCGCTTTTTGAATGCCTACCGGAGAGTACCGCCGTCGAGTGACAACTGTCTCACCAGGACCCACAACCAGACAGCCGAAGGACCATCCCATACCCCGCCCCCCCTTTCAAGTCACCCCCATAAGAACACGGAAACGGGTAAAGGGAGCCAGATGGGACTCATCGGACCTGCGAGTCGCGCAACCGCCCCTGGAGGGAACTGGACAGGGTGTTGAGCGGTACTCCCGCAATTGCGACCTGCCGGGCAATGCGGGCGTCGAGCCGAGTACTGGCGTTTGTTGCCGTGTCGGGATCAGGACGCAACCCGAGGACATCGGAATGCCAGTCATGAACCACCGCGTTCACCACGCCGTCGGGGAGCCCTTCCAGAGATTTGGAAACTTCCGACAGCAATAAACCGCGGGTCTCGAAATCGAGCTGGTAATGATCGGCTATCTCTTTGAGCATCTGCTCCTGTTGCCGGGTATCTGACTGGCGACCGGTCGGCTTCCCCTGCTGCCATTCATCCGCAATCACCCGCATGAGTGAGGGGACAGCGGTCCGGAGCTTTTCCAGCAGTTCAGCCCGATCGCTGGGCCTGGTGTTCTTGAACGCCTTGCGAACCATGCTTTGGACATCGTCTTCAAAAATCGGCGGCAGCTTGGCAAACCAGCTTGCCAGATCCTCCCCCGTGCTTCCACTCGCAAACGGGTCGGAGACTCCCGAGAACGGATCGCCACTCGACGGAGATTCTGAGTGGTCGTGATTATGATCCCCATGCTCTCCCGGATGATCGTGCGTATGCTGGAGGTTGAGCCCTGGTTGATCGAGCTGGTGAATGTACGGCTCCAGCACATCATGCAACTCTACAGGCATGACTGGATGCAAGCGATCCATCACGATGGCGGCCGCGCGACCGCTTTGAGAGTGCAGGGCGTGTTCACGAAAATTGGCTGAGAGCGTCACGGTGAAGAACGTCACAAACAGCGCGAAGACGGCTCCCTTCACGAAGCCGAATACTGCTCCGAGATGACGGTCATATTCCGTGAACTTCACGGCGTCCAGCCATTCACGAATCAATCGCGCTGCTCCAAACGCCACGAACGAGAATATGGCGTATAAGGCGAACATCGCGATCCAGCGATTGAGTGGCGGTTCAACGCCGATGTACGGCGCTAATGCCAGCGACATCGAGCCCGCGAACACGAAGCAAAACACGAGTGACGCAATGACCGCCAACTGCCATACCAACCCCTTCATCGCTCCACGAATCGTCGCGAACAACAAAATGCAAATCACAATGGCGTCGTACCACATGGTCGGCTTCCTGCCTGGAGACGATTTGAGTCAGTTCCGTTGGGGCGGGAGTATATAACGAAACGCGGGCGGGTTCAAAGAGCAGTCTGGGGAGCTTCCACCACCTGCTTTCCTGGTATGGCGATCCCGATTCGCCGGCTGTGCGCGGCCCGCTACGATTCGTTGCGCGGGCTGTCGATCAGCAGCGTTACCGGTCCGTCGTTGACCAGCTCGACATCCATGTGCTCCTGGAAACGCCCGGTTTCCACTTCCAGCCCACAGCCGCGCAGCTCCGCCACAAAGCACTGATACAGCTCCCGTGCTTTCTCGGGACGGGCCGCCTGAATGAAGCTCGGTCGGCGCCCTTTGCGGCAGTCTCCCAACAGCGTGAACTGGCTGACAACGAGCACCCGGCCGCCGACATCCGCAAGGGCCAAGTTCATCTTGCCGGCTTCGTCCTCGAAGACCCGCAGTCCGGCGATCTTCGCAGCGAGGAACACGGCATCCTCTTGCGTATCGTCCTCTGCGACGCCGAGCAGGACGAGAAATCCGCGCTCGATCCGTCCGACGACTTCGCCGGCAACTGTGACCTGCGCACGCGACACCCTTTGCACAACCGACTTCACAGTTTTTCCATTTGATGAGAACGCGTTGCCATGCTGTTGTGTCGGTCGCACGCGTATGGTTCCGCCGGAATCTCCGTCCGCTCTCCAAGAATCATCTGCCTTATGAGGAGCGCAGTGGCAGGAGACATTTGCAAACCAGAGCGAAAGTGCCCCGCGGCAACGAACAGATTTTCCCTCTCAGGGATCAGGCCAATATAAGGAAGACCATCTGCCGAGCGGGGTCGCAGTCCGCACCAGGCCCCCTCGTACTTTGCATCCGCCAGGTTCGGCACAAGCGATGATGCGAAACCGATCAGCTCAGCGACCGCACCGGCGGTGTTCCGTTTCTCGAATCCAACGTGCTCCTCGGTCGAGCCGATGAGAATTCGACCGTCACCGCGCGGCACGAGATAGCGCGGCCCAACTTCGACGACATGCCGGATCGGCGAAGGGCAAGCCGACAAGAGCACGATCTGCCCTCGAACCGGCGCCACGGGGATTCGACAGCCAGACATCTCCAGAATTTGCTTCGACCACGCACCCGCCGTGATGCAGAATTGCCCGGCGCGATAAGTACTACCAAGGGATCGCACGCCGACGATTCTCTCCCCTTCTCGATTGAATCCCGCCACGGGTCGCCCCGCCAGAAGTTCGACGCCTTGCTGCGAGCAGGCCGTGTAAAGTGCTCGCAAATGCCAGGGATTGCGGACCTGCGACAGTTCGGGGAGACGATAGGCCGCCGAGATCGCATCACTTAATCGCGGCTCATGTTCGCGTGCCGCCGGACCATCGAGTTCTTCGACGACCACTCCTTCGCCACGCCAGTTAGTGACTTCGCCCTTCAATTCGTCGCAAGACGCGCCGATCCGCACGTTGATTCCGCCGCAGTTACGATAGCCGTTGTCGATCCCCGTGGTTTCTTTAAGTTCGGCACTGAAACCTTCCCAGAGAATGTGGCTGGCGGCACGCAATCGCGCCTCGGCAGTTCGCGCGCCGGCGGGATTCCCCGGCGGCAGAATTCCCGCACCGGCCCAGGAAGCCTCACGGCCGAACTCCCCCTGCTCCAAAACGGTAACGGCGAGCCCCTGTTTCGCGAGTTCCCACGCGACGGACAGGCCGATCACTCCCCCTCCGACGACAATCACATCACGCATCGCATCATCCAGACCATTGAATGGGAGCATTTCACCTTGCCATCGCGAGTATACTCTTCCGGCAACGATCCCAACAGCACACCGCACCGACTTCCGCGTGACGCGCCGCAGGTGTTATGATGAATGCCATGGCCGCATCCCCCTCTTCCGCTAATCTGACGATCGCACCAGCAGCACTCGAAGCAAAGCGCGATGCGCTGCTGGGCGTGCTGCGCGGATATGGCCGGGTTGCGATTGCGTTCTCGGCGGGGGTCGACAGTACTGTCGTCGCCATGGCGGCTCAACTCGCCTGCGGCGGCCGCGCGGTCGCGGTTACAGCAATCAGCCCAAGCCTCGCAACCGGTGAGAAGGAAGAAGCGGAATCGCTCGCGCGGCAAATCGGCATCCGGCATGTGATTCTCGAAACTCGGGAAGTTGAGAACCCCAACTATTTGAAAAACGCTCCGGACCGCTGCTACTTCTGCAAAACCGAGCTGTATACGCAACTCGAAAATCGCTTGGAGGAACTCGAAGCGGACGTGGTCGTCAACGGCGCGAACCTCGACGATCGCGGCGATTACCGCCCCGGCATGCAGGCCGCCGGCGAGCATGCAGTGCGCAGTCCACTCATCGAAGCGGGTTTCACGAAGGCAGATGTTCGCGAACTGGCCCGGTTTTGGAATCTTCCCATTTGGGATAAGCCCGCGACCCCCTGCCTTTCCAGCCGCATTGCCTATGGGGTGAGCGTGACACCGGAGCGTCTGCGGCGCGTCGATGAGGCGGAACAATTCTTGAGGAGCGAATGCAGCCTGCGGGAGTTCCGCGTGCGTCACGAAGCGAATGACCTCGCCCGAATCGAAGTCCCGGCCGGCGAACTCGCGCGGCTTGTCGATTCCGAAATACGGCGAAAAATCAGCATGCGGCTGCACGAACTCGGCTTCATGTACGTGGCGCTCGATCTCGACGGCTTCCGTTCCGGCAGCATGAACGCCGTCGTGCCGCTTCAAATCCAGCAGTCAGAGGTCAGCGATCAGCAGTCAGCCAATCCATAACACGAGTTTGTGGTGCCGTGCCGCTGGCCGATCCTTCGCGTCCCCCGATACTGCGTTTGGCCCCCCCTGCACTGCTATCGCGGGAGAGCAATGTCGGCAATCACGGACTGATGGTCCGAGCCGATGTCGGGACCGACACGGAGACTGGTGACCGCAATATTTTGACTGACAAAGATGTGGTCGATCGGAATTTTCATGAAGGCTCGCCCCCCAGTCCAGGTCGGCTGAATGCCGAAGCCATGCCGTCCGTCGTGGAGTTGAGATCGTTCCAGAAAATCATGGAAGAACGGCGACCAAGGGGTGATGTTGAAGTCTCCCAAAGCGATCACTGGACCGGAAGTCTGCCGCGCCAGTTCCGCCGTCGACGCCATTTGGCGATTGCGCGTCGAGGCGTAGTCTTGGTTCACCGGAGGAAGAGTATGCACTCCGATCACGGTGATTTCCTCCCCTTCCCTCTTCAGCCGCGCGATCACCGCCGGGACTTCGGATTCGCCAAGTTCCTTGAACTCAAGCGATTCCACAGGCAGCCGGCTGTAGAAGGCGATGCCGAAGTTATCCGAGCGTGGGAGCGTGATTCGATGGGGATACTCCTCGTCAAGAACGCTCAGCGACTTGATCCAGCGATCATCGACCTCAATCGCCAGCAGAATATCCGGCTGTTCGAGATGGACGAGGTCAATGAGCGCCTGGTGGTTGCGATTCGCCGTGTGCACATTGGCCGTGATCACGCGAAACTGAAGCGAGTTGGGAGCCGGGGTAGTTCTGCCAAAGTAGAACGGTACGATACCAATTAGATTCCAGATCAGCACCAGAGCGCAGAAGACGACTTGCTTCCATTGGCGTCCGAGGAGGAAGACTGCGGTCACGATAAGGAACAGACCCGCGTAGTAAACGCGAAAATGCGTTGCCAGCTCCAATACCCACCACCCGCGCGCCCCGAGAGCCAGGAATGTGGGGAGGCTGATTGCAAGCGCGAGCAGAGTGACGGCCCGCCAGGCGTTAATCCCACGAACGGGAGCTGTCTGCTGCGGATCGATGGGCACTTTCTCCGCCATCTTCTGCACCGAAATGGGACTCACGCGGAGATGCTAGCCAATCCCCGGCAAGGGGTAGTTGACGGTGAACTCGCAGATTTCCTCGGCAACACGGCTGGTAACCGATTCGTCTTCCGGTGCGCGGAGCACTTCGAGAATCCACTTCCCGACGCGGCGCATTTCGTCCTCTTTCATGCCGCGCGTGGTAAGAGCCGCCGTGCCGATGCGGATACCGCTCGGGTCGAGGGGCTTCCGCTTGTCGTAGGGGATCATGTTTTTGTTGACGGTGATTCCCGCGTGATCGAGAGATTGCTCGGCGATCTTGCCGGTCAGGCCAAGCGGCGTGACGTCGACGAGCATCAGGTGATTGTCGGTTCCGCCGGACGCGAGCTTGACACCTCCCGAGACGAGCGTTTCCGCAAGTACCTTCGCGTTCGCGACGATCTGCCGGGCATAGTCTTTGAATGACGGCTGCAGCGCCTCGCCGAAGCAGACCGCTTTGCCAGCGATGATGTGCATCAACGGTCCCCCCTGCATGCCGGGGAACACGGTCTTATCGAGCGCCTTGCCGTTGGCTTCGCGCGTCAGCACGAACCCGGACCGCGGGCCGCGCAGCGTCTTGTGCGACGTCGAGGTCACATAGTCGGCCACTTTGACCGGATTGTTATGAATGCCGGCTGCAACCAGTCCCGCGTAATGGGCCATATCGACCATCAAGAGTGCGCCGACTTCGCGAGCAATCTCCGCAAACTTCGGATGATCGATCTCCCGCGGATAGGCACTCGCCCCGGCAACGATCAGCTTCGGCTTGTGCTCGCGCGCCAGCCGCGCAACCTGATCGAAATCGATGCGGTGGTCACTCTCGCGGACTCCATAATGCACCGGCTTGTACAACTGGCCCGAGAAATTGAGTGCCATCCCATGCGTCAAATGCCCCCCGTGGGCGAGATCCATCGCCAGGTAAGTATCTCCCGGTTGCAACACGGTCAGGTAAACGGACATATTGGCCTGCGAGCCGGAATGCGGCTGGACGTTGGCGTGTTCCGCCCCAAACAGTTTGCAGACCCTCTGCCGCGCGAGTTCCTCGACATCGTCCACAAATTCGCAACCGCCGTAATAGCGTCGGCCGGGGTACCCTTCGGCATATTTATTTGTGAGGATGGTACCGGCGGCTTCCAGAACCGCGGCGCTCGTGTAATTCTCGGACGCTATGAGTTCCAGACCGGTCGTCTGCCGCGTCTCTTCCTGTTGAATCGCGGCCCAGACCTCCGGATCGGCCTTTTCTAGAAACGACATGGATATCTCCACCATGAATTACGAATTGCGATATTCGGGTTTCAAAAGAATCTGATGGCTTCAGCTGACGATTCGCTGAAAGCTGACCGCTCTGAACTCTCTTGCGACTTATAGTGCCCGCGATTCCCAAAAGCTACCCAACCGACCGATGGGCGGGTATCCTCAGACGCTGTAATCGCCACTGCACCTGGGGCGATGTGGTACGGAAACTCCCTTGCCAGCCACTCCGCCAATGTCCGAGAAAAAAGATCTGAATCCCGGCTCCCCTTGCCTACAGGGGGAACGGGTCTCGTTCACCGGCACGCTGGCGTCGATGACGCACCAGCAGGCACACGATCTCGTCGAGGAACATGGCGGGTCGGCAATGCCCCATGTCAGCCGGCAAACGACAATGCTTGTCGTCGGTGAAGAGGGTTGGCCTCTTGAGCCGGACGGTAAACCATCACAAAAGCTGATTCATGTCAGCCAGTGGCAGGCAGAAGGGATCGCCATCCGCATTCTCAACGAATCGGAGTGGCTGCACCTCATCGGTCTGGACGAGCGCCGCCAGGAAGTTCATCGGCTCTACACCCCCGCCCTGCTCTGCCAACTGCTCGGAGTCACCACGGGTACGATCCGACGTTGGGAGCGGCTGGGACTCATACGGCCGGTCCGGAAGGTGTTGCGGCTTCCTTACTTCGACTACCAGGAAGTGGCCAGCGCCCGCCGGACCAGCGACGTGCTGGCTTCGAGAGG
>CAZVJA010000024.1:0-40698 GCA_964626885.1 uncultured Planctomycetaceae bacterium | reverse complement strand
CAGACGGAGGGAATCGGACTCTTGCCAAGCCGACGACTTGTCGTCGGATCAGCGGTCGATGAGAAGACAGAGGACGGATGACGGAGGAGGAAGATGGAAAGAGGAGAACAGAGAACGGAAAGAAAAAGAGTCCCGAGTCCGGAGTCCTGGGTCAGCAATCCGCAATCCGAAATCCGCAATGCCTGAAGCCCGAAGCCTGATCACCTGAAGCCAGAGGATGGAGGCCTCGAACCCTCGCACCCTGAAACCCTAACTCCTTGCTTTCCTGAAGCCTGACCCGCTGAAGCCCGCACCAATTACTGTCCGGCGGAGCGGGCCGCACGGCGTTGCCAGATGATGCACGCCACGAATCCCGCAGAGAACAGAATGGTCACTACCACTCCAGCCGGCATATTCCACGCGAAGGCATGCCTGATGAACCCGGCAGCGACGCAAACATATAGCAGTAGGAGACCGTACGCAAAGTTCCAGGCCATCAACTGTTCGACGAACAACAGGCAGAGGACCGCCACGAGCAACCATCCCGAAAGCTCCGTGACGGGGGAGGCTGTCGGAACCACTTGTTCCGAATCTCCCCGTTGCAGACTAGCTGACCCGCTGCTGGCCGGCAGGTGTTCTTGTTGCAGCTGTTCCACGCTGTCGGCCGCAAGATTGCTCTCTCGCGTGTCGACATTGAAGCCAAATTTTTCGGAAAGCTCCGTCGGAGCGGTCAATTGAAGTTCGTACGCGCCGCTGCGATCGGTCTTGCTATAGACGAGGGCTCCCGAGCCGTCCTGTTCGTTGGCAATAGTGAGTGCTGTCTGTTCGCCGTCGGGACGGAGGACCCGCGCGCCGGAGATTCGCTCGGTAGGCTGAACCGTCCGGACGATCGGCCCGCCAACCAGATGTTGGCGTTCGCCAAGTCGTCCGGCGATGGCGTATCGAACTGTTTCATGCACCAAGGGGGGAAAGCTGCGTTGCACCGGCCAGGTTCCCCACGAGAGATCGGGCGCGGTCGTCACCAGGATGACCCGGCCGCGCCCGAGCGATTTTTCGACAATCGCGGGATCACCCGACTGGAATTTGAGAACCACCCGCGAGGACGTACCGTCGCCCACGGCCACGCGGAAATACTCGAAGGTGAGGGTGGTTTCGAGCCCGGTGCCGGGGTTGCCCCGAAAGCGGCCCAAGATGGGATGTTCAAGCTGGGCGGCGTCGAACAAGAACGCGTTGACCGGATTCTTGGCGTCCCCCACCCGTTCGTTCAACTGCGCCGGGAGAACTCCCTTTTCGTCTCGGTACAGCCAACGGTTGTAGCTTTCCGACTCCACGCGATCACCCAGCCAGAGGATCAGGCCGCCGCCGCTTTCGACGTAATTTTTCAGAATCTCCGCTTCCCGATCAGTGAACAGCCGGATGTTGCAAAGCGAGACGCAATCGAATTCATTGAGATTCTGCTCGGCCAGTTCGCCGTCGCCGATGACGCGCGGCCGGGTCGATCCGCTCCACGACTCGCGCGCGGTCGAAGGAGCGAGCACGCGATCCAGATAATACGTCGCCGAATCGACGGGGCGGCCCGCGGGACGTCCGTTGACGAGCAGTACCCGCAATTCGTTCCGGACCGGCAGTACCAGCAATCGGCGATTATCGATCGCCAGGGAATCTTCTTGCAGTCGTACTTCCAGCAGATGGTCGCCGCTCTCGCGAAACAACGGTTGAAATTCGACCGGCATGTCGGTTCCGGGAAGAAGATTCACGGCCCGCGTTTCGGAGAGTCGTCCGTCCACGAGGAGTTCCACTTTGCGACCATCGAGCGGCTTGTCACCGAAATTCCGCAGGAGGGCTCGCACGGGAATGTTGTGGCCGACAATCGGCACCGGTTCTTCCGAAGTGATGGACATCACGGCCGAATTGGCAACGTTCTCCTGCTTCGCGTCGAGCATGACAATCCGAGACTGCTCGGCAAGCCCGTTGAGCAAACGGCGCAGCTCCGTTTCACCGCCGTTCGATTCGGGATGCCAGTTGTCTCGCTGAAAGTCGCTGATGATGGAAATTTCCTTTTGCGGAATCTCCGGGACTAGCTTCGCCAGTTCGGTAACGTCACGCATGCAGGCAATCACGTTTCCCCGTTCCTCGGTCACGCGCAGCTGCGCGATCTCCTCGAGAATTTGGTTGCGATCGCGCGACGGTTCCCGCACGACGACGGTGGAGGCTTCGCCGCGAATCAGCACCACGTTGAAGGCATCGCCGGGGCTGGACTCGTCGGCGACTTGCCGGGCGATTTGCCGGGCGCGCTCAAAGCGGGTTGTACTCCCTTCTTGGCAACCCATGCTGAACGAGGCATCGAGAACGATGATGCGATGCAGGGCCGCGCGGGAGAAAGTCGCGGCGCCGATGGTATCCGCGATCGGCCGCGCGAGCGCCACACTCAACAGCACGAGCATCAGCATGCGAATCGACAGCAGCACGAGCTGTTCGAGCCGCATCCGCCGCGAGTTTTTGCGGGCCGCTTCGAGCAGAAACCGCATCGCCGCCCAGGGAGTTTCTCGAAAGCGGCGTTTGTAAAGCAGATGGATCAGGATCGGAATGCCCGCGAGCGCCAACCCCCCCAGCAGCCAGGGGCTGGCGAAGCCGAACGCGAACAGCAGCGGACGATCGAGCACGGTGACTACTTTCCGACCCAAGTGCGGGGAGGATGGAGGACGGAGGATGGAGGATGGGAGGAATTCACCACCGCATTCATTGTTCTTTGCTCCATTTTCAATCCTCCATCTTCCATCATCCCCTCACGTTCTTCCCGCGCGAAGCCTGCGGCGCGAGAGGAACGCCGTCAGCGCGACGTCCAACGGTTCGTCGGTCCGCAGCAGGATGTGATCCATCTGCAAGTCGCGGCATCCGCGGCGGACCTCCCGCAGAAACTTCTCGAACTCGGCGCGATAGGCGCGCCGCAGCGCGCGGGGCTCGGTCATCTGTTCCGGCTGTCCTTCCAGCCCCTTGAAGAGGGTCGGATCTTCAAATGGAAAATCTTGCTCGGCGGGGTCAATCACCTGCATGACGCTCACGTCATGCCGCCGGTGACGAAAGTGCTTCAGGCCCGACAGCAGCGAGCCGACATCGTCGAACAGATCGCTCAAGATGATCACCAGCCCGCGCTTCTGAATCCGCTCGGCCAGATCGTGCAGAATCGGCCCGATGGATGTCTCCCCGGCCGCAGTGGTTTTGTCCATCACATGAAAGATTTGCTTCAGATGCGACGGCTGGCTGGAAGGGCGCAACAACTGTCCCACGCGCGAGTCGAACGTCACAAACCCGGCGGCATCTTGTTGCCGCACAACGAGATAACAAAGAGCGGCGGCAATATACTTTGCATATTCGAGCTTCGAGACCGGAGCCCTTTCCGACTGATAGCTCATCGACTCGCTGGAATCGAGCAGCACGTGGCAGGCAAAGTTTGTGTCTTCCTCAAACTGTTTGAGATAGAAACGGTCGCTTTTGCCGAAGACTTTCCAGTCGACGTAGCGGAGGTCGTCGCCTGGCACGTACTCGCGGTGTTCCGCGAACTCGACGGAGAATCCCTGATACGGGCTGCGATGCAGTCCCGAAACGCAGCCTTCGACGATCAGCCGCGCTTTCAGGTCCAGGCCTTCGAGCTTAGCCAGCGTCCGCGGATCTAAATACTTCCGGGTGTCGTCCACCTGTGCGTGCTTTTGTTGAGTCGGTGGGAATAACGGATGCCAGACGTCGAACGATTTCGTCCGCCGAGACGCCGTCGGCTTCGGCATTGAAATTGGTGATGATGCGGTGCCGCAACACCGGCCCCGCGACTGCTCGGACGTCGTCGGTGCTAACATACGCCCGCCCGTGCAGCATAGCCCGTACTTTGGCGCCAAGAATCAAATACTGGCTGGCCCGTGGGCCGGCGCCCCAGCTTACATAATCGTTGATGAAGGACGGAACATCCCCTTTTCCGCGACGTGTGAGCCGGGCAAACTGCATGGCATAGCGAATCACATGATCGGCTACAGGCACGCGACGTACTATTGTTTGCAGACCGCGGACATCCTCGTACGACAGGACTTTACTCACGGAGGGTCTGGTCTCGGCGGTCGTCTGCCGCACGATCGCCAGTTCTTCCTCTTCATCGGGATAATCCACCAGCACTTCGAACATGAAGCGATCCAGTTGCGCCTCGGGGAGCGGGTAGGTTCCTTCCTGCTCGATCGGATTTTGCGTCGCCAGTACGAAGAAGGGATCGGGAAGCTTATGCCGTTTGCCGCCGGCCGTGACCTGATGTTCCTGCATCGCTTCCAGCAACGCAGCCTGCGTCTTCGGCGGCGTACGGTTGATCTCATCCGCCAGAACGACATTCGCGAAGACCGGCCCCTCGAGAAAGCGGAACTCGCGCACTCCGGTCGCCTTGTCTTCCTGAATGACTTCCGTCCCGGTAATGTCCGCCGGCATGAGATCCGGCGTGAATTGAATTCGGTTGAACGTCAGATTCAAGGTCTCGGCCAGCGTCCTTACCATCAAGGTCTTCGCCAATCCAGGGACGCCGAGCAGCAGACAATGCCCGCCCGCCAGAAGCGCGATCATCAACTCCTCGATCACTTGCTTCTGGCCGATGATCGTCTTGGAAAGCTCGTCGGTGATCTTCCGATACGCCTCACCGAGACGTTCGACCGATTGCCGATCCGCAGCTTCGATCGTGGGAGCAGTTTGAGGGGACGGGTTCTTAGGAGCATCGTCAGGTTCGGGTTTCACGCGTCGTCAACTCCCGGGAGAATTCAACCAAACCGAGTGTACGATGGAAACGCTCTGGAATTCGCACCGCCCCCATCATCCGTGCCGACGGGCGGAAAAGTCAATTGCGTCCGGCAAACCCCACGGAATTCGTGGGTTCCAATGGGCGGATTTTCCAACGTTTCCGCCGACACTCTGGCCTGAAGGACCAACAAACAGGTAGGATGAATGGACCGCATTGGCGGGAACCGGAATACGACAAGGGCCCCGTTTGTGTCGTCCCGTAGGAATGTGGAAGCTTTGAGCTGCTCCGATCTCACATTCGGGAGAATTGCCATGGCAGTCGCGATTGCAAGTTGCCGCAAGGGCCTGGCCGGTTGTTGTACGCTGCTCGCATTTACATTTCTCGCCAACCTGGCGTGCGGACAAGATGTCACCGTCGAAAACCGGCGTCCTGGGCGCCGGGTGGATGACGATGTGATTCCGACTCAAGTCGTGAAGGGAACCTTGATCAGTCTTGAGCGGGATGGTCTGGTGGTCAACAGCGATGGCAAAGAACTCGCCATGGCAATCGTGCGCGATACGCGCGTCGAGCTTGGGGCAAAAGGTTCGCTCGATTTTCTAGTCGTCGGGGCAATCGTAGAAGTCTCGGGTGAGATGACAACCGAGGGAACTGTCTTATTGCGCGAGCGCGGCTGGGAGGGGATCGAAGTTTGCGTGACCGGGCAACCGCCGACACCCCCCGTCGAACGGCGCGAGGAGATCGTTTACACCGCCCCGGCCGGCAGCCAGGTGATCCCCTTCAAGTTTGTCGGCACGGTGATTAACCGGGAGCCATTGGTCGTGCGGCCGCTGTCGAATTATCCGCAACCGAGGCTCGGCGTGCGCGTGCCGGGGCAGCCGATCCAAAAGCTGCCGGAATTCAAGAATAACGATCTGACAATCGAAACACCGAAAGAAGCGGGGACGCTCAAGCTGAACCTGGGAGACAGGATTGATCTCCTCGACGAAGGATCGCAGGCGACGGTGAACGTGGCGTTCAATCCGAATCCGGTGGCGGTGCGCGTTTACATCGAGCGGAATGAGCCGTTCAAAAAAGACCAGATTCCGGACGACAAGAAAGAAAACAAGGACAAGAAGTCCGGCAAGAACACGAAAAAGACGACCGGTAAGAAATCCGCGACGACGCCGAAGGCTCCCAAGCCGGCCAATCCGTGATCCCCCCCCGCTATCGTTGTTGATGAACCGATCGCTGGAGAGTAAGAACCTCGCATGTTCCTTCGTGCCATTGCCATTGTCCTGCTCGCCTGTGTGTTGGGTGTTGCGTTGTTTGCGCGTCAGTGGCAGGAAGGACAGCAGAAGGTTTCCGGATTCATCGAAGCTGACGAAATTCGCGTCGGCTCGCGCGTCGGCGGGCGGGTTCGCAGCGTCAGCGCGGTGGAAGGGGCGCACGTCAAGCAGGGTGATCCGCTGGTCGAGTTGGAGCCGTTCGACCTGCAGGAACGTCGCGCCGAAGCGGCTGCCATGCTTGCGGAACGAAAGGCTGCGCTCGACAAGGCACTCGCCGGATTTCGGGCCGAAGAGATCGCGCAGGTGAAAGCCCGCACCGAGCAGCTCGCGGCACAGCTTGAAAAGCTGAAGAACGGTCCGCGCGAGCAGGAGTTGGCCGCCGCGCAGGCGGAGCTCGAGTTGGCGCAAGCCGAACTGAAGCTGGCAAACGTCAATCATCAGCGCACCGAAGGGTTGTATGCCAAAGGGGCCGCGTCGCGCGAATTAATGGACCAGGCAAACAACGAGCTGGCAACCGCGCAGGCCCGCCTGCAGGTGCGTCGGGAAAACCTCGACCTGCTGAAGGAAGGGACGCGCAAAGAAGATATTGCTGCCGCGGAAGCGCAGCTTGAAGAGGCAACCCAGGCGTGGAAATTGCAGACGGCCGGGTATCGATCCGAGGACATTGCAGAAGCGCGCGCCGCCGTGCAGGCTGCGGAAGCGGCGCTTGCGGCCATCGACGAACAGATGCGTGAATTGAAAATCACCGCGCCGGTCAAGGGATACATCGAGGCGGTCGAATTGCAGCCGGGGGATCTCGTCGGAGGCAACGCGCCGGCGATTTCCCTCATCGACCTGGAGCATCTTTGGGTGCGGGCGTATGTTCCCGAAAACCAACTCGCCATCAAGATCGGTCAAGCAGTTAAAGTCACCGTCGACAGCTTTCCGAAACAAACTTTTGCGGGAAAGATCTCCTTCATCGCGCGGCAGGCGGAATTCACGCCCGGGAACGTGCAGACACCGGAAGAACGCTCGAAGCAGGTGTTCCGCATCAAGGTGGAGTTGATCGAAGGACGGGACGTGTTGCGCCCTGGAATGGCGGCCGACGTCTGGCTCGACCCCGTGGGCAATTCCCCATGAGCGAACCGGCGATCCGCGTCGAACACCTTGGTCGCAGGTTCGGCACGCTGGTGGCCGTCGACGACGTCAGCTTCGAGGTGCGGCGCGGCGCGATCTTCGGACTGCTGGGCCCCAATGGCAGCGGCAAATCGACGATCATCCGCATGCTGTGCGGCGTGCTCGCGCCGTCGGAAGGACGGGCGTCGGTCCTCGGACATGACGTCGAACAAGAAGCGGAAAGCATCAAGCGGCGCATCGGCTACATGTCGCAGAAGTTCAGTCTCTATTCCGATCTGAGCGTCCGCGAGAACATCGATTTTTATGGCCGCATTTATGGATTGAGCACGATGCGGCTGGCCGAGAGGACGCGGGATGTGCTCAAGCTTACGGCGCTCGGCGAACGGGTAAACCTCGACCAGTTGGCGGGAACCCTCTCCGGCGGATGGAAGCAGCGACTGGCATTGGCCTGCGCGCTCATCCACGAGCCCGAAGTGGTCTTTCTCGACGAGCCGACGGCGGGGATCGACCCGGTCGCGCGACGCGACCTGTGGGATCTGTTGTTTGAACTGGCCGGGCGCGGCGTGACACTGTTCGTCACTACGCACTACATGGACGAGGCGGAGCGCTGCACCGATGTCGGGTACATTTATTCGTCGAAGCTCATCGTCTGCGGCAAGCCGGATGACTTGAAGCAATTGCCGGAGGTGACGCCGGCGGGCACCCGGCGGCTGGAACTCGAAGTTCCGTCACCGGCTGAATCGCTGGCGAAGCTCCGCACAATGAGCGAAGTCCGCGATGCAACGTTGTTCGGTCAGGCGATTCACGTCTTGACCGCGGACTCGTTGCCGGAGCCGGAACTGATTCGCCGTCTCGGCCTGACCGCAAAGAATGTCGAGGTGCGGCCGATCGCACCGACGCTGGAAGATGTGTTTGTGACCCTCAGCCGCGCGGCGGAACAAGGGCGAATCGAACGAACCCGCAACGTGACCGATCGTTCTGCGGAGAAATCGAGGGACGAATCCGATCGGCAGGGGATCACTGCTCACGAAGACCTGCGGCCGAAGGATCCGACCGCAGATGTAGATACCTCCGAGGGAGAGTTGATCGATGAGGAAGCGGGCCAAGAGGCGGCTGAATTGCGCTCGCCACTTAGACGACTTGTTGCCAAACAGCGCCCCATGTGGGGCTTCCCAGCCATTCTGCTCAAGGAGTTTTCGCACATCCGCCGCGAACGCTCGACGCTGATTTTCATGTTCATCGTGCCGGTGTTACAGATGACGATCTTCGGCTACGCGATCGACATGGAGGTCGAAAACATTCCAACTATCGTCTACGACCTCGACGGGCGCGGACCGGCCCGCGAATTACGCGAGGCGTTCGCGAACACGCGGACGTTTGAGATCGTCGGCCGTGTCTTCGACGAAGACTCGTTTCGCAGGGCGATCACGTCGGGCGAAGCGAAAGTCGGCGTGCGGATTCCCCCCGATTACACCGACCGGCTGGTGCGCGGCGAACAGACGCAGGTGCAGGTTCTAATCGACGGCAGCGACTCGCAGGTCGCGACAACCGCGCTCAACACCACGAATCTGCTGGGGATCAATCTGTCGATCGGCATTGCGCGGAACTTCGGCGAACAGCTGCCGACCGTCCCGGCGCGGAATGCCACCGGGCGGGCGGCTTTGCCGATCGAGATGCGCCCCCGGCTGCTCTACAATCCCGACCTCGAAAGCTCGCACTTCTTCGTTCCGGGGCTGGTGGGGATCATTCTGCAATTAGTCACGCTGTTTCTGACGTCGTTTGCGATCGTCCGGGAGCGAGAACTCGGCACACTGGAGCAACTGTTCGTCACGCCGGTGGGAAAAGCGGGGTTGCTCCTTGGAAAGCTGATGCCATATGCCTGCATCGGGTTTGTCGAAACCTTGATCGTGCTGACGGTGATGGTCTACGTGTTCGGCGTGCCGATCAACGGGAATCTGGTTCTGCTGATGCTCTTGGCGATGTTGTTCCTGGTTTGCGCACTCGGACTGGGAATGCTCGTCTCAACGCTCGCGAGTACGCAGTTGCAGGCGATTCAATTCGCGTTTCTGATCATGCTGCCGTCGGTGCTGCTCTCGGGTTTCGTCTTTCCGCGTGCGCAGATGCCGCTGCCGATCTATCTAGTGACGTTCGTGATTCCGGTCACCTATTTTCTGGAGATTCTGCGCGGGCTGGTGCTCCGGGGGGCGGATTTCTTCGACCTTCTCCCGCACATTGCGGGGCTGGCTCTCTGCACTGCGGTGATCTTCTCACTCAGCCTGGCAAGGTTCCGAAAGCAGCTTGGTTGAGTGGACTTGTCCACAGTTTTGGCACACGGCTTTCATGCTGATAACCGATTGCTGACCGCTGCAAGCTGACAGCTTTCGTCACCACGCCGTCCAGCCGCCGTCGACAAGCAGGTTCTGGCCCGTGATGTAGCTGCCGGCATCGCTGGCGAGCAACAGGACTGCCCCCTTGAGTTCGCCCGGTTCTCCCATCCGTCCCATCGGGCTCTTTTTGCAGAGCCGATCGACCATTTGGCGGGGAGCTTTTTCGTTTGGGAATGGACCGGGACTGAGGCAGTTCACACGGATGCGGTCCTTCGCCCAGTAGACGGCGAGATGCCGAGTCATATGGACGATGCCCCCTTTGAGGGTGTGGTAGGCGACCGGGCTGGCATTGCAGATATCGGCATAGGCCTCAGGATAGGAACCGACGACACCGTACATCGAACCGAGCATCACAATGCTGCCCGGGGCTTTGCGTTCGAGCAGATGATCGCGCAGCCGTCGTGAGAGTGTGAAATATCCGGCCGCGTTGGCGAGGTGTCGTGCGAACTGGTCGTACGTGACGTTCGACCAGTCGGCTCCCAGCGCCTCATGGCCGTTGTTGATGAGAATGTCGACCTGCCCGGCGCGCGTCACCGCTTCGTCGAATCCGCGGTGCAGTGTCGGCTCGTCCATGTGATCGAGTTCAACGCCGAGATGTGTTGCTCCGCCGGGGGATGGAAGTTTCGCCGCGGCGGATTCGGCGCGGTCCCGTTCGCGGCTGGAAATGACGACGCGCGCTCCTGCTTCCGCGAGCGCCTGCGAAATCGCTGTGCCGAGAAAACCAGTACCGCCGGTGACGAGGGCCACCCGGCCGTTAAGGTCGAACAGTTGCTGCACGGTTTTGCTCATGGTGGTGCTCATCGATCAGTTCGCGACCTTCTGCCACGTATGTGTGTCGGCTGCTTGGAGAATCGCCAGATTGACCCGCAAAGTCTGCAACGCTTCGTCAATAGGACAAGCGGGGAGGCAAACCCCATCGACCGCGTCGAGAAAGGCGTTCGCCTGCGCGATGAACAGTTCGTCTCGTTCCAGCGATCGCTCCTCTTCGAGCTGCCAGTCACTGTCGGGGCGTGTTTGCGACTTCCAGGCGTGCCGATGCATTTCGAAGCGGGCGGTGCCCTGTTCGCAGATGAACGTGATGATTGTCTCATTGGGAGCCTGATATTGGTTCAAACTGTAGGACGCTTGAATGCTTCCGTGTCGTGCGATGACATGCACCGTGTCTTCAACAGTCACTCCTTCGAGGATCTGATGGTCGGCGTCGGCCGCGAGTTCGGTGATTGGGCCGACGATCCACTCGACGGCGTTGACGATGTGGGTCAGGGCGTCCTGAATCGCGCCGCCGCCGGTCGCGCGGTCCTTGTAGTAAATCTCCCGGTAGGCGGGACGATAGAACGGAAAGTGCTGGCCACCGGTCATCACCACCTGCACCGGCTTGCCGAACCGTCCTGCTCGAATCGCCTGCCGCATCGCCGCGAAGACCGGATGGGCGCGATACACATAGGCCACGCTGGCAACAAGGCGCTGTTCGCGGCACAGAGTGATAAGATCATCAATGCCGTCGGTGGAGGTGCTCAACGGCTTTTCGATGAGCAAGTGCATGCCGGCTCGCGCGAGGCTCTTGGCCATCGATACGTGCAAGTTTGCGGGAGTGCAAATGACCGCGCAATCCGCTCCGGCGGAGATTGCTTCGTCCAAGTCTCCGAAAGTTGCTGTCAGTTGGTATTCCGCGGCAACCTGCGCTCGCAGCGTTGGGTTGATTTCACAGAGGACGACGTCGGTGCGGCCGGTCTTCTGGAAGCAGCGGACATGCCGGGCGCCGATCGAGCCGGCTCCGACAACGAGTACTTTGCGACGTGGTGTCATAGTCGCTTCAATGTACCAAGTTCACGACACCAGTGCGTCGACCACGCGACAAATCGTTTCGTCGGAAAGATTCCAGCCGATGGGCAGGCTCAAGACCTCGCATGCCGCCTGCTCCGTGATCGGGAGCTGCCATGGTTCCGTGACATAAACCGGTAGGCGATGCACCGGAACGGGGTAGTAGACCATTGAGCCAATTCCGCGTTCTTCCAGTCGGTGGCGCACTTCGTCCCGGTCGCGTCCCACGATGCGAACAGTGTATTGATGAAACACGTGTCCCGCGAAATCGGCCGAGGGCGGAGTTTTGATCCAGGAGACGTCGGCCAGCAGGCGTTCATACGTGAGCGAGGCCCGCTGCCGGCCCGCGTTCCAGTCGTCGATATGCGGCAGTTTGACTCGCAACACGGCCGCCTGAATTTCATCCAGCCGCGAATTGTAACCGAGCATCTCGTTTTGATACTTCTTCTGCGAGCCATGCGTCCTCAACAGGCGAGCCCTCTCCGCGGCTCGCGGATCGTTGGTCACAATTAACCCCCCGTCGCCGAACGCGCCGAGATTTTTGGAGGGGAAAAATGAGAATGCACCGACCGCACCGAGGGTTCCGACTTTCTGTCCACGATAAGTGGCACCGAATGCCTGTGCCGCGTCTTCGATGATTTTAAGACCGTGCCGGCTGGCGACGTCGCGAATCGCATCCATGTCAGCTGCGTGGCCGAAGAGGTGAACGGGCACGATGGCTTTTGTGCTTGGCGTGATGGCGGCTTCGAGTCGTGAAGGGTCGATGTTGAACGAGTCAGGTTCAATGTCGACAAAGACCGGCCGGGCCCCGACGCTGCTGATCGCTTCGGCGGTCGCAAAGAAGGTGAACGACGTCGTCAACACGTCATCCCCAGGACCGATGCCCAGCGCCCGCAGCGCGATGATGAGGGCGTCGGTTCCGGAATTGCAACCGACAGCGTATTCAGCGCCAAGGTACCGAGCGGCTTCCTCCTCGAACGCGCGCACTTGCGGGCCGAGGATGAACTGCCCGGAGCGAACGACTTCGCGAATCGCCGCTTGAAGTTCGTCCCAGAGGGAATCGATTTCATGCGTGAGATCGAGAATCGGAACGTTCGGCCCGGCCATCGGAGGTTGTGTCGAGCACGAATCTGAAGATTTCATACTGTTTGAAATGTGACCCGATGGGGGGACGTGAGCCCGTGGGGAAGGGATCGTTCGTTGCGAGGCAAGAGTGCTCATCAAAGGGTCCGTTTCATGTTGGGATGACGCATCTCACTTGGGTGTCGTCGCACTTTTGATAGCCGCGTCCGCATTCGGCACATCGTGCCTGCTCCCCGTTGAAAGTCAGGGTGAGGCCGCATTCACAAGCCCAGCCGATTCTTCGAGCAGGGACGCCGGCCATCAGGGCATAATCGGGAACATCGGTGGTGACGACGGCTCCGGCGGCGATGAAGGCCCAGGCTCCGATCGTCACTCCGCACACCACGGTCGCATTGGCGCCGATCGACGCACCATGCTTGACGCGTGTCGTGTGAAAGTCGCTCGATGAATTGCGCGGAAAAGCGGAGCGGGGGGTACGAACGTTCGTGAAGACCATGCTCGGCCCGCAGAAGACATAGTCTTCGAGCACGACTCCTTCGTAGACCGAGACATTGTTTTGAATCTTGACGTGGTCGCCGATCTGCACACCGCCCGCCACAAACACGTTTTGGCCGATGCGGCACTCGCAGCCGATACGAGCTCCCGGGGCGATATGGCAAAAATGCCAGATCCGAGTTCCTTCACCGACCTCGGCCCCCTCGTCCACATAGGACGATTCGTGCACGAAGCGTTCTTTGCTGGCTGCGATGCTTGTTCCCCCCGGCATGGTCTTCCTCTCGCGCGGCCCCGTCAGGCGGCTTTGTGCAAACGGATCGGCATGCGGTGGCGGAACTGCCGGTCGATCGTTTCCAGAATGCGGACAACCCGCAGACCGTCCCGAGCGTCGCTCAGCGGCTCCGAGTCATCCAGGATGCAGCGGATGAAATGTTCCGTTTCAACGGCGAGCGGCTCGCGCTGCGAGATTCTCGGGATCACGATGTCGCCATGCCGCACGGTGACCGGCGGCATCTGGCCTGCCGGGTCGGCCTCGACGCAAGCATGCTTATCATAGATGCGGACTTTTTCGGTCGCTTCGGTGTCGTCGAAGACAAGCATCTTCTCGGAGCCGACGAGCACCATCGAGCGGCGTTTGTGCGGGTCGAGCCATGAAACGTGAATGTGAGCCACGCGGCCGTCGGCAAAGTGGAGCGTGCTGAAGACGACGTCCTCGACACCTTCCTGCAAAAAGGACTGTCCGCTCGCCTCAATGCGGACCGGCTCCGCCTCGAACAAATGCAGGATCACCGAGATGTCGTGCGGAGCCAGCGACCAGAATGCGTTCTCTTCTTGCCGCACGACTCCGAGATTCAATCGCTGACAGTACATGTAGTAAATGTCGCCGAGAGCACCCGAGTCGATTTGTTGCTTCATCAAATCGACGGCGGGGTGGTATTTAAGCAGGTGCCCGACCATGAACTTTCGGCCGGAGATTTCGGCCAACTCGACGAGCTGCTCCGCATGCTCCGACGACAAGGCCATCGGCTTCTCAACAAAGACATGCTTCCCAGCCAGCAAGGCCTGCCTGGCGAATTCGAAGTGAGTCGGAGCTGGAGTGGCAAGCGCGACGGCGTCGACCGAATGGTCGCTTAAAATGGACTCGAAGCAGTCGGTCGGAAACGCCTCGGGATAGTACCGCACCTGATCCGCGAGTGTCCGCGGGTTGGCGTCGCAGAGATACGACAAACGGCAGTTGGCTGTCTGCCAGAAGCTGCGGACAACGTACTTGCCCCAGCCACCTAGCCCGACCATTGCCAAATTGACCACGTCGGCCGGCATGTCCCCCCTCCCTGGTTCGAGTGCCTGCGGGTGATCCGGATTCGATCCCTCATCCGGAAGCTGACAAAGTATAGGAAGTTAGCGTGTCTTGAAAACCCCAAACTGGTTAAGTCTAGCGGGAATTTTAATTGGGGGGAAGATCCGCAGACTGGATGGCAGTTTCCTGTCGATTTGCCTGTCCGGATTGTCCTGTCACCCAAAGCAGCTAAAGTCGCCTTGCATTGAAACGCAGTTTCGCAAATACTTCCGTCCGCGAAGCGCAAAGACCAGCCAGCAAGGAGCTTGTGCGGTCTGCAACCGGTGGAATGCCGACGAGGAAGATATCGGGCGAATGCCTCGTCCACCGCTGGAATTCGCAAATCTCTAAGCGAAGGGGGTCAAAGGATGGACCTGCGCGGGAAGCGCGTCCTCGTCATCGGGGGCGCCGGGTTGATTGGTTCGCACACGGTCGATGCTCTGCTGCACGAGCCGGTGAGCGAGATTCGCATCTACGATAATTTCACACGCGGCAGCCGGCACAATCTTGCCGACGCTCTACGTGATCCGCGCGTCACCGTCGCTCCCTACGGGGGCGATATTCTACATCGAGACATTCTGCACGAATCGCTCCGCGGAATCGACGGTGTGTTTCACTTCGCCGCGATGTGGTTGCTGCACTGTCATGATTTTCCCCGTTCGGCTTTCGAAGTGAACATCGGTGGAACGTTCAACGTGCTCGAGGCGTGCGTGCAGTGCGGCGTCACGCGATTGGTGTACTCGTCATCCGCATCGGTCTATGGAGATGCAGTCGAGGAACCGATGACCGAGGATCATCCGTATAACAACACCAATTTCTACGGTGCGACGAAGATCGCCGGCGAGCACATGGCACGTGCGCTGTACCATCGCTACAAGGATTCCCCCCAGCGGTTCGAGTATGTCGGGCTGCGGTACATGAATGTCTACGGCCCGCGGCAGGATTACCAGGGAGCGTATATCTCGGTCATCATGAAAATTCTCGATCGCATCGATGCCGGTCTGCCCCCGATCGTCTACGGGGACGGGTCGCAGGCATACGACTTTGTGTACGTCGGCGATTGCGCGGCAGCCAACGTCCAGGCGATGAAAGCCGATGCTTGCGACGAGTTCTACAACGTCGGCACCGGCATTCGTACGACGATCAAACAGTTGACCGAGATGATTCTCGAAGTCACCGGCGCGAAGCTGGGGATCCAATACGAACCGGGAGGACAGACCTTCGTCAAAAACCGCGTCGGCTGCCCGGAGAAAGCACGCGAGCAACTCAATTTTCAGGCGCGGGTCCGGCTGCGCGAGGGGATCCGCAAGCTCATCGATTGGCGGCAATCGCACAAGGATGAAGTCGCCCGCCGTCGCCAGGAGGCCCGTCCTCATGCCGCTTGAAACGCTCCGCAAGATCCCCATCGCCCGGCCGGTGCTTGGTGACGACGAATGGCAAGCGATCCGTGAGCCATTGCAGAACGGCTGGTTGACGCAGGGGCCCTGCGTCGCGCGGTTCGAGCGGGAGTTCGCTGCGCGGCACCAGGTTAAGCATGCCCTCGCGACAACCAGTTGCACGACGGCGCTGCATTTGGCGCTCGCGGCACTCGACGTCGGCCCTGGCGACGAAGTCATCGTTCCAGCGTTTACCTGGGTCGCGACGGCGAACGTCGTGCTCTATTGCGGCGCGACCCCGGTGCTCGTCGACGTCGATCCGCTGACCTACAACCTTGACCCGGCGAACCTTCGGCGGACTATCACTCCCCGGACGAAAGCGATCATCGCCGTCCATCTGTTTGGGTTGTGTGCCGATATCGACGCGATTGCTGCTGTTGCGGAGGACATCCCGATCATCGAAGACGCCGCCTGTGCCGCCGGGGCTTCGTACAAGGGGCGCCCTGCCGGTTCGCTCGGACGTTTGGGATGCTTTTCATTTCATCCCAGAAAGAGCATCACGACCGGCGAGGGGGGGATGATCACCACCAGCGACGAGAGACTGGCGGACAAGATCAACCAGCTCCGTAATCATGGAGCATCGATTTCGGAAGAACAGCGGCATCACGGGCCGCAGCCGTATCTGTTGCCGGAGTTCAACCTGCTCGGCTTCAATTACCGCATGACCGACATGCAGGGGGCTGTCGGCAGCGTGCAGTTGCGCAAACTCGACGGATTTCTTTCTGAACGCCGGGATCTGGCGGAGTTCTATCACCGCGAGTTGGCCGACATCGCCTGGCTTGCGACGCCGCATGTTCCTGACGAGTGCGAGCACGGTTGGCAAGCATACGTCTGCCGGGTCGACGAGCGCCGCGCCCCGTGCCCCCGGAACGAGATCATGCAAAGGTTGGAGGCGCAGGGAGTCAGCACACGGCCGGGAACACACGCGGTGCACCTGCTGGGGCTTTATCGCGATCGATTCGGATACGGCGACGATCGCTTTCCGGTCGCACGTGACTGCGACCGGATGACCATGGCGATTCCGTTGCACAACGCAATGACTTTGGACGATGCCCGATACGTTGCCGACGCACTGCATCACGTCGCATACAGCCGGGTGTGAGGATGGCCGACAGGAGGGGAAACGATGTGCGGAATCGCCGGGTTTTACAATCTCGACGGCGAGCCTGCCGCTGAACAGCGAATCCGAAAGATGACCGATGCGCTGGCGCATCGTGGACCGGACGGCGAAGGAGTGCATGTCGACGGGCCGGTCGCGCTAGGGCACCGGCGGTTGGCGATTCTCGACCTGAGCCCCGCTGGACGGCAGCCGATGTCGACCCCCGATGGCCGGTTCGTGATTACCTACAACGGCGAGGTGTACAACTTTCGCGAGTTGCGGGCGCGTCTGAAGGCGCGCGGGCATTCATTCCGGTCGCAGTCCGACACTGAAGTCGTGCTGCACGCGTTCGAGGAGTGGGGAGAGAAGTGCGTCGAGCGGTTCAACGGCATGTTCGCTTTGGCCATTTGGGACCGGCGAAGACGAGAACTCTTCCTGGCGCGCGACCGTTACGGCATAAAGCCGCTCTATTACACTTGGCGAGGGGACACATTTCTCTTTGCGTCCGAAATGAAAGGTTTGTTCGCCCATCCAGAGTGTGCGTCGGAAATTGACCCCGCGGCGCTGGTCGAATACTTCACCTTTCAAAACATGTTTGGCAACCGGACGCTGTACCGTGATATACAGATACTTCCAGCCGGCACCTATCTGTATGTCACGCCCTCCTCACGCCGCACGGCCGGCGGTATTTCTCCTCGCAGATGGTGGGATTTCGATTTCCGCGAACCGGAACGGCGCGTCGACGAAGTAGAATGCCGCGAGGAACTGTTGCGGCTGTTCCGGCAGGCGGTGCAGCGGCAACTTGTCAGTGACGTCGAGGTGGGATCGTATCTCAGCGGCGGCATGGACTCCGGCTCGATCGTGGCGGTCGCGTCGCGAGAGATGGCTCTTCTGCGAACGTTTACCTGCGGCTTCGACCTGCATTCGGCCTCGGAGGGGGAACGGTCCTTTGATGAACGGATCTCCGCGCGGAGGACGTCGCTGATGTTCGACACAGAGCATCACGAATCCATCCTCAGACCGGCGGACATGCAGAGGGCAATCCCCGATGTCGCGTGGCATCTGGATGAACCCCGCGTCGGGCAGAGTTATCCGAATTATTATGCTGCCCGGCTGGCGAGTCGGTTCGTCAAGGTTGTGCTCTCAGGAACTGGCGGAGATGAGCTCTTCGGCGGATACCCTTGGCGATACTATCCACACATTGCAAGCGCGACAAATAAGGAGTTTCTGGACAGCTATTACCTGCAGTGGGTGCGGTTGATTCCCGAATCACTCCGCCGTCAAATCTTCGCGCCGATTTGGAACGAAGCCCGGCAGGTTGATACGCGGGCGATCTTCGAGGAAGTGTTCACCACACGATTTGCGCGGATGGCACCGCAGGCCGGCAAGACATTGCGACCGGAAGATTACGTCAACCACTGCCTCTATTTCGAGTCGAAGACGTTTCTGCACGGGCTGCTTGTCGTGGAAGACAAGCTCTCGATGGCCCATGGTCTCGAAACACGTATCCCTTTCCTTGACAACGATCTGGTTGATTTCGCAATGCGACTACCAGCCAAGTTTAAGCTTGGTCGACTGCCGGATGTTGCGGCGTTGTTGAATGCTGGTTCGGGAGCTTCGGCGGTAAGCGCGGTCCCCCAACTCGAACAATTCATCCGCAACCCACGCGATGGAAAGCTGCTGTTGCGCCGAGCAATGAGTCGTCTGTTACCGGAAGAGATCACGATAGCCGGCAAACAAGGCTTCTCCGCTCCAGACGCCGCCTGGTTCCGACACGAAAGCCGCGAGTATGTGCGGCAAACACTTGTCGGCTCGAATTCGCGGATCAGCGAGTATCTCGACCGCGAGGCGATTTGCGACGTGCTCGACGAGCATGCTTCCGGGCAGGAGAACCGCAGGTTGTTGATCTGGTCGCTGATGAATGTCGAGTTTTGTTTGCGGCAGTTCTCCGAAAGCCGAAGAATCGAAGTAGCGAGACGCCCGCAATTCGCCGCATGAGCTCGATAGAAAGTTCTATCGTTACCGAACTCTCAAGAAGAAGTTTTTGATTCTCTTGGAAACAAACTTGCTCGCGTTGACTGTCGAGGCCAAGAACCTGTTGTGATTCCTCACTCGCGTCCCTGGATTACTCCCCACGATATGCAAGCCGTCACCGACGTGATGGCTAAGGGAATGATTGCGCAAGGAGAACTGGTTGCAAAGCTCGAAGAAGAGACCTCACGATTTCTTGGCGCCGGCGCCAGCGTATCCGCCGGGAGCGGTACCGCCGCGCTGGGATTTGCTCTGCAGGGGCTAAATATCGGCCCCGGGGCCGAAGTTATCCTTCCCACTTATGTCTGCAAAAGCGTGCTGGATGCCGTCTGTTCCGTCGGTGCCGCACCTGTTTTATGTGATGTCTCCGCCGATTGGGTGATGACTCCTGACACGGTGCGACCGCGAATAACCCCGAACACGCGAGCGATTATTGTCGTTCATATTTTTGGAATCGCGGCCGACACGCCGTCATTTCGGGAATTCGGTGTTCCAATTATTGAAGACTCCTGCCAGGCGTTCGGCGGAACGATCGGCGCGCGGCGTGTGGGAATGCTTGGTGATGTCGGCGTGTTCTCATTCCACGCAACGAAATGCCTCACGACAGGAGAGGGGGGGCTCGTCGTCTCGCACGACCGTGAACTTCTCCATCGAATCCGCACTTTGCGGGACGGAGACCCGACGCAGCTCAGCAAACGATTTCCAACCGGACTTAGTGACCTTCAGGCAGCACTCGGGCTGTCTCAATTGCGACGCTATCCACAGTTTTTGCAGCGGCGACGCGAACTCGCGAATGTGTATTTCGCGCATTTGAATGGGGACGGCGTCCAGCTTCCGCTTGCTCTGGGCGATCGCAGCATCTTTTTCCGCTTTCCGGTCCGCACGCATCGATCGTTTGACGACGAACACACCGCATTCGCCAGGGAGGGGATTCACGTCCGACGTGGAGTTGATCAACTCCTGCATCGGCTGCTCGGACTGAAGGATCACGATTTTCCCAACGCCACGCGACTGTACGACGAAACCATCTCGATCCCGCTTTATCCATCCCTTTCCCGCAAAGAGGTCGATCGGTTGATCTCCGCGTGCCACTGCGTGTGGCAGGTTCCCCAATGCGAATACGCGTCGAACTCCTGACCGATTCCTTGTTCGATAGCTACGAGCACTGGCTGTCGACAGTGCCCGATGCACTGATTTTCCATTCGGTGCCCTACTTGAGAATGCTCCGCAGGATTGTGGCAGCCGGTTCCGACCAATACTTGCTGGCATTCGAATCGAACAGGATCGTGGGAGCACTTCCAGTTTTTCTTAAATCGGGCGCTCAGGGGAACGTTCTGAATTCACTCCCATTCTTCGGAAGCAATGGTGGGTTGCTGCTCGATCCAGATTTCAGTGCGGCGGAGAACGCTCGCCAAGTGCTGATCGATGCGTGGCACAGCCTCGGCCGAGAACAGGACGTCGTGGCTGCGACGTTGGTCTCGAATCCGCTTTCCGAAATGGACGTCTTCTATCGCACAACGCTAAGGCACTCGCTGTGCGACTCGCGGGTTGGACAGATCACCCCCCTGCCGGTTTATGACGGGAACGACGACCGGTGCGGCGATCAACTGATGAGCAGTTACCATGTCAAGACGCGCAACAGTGTCCGCAAGGGGCAAAAATCGGGCATCATCGTGGAACACTGTGCGAGCGCGGAAGCGATGCGGGTCTTGGCGTCCATGCACGCCGAGAACATGCAGTCCATCGGGGGAACCGCCAAGCCACTCTCGGTATTCGAGACTATCCGTGAAGAGTTCGTTTACGATCGGCACTACCGGGTGTACCGCGCTATCAAAGGAGAAGACGTCATCGCATCACTGCTCGTCTTTTTCCATAACCAGACCGCTGAATATTTTACGCCGGCGACCGTCGCCGAAGCACGCATTTTGCAACCGATGAGCCTGCTGATCTTTGAAGCGATGCGCGAGGCGGCGCGACGTGGATGCGATCACTGGAACTGGGGAGGGACATGGCTGTCACAAGGAGGCGTGTACCAGTTCAAAAGCCGCTGGGGGACGAAGGACATACCGTATTTTTATTACGTGGACGTGGTTGATGAATCGGTCCTGGATTGTGAACGGGAGACTCTATTGCGCGAGTATCCCTACTTTTACGTCGTGCCGTTTGACCGATTGAGAACATCCTCCCCGATGGCGGTGGCGTAAAGGGCGATCAGCCGAGTGATGGAGACGGGACGTGTCACGGACGATGCAAAGCCTGGTCGTGCTGTTTGGAGGGCGGGATCGCGAAGCATCGATCTTCGCGCTGCATGCGGCCGGACACCGCATCCGAGCGATTGTTGTCCCGGAAAAACCCGCGCCACGATTGAGTGCGAGTACCCGAAAGCTTGAAGACGCGGGGCTGCCGGTTGTGTTCACCGGTCGTGCGGACTTGGCGAATGTCCTGGGGCCGTTTGAAGGGAGTCTGCTGCTGTCAATCGGATTTCCCTTTCTGTTAAAGCAGGAACATTTGGCCTTGTTTCCACTCTGCCTTAACGTACATCCCACTCTGCTCCCGCGTTACCGCGGTCCGACCAGCGGCGCTCACATACTGATGAATAACGAAACGGAGTCCGGCGCAACGGTCCATCTGATTGATGAAGGAATGGATACCGGCCCAATCGTGCTGCAGCGGCGCGTCGCACTGAGCAGGTTCGACACGATTCGATCATTGATGCGCAAGGTCTACGCGATCGAGCCGGAATTGATCTGCGAGGCGATCGAGCGCGTCTCATCACCGGAATTTCGCCCCGAGCCGCAAGCGGAACAATTGGCAAGTTGTTATCCGCACGTCCGTACTCCCAACGATTCCCGCATTGATCCGGAACGGTCACTTACGGAATTGTTCGATGCGATCCGTGCCTGCGATCCTGAGGACTACCCCGCTCATTTTTACCTCGAAGGACAGAAAGTCTGCATTCGCCTCTGGCGGCCAGAACGGCCTGAGGCGGATGGACCGGACATGATTTGAGAGTGGATCGAAATGGGAAGCCAGCAACCAAATGATAAACGTCAGCAACGAGTTCTCAATCGGCTGGTCGGCCTCACCGCCGTAAGCCGCGCCTTGAACCGCGATTGGTGCTTGATGTTTTGTGATCGAGGAGTGATGCGATGACGGCAATCTGGCTGTTTGTCTCATTGTTGGCGGTCTTTACCATTAGAATCCTCCCGTTGGCACTTTGGGGACGGCCAGGATTGACGACCGGGGACGTCATCAGCCATTTAACTCTGATTGATGCCATTCGGCAGCAACGCGACGCGATTCCGGATCTGAGTCCTAAATTTCTGTTGAGCGACTCGGAAAGTTACCCGATCTTCTACCATCAGGTTCTGTCGCTGCTCCCGGCCAAACTGGTTGACCTGCTCGAACCGGCCATCGGCAGCATTGTCGAAACGCTGCACGCGGGGATTGTATTTGGCACGGCCTATTTCTTCGCGTCACGGCTGTGGGGAGTTGCACACCCGGAACAGATCGCGGCTGCGGCCAGTTTGTTGTTCGCGATCACGCCGCTGCTCGTCGAGAATCCCGGACGCGTCTATCGGATGAGTCCGCGGCCGCTCTCGGCGATGTTGACCGGCACCTCTATGCTGACGCTCGTCGTGTATCTCTCGACCGGCACGACAGCTTGGCTGTTCGTTTCCGCGGCCGTGGCCGGACTGGTCGGCCTGACAAGCAAATTCGGCGTACAGGCCATTCTGTTTCTGACGTCGTTCCTGGCCATTTTCTCCTGGGATTTTCGCCCACTGCAACTTCCGCTGCTGGGGTTCATTTGCGCCTTCATTTTTTCTCGGGGACATTACCTGACAGTGCTTTACGGTCATCTTCATCATTCCGCGTTCTACTGCACTTACCTGAAAGACAAGATTCACTACACCACATCATTTACTTATTCGCAGATCTGGAGATGGCCGCTGACTTTGGTTCGTCAACCTCGCGAGGCGCTGCGGTTGCTGGTAACGCACTTCCTGCTGGTCGGTTTCACGTTCGTGCCGGCGGTGGCGTTACTCGCGGCGACGTATATCGCTCGGCCGGAATGGATCTTCGGTGAAGGCGAGCGCTGGTTGGCTCTCTGGTATCTCTCGGGCGTCGCGACAATGTTTTTAACAGCGACTCCTTGGTTTCGATTCCTCGGTGAGGCATTCCGCTATGTGGAATACTCGGTTCCCGCGATTTGTCTCCTCACCGCCGTGAGAACGTTCGCTGTCAATTCACCCGTGATCTGGGAGGTTGCCGCGGCTGTGTCGTCCGCCTCCGTCGTGGGAGTGCTTGGCTCTTACTACGTTGCCAAACTGGTCACTCGGCATGACGCTGAACGGGCAGCGCTTTACGACTGGATACGCACACAACCAGCCAGCACGCTGTTGACCATCGATCTTCGGCTATCCTTCCTGCTCTGCTTTCGCACTCCGCACCGTGCCGTGCAAGCGAACAATAATGCCCCCACCGGCGAGAAACTCGAGGCCTATAAGCGCCTCGTCTCGCGATGGTACCCGCTCCCAGACACAAACTTGAATGCGCTGATCGACGAATACGATGTCGACCTGCTGGTCGTCTGCGACAAAACGGTCGCTGCCATCCAGGCGAAGGATCCGGGATACGTGTATGACCTTTCGGGCTATGAAGAAGTATTTCGACAAGGCAGATTTCGGGTCTTGAAGCCACACAAGACCGGGGCACAACTCGTTGCCGCCTGACGATGTGATTTTCGCGCGGCAACAAACGGGTTGAACAGAGTTTTCCAAACATCAACGAACCATGACGATCCAAGCTGCCATCAAACGTTATTGCAAACATCTGCTGCACGAGCACGGGCCTGTCGGATTGCGGCATCGGCTGGCGGACGTCCGTCGAATGACGCGGCTGATGGGGAGTGGAACATCTCTCTCTTCGCCTCCGCACGATCTGGAACTCTATCGCGGTTTGTTGCGATCTTTACGGAATAATCCTCGTTGTCACGCTATTTCGCTCGAAGATTGTGTCCGCGGATCGAATATCGAGCGAGACCTCGTCAATTTTGTGTTGCGGCATGATCTCGATGCCGGCCGGCCGGAAGTGATCCGTGCGTTATGCGACGCGGAGCTGGAGTTTGGTTTGCGATCAAGCGTGCATATTCTGGTCGACGGCGAACTGTATAACCCAATGACGCTCGTCTCGATCGCAAGAGAGTTGCACGATCAGGGGTTCGACGTCGGCCTGCACACGCAAGCTTGGATGCATTCTGACTATCGCAGCGCTTTCCGAGCTGACGTCGCGAAATTCGAGTCGCTCTTTGGTTTTCCACCAAGAACTTTCAGCCAGCACGGAGCATGGCCGCGCACGGATGCGGACCTCCGCCGCAGGCGACGGTTCACCTTAGACACTCCGGAGTTGATTCGGAGCACGTCGATCCGCGGTTGCCCAGTCAGTTTCGACTGGGTTTCCGAGGACTCATGCGTTCGTAATCAACCCGTCCCATTGACGACGCGATTCTTTCAAGTGGCGAACGGCTGCTTTCTTGGCGGCACCGCGCTGATTCTCACCCATGACAACCACTGGAAGCCCTGACGCCATGAACATGCATGCTCTTTCGATCCGCTTCTCCGCGCCCGGTTATGTCCCCCAGAAGAAACTGTGGAAGGATATTTTGCTGCGCATTCTCGGGAACCCGAACCTGATCAAGCGGTTGCAGATGCCCGATATCTTCGCTGCAATGGCGCTCCAGCCCGATGAAATCGCCCTCGATTTCGGTTGCGGCAATGGATACATGACGTATGAAATGGCGCACCGTTGTCGAAAAGCGTACGGGATTGACGTCATCGACATCAGCAAGAACATTATTCCTCGATCGCTCTCGGGAAAGTTGGAGTTCTTCGTGTCTCGCGGAGAGCAAACCCCCTTTGCCGAAGATACCTTTGATGTGATTCTGATGTCAGAGGTGATACCGATGATCCCGGAGCCTCGGCTTTTTTTCCGGGAGGTCACGCGCATTCTCAAGCCGACGGGGCGGATTGTACTCGTCAATCCCCTGGAACGTCGGGCGATTCGCCGCGATTATAAGCACAACCGGCTGATTGTTCGCCTGATGCGGAAGTTGAGGCGCGCGCCGCGCGACTACGAAGAGTACACTGAGCGTCTGCAAACCTCATTCGGAACCGCACTCAAGCAGCTTCCGAACGAACGATTCTACCGGGACATGCTCGATTCCGTAGGGTATGAGATCACGGAAACACGATTTACTCCGTCCGCGCGAGCCCAGGAGTTTTATGAACGCTTCCAGTATGTTGCTCTGTGCTGCGGGCGCGCGACTTTCTCGCCGTTGCATTTCACACTCTATCCCTTGCTAAAGGGCATCAACCTGTTCGGCGGCGCGCGGCGGGGAACGGGATGCGTGATGGTCGTCAAGCCGTGTGCCAACATCGTCTCCAGGCGTGAAGAACTCGAACGGAACATCCCGATGAGTGCCGTGCCCTAGAAAGTCCACGACGGCATCGGCGAACGAACCCTTCCTCAAGGGCTTACCTCTCCCCCACCCCGATCCGGCATGGAAGCATCGACCGATGGAAGAAAATTCGTGACAAAGTCGAATTTTCCACGAAACCTTACGAAACCGGCGGTGTTTCCAGAATGGGACCAGGAAGGAACCCATGCCGGATACGAAGCAATGATTTCCAACGAAAGGCGCTCTGCCTTTAAGGGCAGTTTTTCACGCTTGCGCGGCGCCGTTGGCAAACCGCTTGTTCGGAACACTGTCTGGCAATACGTCTCGAACATCGCCGGCGCCGTGATCGTGTTCGTTTATTCACTCGTCGTCGGGCGGATGCTCGGTGTCGAGCAGTACGGCTTGTTGAGCCTCTGTTTGGGCTTCGCGGGACTCGTGTTCAATTTCATTGAACTGAGGCTGCACGAATCGGTCATTCGTTATCTCACGGAATTCTGGGAGGCGGGTGATTTGCCCCGCGCTCTGGCGACAGTACGGTTGAGTTTGATGGTCGACGTCGTCACCGGACTGCTCGCATTACTCCTGGTGGGGGCACTTGCCCCTTTCGCGCCGTTGTTCTTCGCTGACCTTCATGGGGAAGGCCACACCACGCTCTTCTGCCTCGCCGGGTTGGCACTGTTTTTCAGCAATGTGGGGAATGCCACGGCCATCGGGTTGCTGCGGGTCTTCGATCAATTTCGAGCGCTCGCGCTCGTGAAACTGGCCGGACAGATCTTCAAGGTCCTGATGACCGTGGCAGCGCTGATCGTTTTGAAATGGAATGTGACTGGAGTGCTGGCAATTGCGGTCGCCACGAATCTGTTCTCGACCCTGGGGCTGGCAATTGTGGCCTATCGGCAACTCAATCAGCGAATTCCACTGCGAACCACATCCGCCTCGATCGAACTCCTTCGGCCGCGACTGAAGGAGATGCGCGGATTCGCACTCAATATGTACGGCGTCTCATTGGCGGCCATCCCAACCCGCGACCTCGATATCAATCTGCTCGGCGCCTACAGCTCGGCCGGTGTGATCGGCACATACAAAGTCGCCCGGGATTTTATGGCCGCCATCTGGCAGATTTCCGATCCACTGCTGTTCGTGCTTTATCCAGAGTTTGCCAAGCTCTGGACCCGGCGGGAATTCCAGTCGCTCTCGCGATATTTGACGTGGGGAGTGGTCGGCCTGTGTATTTCCTCAGTCTGCTTATGCGGTACCGCCTATTTCATCGTGCCGCCGATAATCGAAATTTCGCTGGGTGCACAGTTCGCACCGGCGGGAACATTCTTCCAGTGGATGCTGTGTGGCGCGCTTGCGTGGATTCCGCTCTTGTGGGTCAACCCGCTGTTAATGGCGGCAGGTCGCGCGAATCTGTTCCTGCGAGCATCGCTTGTGGCCAGCATCGTCATACTGTTGATCGACGTCGCCTTGATACCCCATTTCGAAGGAACCGGCGCCGCCATCGCTTATGCCGTGGGGCACGTGGCTGCTCCACTCGTGTCACTTTGGCTGGCCAAATCCGCGGGGATTTTCAAGCAGCTGCGCGCGGAGCCTGAGCCTCTGGAGCAGATGGCGACGACCGAATAGTACCACGCTCTCCGCAAATGCCCTCGATTTCCTCAAGCATCTGCGCCGCAAGATGATCGCGGTTGAAATGTTTCGCGACGTATTCTCGCCCGCCGGCAAAGGTATCGCGACCCGCCGAGGCGATCCGATCAATGGCATCGATCAACGATTGCGGAGCGTCCGGAGTCATCATCACGCCGGCACCGGCTGCAAGCACGATCTGTGCAGCGTCGCCCCGCACACCCAAAATGATTGGTACTTCAACCGCCAGCATCTCAAAGATCTTCGAGGGAATCACCGTACCGAACAGTTCCGTTCCTCGCAGATGCACCAGGCAGGCGTCGCTGGCGGAGAGTACGTCCGCAACCTGCGATTTCGGCAGCAGTCCGGTGAACAGGATGCTCCTGAGTCCGCGGCAGTCCGCTTCCCGTTCGAGCCTTTCCCGCTCGGCACCATCACCCACGATCCAGAAGGCGACGTCATCACGACCGGCATTTTGCAGGAGAGCCGCGGCCTCGAGTACGACCTCCAGACCATGCGCCATGCCCACTGTACCGACGTATGAACAGACGAACTGATTTCCCGCGCGCCAGCGATCGCGCAGCTCATTCGCTCGTCGATCTCCCGTGTGGAGAGAACTTGCTGCTGGAAATGTCTCGATATCGACCCCATTGGGTATGACCGCAATTTTCTCGTCGAACACCTGCTTTTCAAGCAATTTTCGGCGATACCCGTCGCCGACGGTCACGATGCGGTCGGCTGCCGAGTACATCCGACATTCTAGCCACTCGAGCAGACGAATGACCCACGAACGTTTCATCGCGCCGACGGTGACGATCGATTCCGGCCAGATGTCACGGATTTCGAGCACAAACGGTCGCCGCTTCATTTTCGCGGCCAGCACCCCAGCCCAGCCGCAGAAGAATTGCGGCGAAGTCGCCACGACAACATCGACGCCGCGCAATCGTACCGCGCACCAGACCGCCGTCAGCAGATAACTCAGATAATTGATGATCCGCGGAGCGAAGCCCCGATTCGCGGCAAGGAACGTCCAGACGCGTACGACCCGCATGCCCTCGACATTCTCTTCTTGTCGCCACGCGTTGCGGTATCCCTCGAACGGCACACCGTTGGGGCAATTGGGAACGCATGTCACCACTGTCACTTCGTGGCCGGCCGCCACCCAACGCCGACAATGTTCCCACGTCCGCGTCGCTGGAGCATTCACCTCAGGAGGAAAGTAGTGGCTCAGGAAAAGAATATGCATAAGTGGTGGAGTGTTATAAGTCAAAAGAAGAGGATGATGGAGGGTAGAAACTGGAGGAGGGCTGTTCCTGAAGCAGGACCACCCGTAACCCGTTCTTCAATCCACATTTCGCAATCCGAAATCTGCAATACTCGAATCCTGCTTCCCAACCCCTATTCCCGCACTTCGACCCGCGTAATGACTTCGATCGGCAGTGGACCGTCGTAGCGCCATTCCAACCGCGTGGTTTCGATCTCACGGCCGAATTCGGGATGATACGCCCGACGGGTTATTGTAAGGTTTACTGCATTGAGATCTTCGAGCAGTCCCGCGGTTTGAATCGTCACGCGAAGGTGGCGGTCGCCATCGTTGAGCACCCAACCACTGTCCGTCGAGTCGGCCTTCCATGCCGGATCGAGCAGGTATCCCCCCTCGATTCGATGCAACCCGCCGCCGTCGATGCGATCGCGAATTTCCAAAGAACCCTTCTCGCGAATTTCGACCTGACGGGTATGTCGAGGCGATCTCGTCAGATTTCGGTACCCATCGTGCGAGCCGCGGGCGATCATTCCTTCAGGGGTGATATCAACCTGCACGTCATAAGGCTGCGCCCGCGCACCGACACGAAAGATGTGCCACACCTCGCTGGAATCGGTTTTATCAATGCAGACGGTGTTGTGCGCGGCGGTGGAGCGATCGTAGCGGCGCGACTTGCCGCGATCGTACGCAAAGGTGCCGGGATCGACAAACAACCGCCGCCCCTTCACGGAGCATTCGATCGTCAGCGAATCGGCATGTGCGTGGCCAGGCTGGCAACTGGGGCCGATCTCCCCGACATCAAAAAATACTCCCCAGCGCGATCCCCGCCAGACTGCGAGCCCCGTTTGATCGAAGAGTCTTCCTCCGTGTGGTTCGCTCAAAGTTAAATGTGATACGGCATCACCTACAAAACCGCTGCTGTCGGCCGACAGCATTTCATTCGGAGTTAGGCACCCGTTGAACGCCGTATCATTCAGCAGAGGCAGCCTTCCATCCTGGTGGCGCATCCAGCTGGCAAACTCGGCCATGCGATCCCATGTTCGGCATAAAGATTCGCGTGCGGAAGAATCCCTCAGCAACGACGCGAGCGTGAGCACATCCTCCATCACTTGCAGGTGATACATCGGGCTTCGCTCAAAATGCCCTCCGTCGGGGAGAATCTGTTCCTCGGTCTGCGTCAGGGCAAGCTGCGTAGCGCGCTGCATCCAGCGATCGGACTGCGAGTCATTCATCAACCGCGCCGCCCATGCCAGGCCACAGGCGTCGCGCAGGAGATGATTCCCCCGCAGATCCCATTCGACGTGCCGGTAAACGAACTCCGCCTGCCGCCACAGGCTTTGCAGCACCGTTTCCGAAAAGCGCAATCGCATCTCGAACCATTCGCGTCCGAGCATTGCACACGTCCGCACCCACCAGCCGATCCGCGTGGCGACGGCATACGCATTCCAAGCCAGATCACGCGCCCCGGGAGCGTGGAGGTCACAACGCGCGATCCAATCCGACCAGAAGTCGATCAGCAGCTCTTCCGCCTCGCGTGCGCCTGCTCCCCGCGCTTGAACCAATTCAGCGAGATCGTACAACCAATGGTGATAGTGGAGCGTCACGATCCACAACCGATCCTTCAGGTGTCGGCCAAGCTTCCAGTCGGGAGATAGACGCCCGATTCGCTCGCGCTGATTCAAATGCTCGATTTCGCCCGCTGCCAGCATCCGTACGAGATCTTGACCGGTCGGTCCCGGGCGATGAAACAGCGGCACTGCCGGCAAAGAGTCGAGGTTTTTGAGCTGCCGCGCGCACGCGACATCGAACGCCGGGGGGAGCGGGATGTGGGGGGCCGGGAGCCTCCGCGCCACGGCATACCGTCCCCGCCACAGCAATTGCGATGAGCGAAGGTGGCGAATCGTGCGGGTGAAGCGTCCGACGTCAGGCATTTTCATTTCTAACTCACTCCGGTTTCTCGCCGGATTGATGATCGCAAGTCGTGGTCTTCAAGCTGCATTCGCACGCGACCGTTCGCGAGGTCCGTCTTCACACGGGACTATCGGTTGATTCTGCTTGGCGCGTTTTTCGGCCGGGTTTAGGTTCGATATTGCAGACCCAGGCTTCTGCAGCACGGCTCCCAGGACCACACGAAAGCGCCAGAGGCCAGGAACGAGATTGACCGTCCGTTCGTACAACCAGCCGAGAAGATACGTCGGCCAGAAGATTCTCAAATACTCCGGTCGCCCCTCGACAAGTTGCAGCTCGACAATCTGCAACCCGCAGTTCTCCGCGAGGCGCTTGATCGCCGCGGGAGTGTTTGCCCGATAATGTGTTGGAAATGTATCCGCCGATTTCCGTCCGCGCAGCCTGTTCACCAATTGATGAAACGCGTGCGGTGTCAATCGGGCAATCGTCGGCACGTAATGCCACTTGTTCGGCGTTTTGACAAGCAGCAATCCTCCCGGTTTCAGCACGCGATACATCTCGTAAAAGACCGTATCCGGCCGTTCGAGATGTTCGAGCACATTATCGGCGAACACCAGGTCGAACGTGCCGGAGTCATACGGGATTGCTTCGCCGATGCCAACGCGGGCTTCATCAAGGTACGGATTGTGCATCACGCGGGGATCGGGATCGACACCGCAGACTCGTGCCGCCTGTCCACGAAAATTCATTTCCAGGACGATGCCCGCCCCGGCCCCCAAATCGAGCACGTGTGACCCCGGCTCGATGTGTCGCAGGATCATTTCCCGAAACCAGGCATCATCCCAATGGGCTGAGTGGTTGGGATACAGAATCGCGTCGAGTTTGTGAATGAGACTTGGCATGTCAGTCTTCAGATATTGCGGATTTCGGATTGCGAATTGCGGATCGAAATCAGAGCTTTAGGAACAACCAACCGTTTCTCTTCATCTTGCCCTCTCCGTCTTCCATCCTCCTCCTCGCCCTCCTATTTTCAGTCCTCTACGATTTCCGACGAGGGATGCACTCGCTGCTTCACCCGGCACGGTCCATTGGGACAAAATTCGTTTTCTGTTCTCCGCAGATAACATCGGCGATCCGCCCCGCCGCTCGGCCGTCCCATTGTTCGGGCAGACGATGCCGCTTGACGACCCCCGCGAGAATCTTGTCGACTTCCCTGGTCAGTCGCGGCATGTCGTGCCCGACCAGCATGTTCGTACCAACATCGACCGTGACCGGGCGTTCGGTATTCTCGCGGAGCGTCAGGCAAGGAACGCCGAGCGCGGTCGTTTCTTCCTGGACTCCTCCCGAATCTGTGATGACCAGCCTCGACTCCCTCTCCAGTGCCAGAAAACCCAGGTAGCCGAGCGGTTCCAGAAGCAACAATCGGCTGGGATCATACGCTGGGAGATCGAGCCCGGCGAGACGACGTCTTGTGCGCGGATGAACCGGAAAGACGATCTGACAGCGGTCACTCAACTCGATGAAGGTCGACATGATCCGAGTTAATGCATCCGGTTCATCGACGTTGGATGGGCGATGCAGCGTCGCGAGGGCAAACGGTTCTTTCAACCCATCGATGCGGGGTAATTTTGCACGTGGGACCAGCCGGTTCAGCGTGTCGATCATCACGTTCCCGACGCAATGGATTCGTTCCGGCGAAATTCCTTCGCGCAGCAGATTGGCGTCTCCGTCGGATGATGGGGTGAACAGCATGTCGGAGAGTTGATCGGTGAGAACTCGATTGATCTCCTCGGGCATTCCGCGGTCGAATGACCGCAAGCCGGCTTCGACATGTCCGACGGCTATCCGCAGCTTCGCGCAGACCAGCGCGGCCGCGACGGTCGAATTGACATCGCCGTAGACGAGCACGAGATCGGGACGCCGTTCGAGCACCGTCTCTTCGAATCGCGTTAGAATTTGGGCCGTCTGTGCGGCGTGCGATCCGGAACCGACGCCGAGGGAAACATCGGGCCGAGGCAGTTCCAGCTCATCGAAAAAGATGTCCGACATGTTGCGGTCGTAGTGCTGGCCCGTGTGGACGAGGGTCTGTCGGACATTGGGACTACTGTCGAGTGCGCGCAGCACGGGGGCGACCTTCATGAAGTTCGGCCGGGCTCCCACGACATGCAGAACGTGCATCGAATCTTTCTGCTTCACAAAGTCGAAGTTCTAGTTCAGGCGGATCGGACCATTGGTTCACTCGCGACAGAAGGGTGTCCCGGTTGCTCGTGCTCACTGAAAATGGAAGTGCCGCACAGGCCGAGTGGGCGACAGCGGACTGTGTCGCCGGTCCGTGCCGCCTCGACAACATCGAAGCTGACGAGCGTCGCCTCGACCGCTTCCTCGAGGGGAACGGGGGAAACAAGCCCGTGACGAACCGCGTTGAGAAAAGCTGCCACTTCCATTGCGTGTCCCTTGTCCTGCCGCCAGAGGTTCATCTTGCGGAACCCCTTCCAGCCGTACGCGCGCAGCCTGCGGTAGTTGTCGAGCTGCAAAACACGCCCCCCGCAGAAGATCTCCAAGCGTTCCTTCGGAAACGACCGATGCCCGTTTGCCAGATAATGCACCGTACCGAAAGAGCCGTCAGCGAACCGGAGTGTGCACGCGAGCTTGTCTTCTCGCAGTGGTTGTGCCGACGAGCCACCGATCATTGTTGCCTGAACGCTCACAATCGGTTGACCGCACAGGTGACGGAGCAGGTCAATGTGATGGCACGCCTCGCCAATGATCCGCCCCCCGCCCGTCACGGCATCGTGCGTCCAATGCTCCTCCGGAACTTCACCGGCATTGATGGTGAGAATCATCGATTTGGGTGCGCTGGCGGCACTGAGCAACGATCGAATTTTCATGATGTGCGGCGCGAAGCGACGGTTGAAGCCGACCATCATGATGGGAGCTCGCTTGCCGTTTCGTCTCGCGGTATCGTCCGCCGCTCCGTTCGCCGTGATGATTTTCGTGATTTCGTCCCTGCTGAGTGCCAGCGGTTTCTCGACAAAGACATCCTTTCCGGCTGTCAGTGCCCGGCAAACGTAACTTGTGTGCGAATCGTGCCGCGTGGCGACGACGATGGCATCAACGTCGGGACTCTCGAGAACTTGTGCCACGTCGGTTGTTGCCCGCGCGAACCGATGCTTCCGGGCGGCAATCCAACTGCTCACTCCTCCGACCGAAGCACAGCTTTCCAGTCGCGCCCCATGCTTCGCAAACGCCGGCATCAGCACGCGCGTGGCGAAATTGCCACACCCCAGGAATCCGATGCCTGGCCCGCTGGCCGAGTTCTCATATTCGCGCGAATTACGGTCGGATAAATTCCTCGGCGGGTCGAACAGACGGACGGTGCGTCGCGTCATCTCTCGAGTAGGCACACATGCTTCGCCCGAATATTCCAGCAGCACACCGAGCGCGCCGTCCTTGGAAGCGAGTTGATCATACGCGCGGTCGGCGGCCTGAATCGCAAAGCGATGCGTGATCAACTCACCCACATCGAGCCGACGCTCCGCAAGCAAGTCCAATACCGCTTCAAAGTTCCGCTGTGCCGTCCAACGGACGAAACCTGCGGGGTAATCGTGCCCCTGTTGTTCATACTCGGGGTCATAGCGCCCGGGACCGTAGGAGCAGGAGACGCGGAACGCGAGCTCTTTCTCGTAAAAATCCGCGCGCGACAGCTCGAGGCCGGCCACTCCCACAAGAACAATGCGGCCACGTTTGCGGCACATTGAGGCGGCCTGATGGACCGGCTCGTTGCTCGACGTTGCCGCCGCGATGCACACGCCGTCCATCCCTCGTCCGCGCGAGAACGATTCCGCCGCGGCAACAGGATCGGCTCCGGACGACAAATCGACCGTTTGTGCCCCCCATCGTTCCGCGAGCTTCAACCGCTCCGGAGCAAAGTCGATTCCGAGAACGCGGCAACCCTGCGCGCGGAGCAGCTGCACCGTGAGCAATCCGACGAGCCCCAATCCGATCACGGCGAATGATTCGCCCAGCGTTGGTTCCGCGAGTCGAAGTCCCTGCAATGCGACCGCGCCAAGCACCGTCATTGCAGCATCTTCGTCCGAGACACCCTCGGGCAATTTCGCACAGAGGTTCTTCGGAACGCAGACGATCTCCGCATGCGCGCCGTTCGAAACCACGCGATCGCCGACCACGAATTCCTTCACGCCGCTGCCAACTTCCAGAACCGTGCCGACGTTGCAATAACCGGGGGTGACCGGCTGATCGAGCCGGCCGGTGACCGCTTCGAGTGTCGGCAACAAGCCGTCGGTACGAACTTTGTCGAACACCGCGCGGACGCGCTCCGGTTGCAGCCGAGCTTTTTGCAGCAGATTCGCCCGCCCGAACTCGAGGATCATCCGTTCGGTGCCGGGAGAGATGAGACTCACGGCGGTCCGCACGAGCAGATGCCCCGGCTTCACGGGAGGTGCGGGGACGTCCGCGATTTCGGTGACGCCGCTGCGCAGTGATTGCAGTACCTGCTTCATGCCGACTCGATCCATCGAGTTGCCGTCCGTGGCGGCGCCGGGCCAAAAATGAGGCCCCGTTACCCGGCGCGATTCAAGAGGGGTGTTGTACCGTAAAACGCTCGTAAGGCAAATAGCAACTTGGAGTTACCATTCCCTATCCCCTCAGGCAGCCGCCGGGATGCGAACAACATTCGGCTCAGCCTCGGAATTCCCGGCCTGCGATATGGCCGGATTCTCGTCCAGAAACCGCCGCGCCCAGAGTTCGACGGTCAAAACACTCCATTGCAGCATGTAGAGATCCGCCTCTCCCGACTGGCTTCGATCCCGGGCCGACCGGAGCGCACGAGGATCGAACCACCCCCGTCGCCTTACGGCGGCCTCGCTCGAAATGTCGCTCCAGAGGTCGACCAAGTCATGCCGCAGCCAGTGCCGGTACGGCGCGCCGAAGCCCGCCTTAGGACGGTCGATGACCTCGTTCGGAATGAGTCCCCGGGCGGCATCCCGCAGAATCGCCTTCGTCGTTGCTCCCAGCTTCCACGGCACTGGAAACGAGGTGGCCAGCGGCACGAGTTCCATGTCGAGCAACGGAACGCGGGTTTCGACCCCGACCGCCATGCCCATTTTGTCGGTGTACAACAAGTTGTGATTCGGCAGATAGATCGACAGATCGCGATCGAGGCAGGCTTCGACGCCGGGAAAGCCGCGTTCCTCCATGAAGTGGCGGCACTCACTCGTCCCGTCTCCACTCGGCAACTGTTCGCGCAGGTCGGTCGAGAAAAGCGATGTGATTTCATTCGCGGCCGTTGCCGCACACCACGAGAGGAACTGTTGTGCGGGATCGTTCTCCAACTCGATGAGCACGCGGCGCGCCCGCCGCACAAGTGCGCCCGCGCGACCCGAACGAGCACCGGGGAGCAAACCCGCAGCGCGGGCAACGACTCGCCGCATCGCCTGTGGCAATCGGTCGGCATGGCGCAGCGCATGGAGTGCGGCGTACCGTGGATAGCCGGCGAAGAGCTCATCCGCTCCTGGACCCGAAAGGAGAACTTTCGTGCCGTGCTCGCGCGCCAGTCGACTGCGCAGATAACAGTTGATGACGGCAGGATCGGCAATCGGCTCATCAAGAAAATGGATCAGGTCAGGATACAGACTCGTCGCGTCAGAGCCGATGGGCAACTCATGCAGCGGCACTTTCCATTGTCTTGCGAGACGCCGCGCGTAGGGAGCGTCTTCCCCCATCTGATCGAGCGCGTTCGCTTCTTGCGGAACCGAAATTGTGTAGCAGGCGAACCCGGCATGATCCTGTTGCAAGGCGGCGGCGGTCACAAGGCTGCTGTCGAGTCCTCCACTCAGAAATGAGCCGACGGGGACGTCGGATACGAGCTGTCGGCGAGTGGAGTCAACGACCCGTTCTCGAAGCAATTCCACCGCTTTGGTGCGGCTTGTTTGTGGCTCGTCGAACGCCCCGTAAGTTGGAGACCAGTAGCGTTTTAACTCGCATCGCCGTCTGCGGGTGCTCCAGCGCAGCAACGTCGCAGGGGGCAATCGACGGACCCCCTTCATCGCCGTTCGATCCCCTCCTGCGTGACAGAAGGTCAGATGTTGTTGGATCGCAACGAAATCGGGTTCGCGACGTAACTCGGGATGGGCACAAAGCGCTTTGATCTCACTGGCGAACAGGAGCGTTCCCGGGACCGGCTCCGCATAGTACAACGGCTTGATGCCGAGTTGGTCGCGCGCCAACAGCAGCTCCCGCTCCCGGCGGTCCCACAGGGCGAAGGCGAACATCCCATTGAGCCGCTCCAGGAACCGCTCACCCTGCCGGGCGAGCCCGCGCAACAAGACTTCGGTGTCGCCCGTGGAAACGAATGGCGGACCGCCGTTTTCGAGTTCCGAGCGCAGCTCGCGAAAATTGTAGATCTCGCCGTTGAAGACGATCACGTATCGGCCATCGTGCGACACCATCGGCTGCGCGGAACGGTCCGAAAGATCGAGGATCGCCAGACGGACGTGACCGAGGGCCGCTTCGGCTTCCTGATCCTCAATGAGCCCGCTGCCGTCGGGACCACGGTGACGTTGCGCGGCGTTCATCCGCGTCATCAGACCAGGGATAAAATCCCCGACGAGTCCCGCAATGCCGCACATTCCGTTCGGCCCCCCGAACTTCGTGATGACTGCTTCCGTGAGACAGCTTGAACGACGGATTCATTGGTCGTTTGAGGTTTGTCACATCACACGGAAACATAACTTATCGAAATATCTCGCAATACTGGTCGAGCAGACTGTCGAACGATGGACAAAGCCCGTTTGTTAGAATCAACGGCGAATACACAATCTCCACGAATTTGCCCACCAGATCACCTGGTAAGGCAATCCGATTCGCCACGAATGTCGCCGGCCCGAAACTCAAGACATAAATCAGCAAGCACATTGTGAACCAGAGGATTCTCTTCCAGATGTTTGTCTGAATTGTGGTCGGGTTGTGCATGCGAATTTCCTCGGACCCGTCACATTTCTCAAAGCAGGAACCGGTGGCGTTCAATCACCGGCACTCGAGTAGGACCGATCACGCCGGTCGCGGGGATTCCTATCAGAATGCCTCATCTGCTGCAACACGACCTTCCCGGTTTGCCCAGTTTGTGATAGTGGTCTCTTCGTCGCGGCAGTTTTTCCTACCCTGATCGACTACCAAGTTCACTGTCCTTCCTGGATGCCCACATAAAGGTCTTTCGTGTATGCGCGTGGGGATCGACGCCTCGAATCTACGCGGAGGTGGAGGAATCACCCATCTCCGATCTCTCCTCGCGCATACCGTGCCGGAACGGGACGGGCTCCAAAGTGTCATCGTCTGGGGTGGGAAAAAAACGCTCGACATGCTTGCCGCTCGCCCTTGGCTTGAGCGAGTCCACGAGCCTTCTCTTGACGGACGCCTTCCCGCACGGCTCCTCTGGCGGTACCGGCGGCTTCCCCGGCTGGCGCGACAAAGTTGCGATCTGCTGTTTGCTCCCGGCGGTTCATGCACTGCATCCTTTCGCCCGGTCGTGACCATGTCCCGGAATTTGTTGCCGTTCGATCTGTCTGAAGCCGGGCGTTATGGACCATCGTGGGTGCTGCTTCGAACGCTTCTGCTGCGTTTGTCGCAGAGTCGCAGCTTTCGGTGCGTGGACGGAATGATCTTTCTGACGGAACATGCCAGGAACAGGGTGACTGAAGTCACGGGGCAGCTGCCCGGAAGGACGACCATTATTCCGCATGGTGTTGATGCGAGTTTTCTGATGGAACCTCGCGTGCAACGCCCCTTGTCGGGCTATTCCCCTTCCCAGCCTTACCGGCTCGTTTACGTGTCGATCATCGATTTATACAAGCATCCATGGAATGTCGTTGCAGCCGTCGCTCAATTACGGAAAGAGGGGGTTCCGCTCGTGCTGGAGTTGATCGGGCCATCGTATCCGCCGGCCATGCGAAGACTGCAACAGGCGCTCGACGAGTACGACCCGCGGCGGGAGTTTGTGACTCTGCCCGGACCTATTTCGCACCAAGACCTGCCGCAGCTTTACCAGTCGGCGAATCTCTTCGTGTTTGCCTCCACTTGCGAAAACATGCCCAACATTCTGCTGGAGGGAATGGCGGCGGGCTTGCCAATCGCCTGCTCCGATCGCGGCCCGATGCCCGAAGTGCTGGGGACCGGCGGGGAATATTTCGATCCGCTCGACGTGGCGTCGATCGCCGCCGCACTGCGGCGTCTATTGATGGACCCGAACCTGCGGACGAAGCGTGCCGCGGAGGCGTACCGACACGCGCGGGACTCATCGTGGGATCGATGTGCCCGGCAAACGTGGAGTTTCTTGCGATCGATTGCGGATGAGAACCGACGGCCTGGCTAGCGGCCGCACATCCGCAACATCGTCCGAGCTGAGAACGAACGCTCCACAGCCTGACATTGACTGGTTCAAATAGGACCTCTAGACTTCTGCCCCATCGGCTTTAAACCAGCCCCGCGCGAGAACGCAAGGTTAGCTGCCGCCAACCAACAGAAGCGGGATTTCGGTGGGGGTCGTGCGGTCGAGTTCTCGTCGTGACTCCCGTGGTTTACTTACACTCCATGCCGTCGCGGGCCTGCCCTGGCATTTGGGGAAGTGGAATGGCAGTCGAATCATCCGAGACGCCGGTCAACGGGATTCGCGGCGCGTCCGACAATCGTCCCGCGTCGAAACAGAATTCCCTGCCAACCAGACCCTCCCTGGCACTTCGTCTCGAACAGTGGCTATCCTGGCTTGAGGAGCATCCACGCCTCTCGCTTGGGACACTCGTCTTCCTTCTGACCGCGCAAATCAGTCCCTGGTTCTATCCGACCGGAGACGGCAGCCTGTATCTATCGACGGTCCGCGAATTCCTTTCGCAGTTCCGCGCCGGTCAAGTGTCGGAGTTTCGCTGTTTCGTTCCGCCAGGTTATCCGCTGCTCATCCTGCCGGCGTTCCTGACGGGAGACAAACCGTTTCTCGCGTTATCGATTCTTAACTGGGCGCTGGCCATGGCGCTGCTGCTCGGAACATATCGCTGGATGAAGCGACAATTCCCGTCCGCGGCCGTGCTGCTGACCGGCGTGGTGATGGTCAACATCACGCTCTGGACGTTTTACCGCCGACCGCTCAAGGAACTCGCGTTCATGGCGATGTTGATGTGGTCGGTCGAGCTGTTGCATCATTTGCTCAGACCGAAACCCACTCGAACGACGCTGCTCTATGCGGGAGGGACGGGTCTGCTGATTACGTTGTTGTCGCTGATCCGTTACCCCGGCCTGACGTTGGTGATCGGCTTCACACTCGCCGTGCTTGTCCAGGCGCGGCGCGGAGATATGAGCTGGAAGCGCGCGGTCGGGGTGGCTGCGGCGGTTGGCATCTTGCCGGTGATTGCCATCGGTTCGTGGCTGGCCTACGACAAACAATATGCTGGTGGCGCTGTCTACCTGCAGGAGATCACCGGTATCTACACGGAAGACTATGACAACGCGACAGAACCCCCACCGGACGAGAACCCAAGCCTTCAGACGTGGACACGCCACCTTTACTTTTCAGATTCAAAATTTGTGAGATCCACCCTCCCGCAATTTCTCGCCGGCTTGCAGTACCGGGTGACGGATCTCGGCTGCATGTCGCTCCCCGGATTTTGGAAAGCCGTGCCTGACCCGTCGCGATGGCTGGACCCTTGGCGGTTCGTGTACTTCGCTTTCTTCCTGTTGCTTCTGGCGGGGTGGTGGAGAATTGTGCGGCGGCGCGTCGACGTGCTCATACTGACCACCCCTGCCTATTTTCTGTTGTATGTACACTGGGTGTGCGATCAACCGGGAGGGCGATTCATGCTCCCCATTCTGCCGGCAATCGTCGCCTGCACATGGATGGGGTGCGGATTGAAGCAGCATTCCCGCGCCTGTCTGTTCGGGCTCGTGCTGCTTCTGCATCTCGGCCAGTCGACGGCTTATTGGCTGCTGATTGACGCACCGCGCGCCATCAATATGGATCGGCAGTGGCACATCGCCGACCGCTTCGCCGAGTCAATTCGCGTCGAGCCTTCATTCGTCGGCATTCAAGACCTGCCGCTGGAAGTCTTTCTCGCATTGAACCTGACGCTCGACAGCCGGACGCGGCCCCAAGCGTTGGCTGAGCCAATCACTCCCGATATTCGCTGGATTGTCACCCCAGCCGGCATGGCTGCACCGCCCGATTTCATTTTGCACGACAGTGTCGAGGGATATACGCTGCTGCATCGCAGCAGCGTCCAACAGGGTTCGACAACCGTCAATGTGAAGCGAGAAGATCTCCCCCCACGCCTGGTTTCCAAGTCGAACGAAGAGCCCTTGTCGGTGCGTTAACCCCCCTTTTCGGTAGCTGGGTGTGAACCGTTTCGTCCCCCTCTATCGCACGTTGAGATGAGCGCAGCGACAACATGCCGTTTGAGGTTCGGTTCCACCCACGAGCCTCCCGAAAATTGCGGTTTTCCAATTTTCTCCGTTCCGATATAAGTCTCTCCCCATAACCCCCTGCTTATGCCAATTCCGGTTGTTGGGCATCTTCATCGTGTTCACCGATAGAACCATCTTCGGCATGCCCGCAACATTTCCAGACAGGTTG
>CAZVJA010000023.1:35704-40803 GCA_964626885.1 uncultured Planctomycetaceae bacterium | reverse complement strand
GCCATGCGTGGGAGAAGTGAGTGACATACGGTGTTATCCTTGGCGGGGTGTTGGCAAAAAAGTGTCGGGTCCGCTATGCGAGTGCAGCATCAATAGATGAAATTCGGGTGCCACTGCTGGCTTGTCCAGCAGTGCGGGCAGGTTTCCGGGGTAGCCCAGATTGGCCGCTTCGGCCTACCTGGGTGGCTTCGCCACAAGAGGTTCCATTGTGCAATGACGGGGCGATAGCTTCCAGGCCATTCGACCAGGATGTTGCAAGCAACCTCCTGGGACATCGTCCCACTGGTTGCCCAGCAACCAGTGCTGGCAGCTACATATCGTTCATTCGTTGATTCGCCTCGCCCACTCCCCATTGTCAAAAAACGTGTCAAATACGGACGGATCGCCATTTGCAAGGTCGCACTTGCTCAGCATCATGTCCGTACTCGCGTTGATGAATCGCACTTTTTGGTCCAGTCCCATTGGAGTAAATATCTTCCGCAGCCTGCTTCGCCATTTCGTTAGAGGCTGTACGTCAACAATGCGAATGGAGTCGAGTTGACGGTTTCGACTCAGCCCTTCGCTGAGAAGTCGAACCATAAATGCGTCGGTATCAGGAAAGCTGTAGCCGACGACGATGATTCGCCGAGCCTTCGCGATCGCTTCCAGGGCCAACCGCCACTGCAACTCGATTGCCGGAAAGAGTGTCGTTTTACCGAGCATCGGTGGAACGATCGCCGGCCCCGCATCCGTCCATTTCGCCGCCGCCTGTACCTGGTTTACAAGTTCTTCAGGATCAACGTGCGGCCTTTCTCGCTTGCCAGACGTGAAATCATCGGGTTCGCTGAGAATCTTTTGAGCAATGCACTCCGCAGGCTTACGGCTCGCGCTTCGGAACCAGTTCACCGACCCGTGCAACTTGATGACCGGCACCAAGAATCGTGCACCGCGAAGCACGGACACCGACCCTTTAGCTTCTTTGCAAAACCCACTGCGGCGGATCTCTCGATCATTGAAACCAGGATAATAGTAGTTCCAGTAGGGCCGGTTTTCGTTCTGAAACGATTGCACGGCAGTCTCGAACGCTACGTCGTAGTTCGTCGTGATGACTACTGGCCGCAGGCCTGCATTGACGACGGTGCTTTCGAGAAGTCTAACGATCGCTTGCGGCCCGGCGGATTTGTCTCGGGGGAATTCAAATCTGCGGTATACGTCCCAAATCGCCCATGCGATGTGCTCGCATAGCTCTTTGTAATCTCGTCTTTGTTTGCCACGTTCACGCGGGTTGTGCCTGACCGTCGAAGTGCACATGCGAAGGAAATCCGCCTGTGTGTAGATTTCTTCGATGTTTTCCCAATCGCGATTCATCAGCCAGGCGGACGCTTGGCATTCATCCACGAATTCCAGCATCTCCGAGTACCCTTCGTTCAGCCGACGATCGAGTATCAGCTTTCCGAAGTAATTGCCCTTCGCAACGGTCAGGAAGTTCCGCATGATTGGTAGACCGAATTCAGCAGAGAACCCAGCCCCAAGTAGATAGACACAGCTTGAGCTACCGAGCTTTGCGTCTCTTCTCATGCCTCTAATCCCCGCTCAAGCCAAGATACAAGGGCCGGTTATTGCCGGCCTGATGCGCGAATACGTATTCGATTCTGCAGCGTTGGTCAAACCGACCCTACGAAAAACTGCGCGGCCGGTGGAACCGGCCCTACAAAAAATCGCCCGGGTGGCACAGGTTGCCGCAGGCTACCTGTGTGCCGAAGGCACAAGAGGTCGTTGTCATATCATGCACGTCTCATAGAAACCTCTTGCGGCTGCGCCGCCCCGGTAGGCCGAAGCGGCCAACCGGGGCCACCCAATCGATCCGCAGCTACGCCATCAACTCGCTAATTACGTCCCCTTTGGGAACGAGGCGGTAGGGGCGGTGGAGCGAGTCGTAGATGTGCGAGTCGTGTCGCAGGCCGAGGAGGTGGTACATCGTTGAGATGATGTCCCCCGGCTCGAGAGGATTCGCGGCGGGGTACGCGCCGATCGGATCGCTGGCGCCGTAGATCAACCCCTGCTGGAAGCCGCCGCCGACCAGCATCAGGCTGTAGCACCAGTTCCAGTGATCGCGCCCCGCGCCCTGCGCGTTGACGCGCGGCGAGCGGCCGAAGTCTCCCATCACGGCCACAATTGTCCTATCGAGTCGACCACGGTCGGCCAGATCGCTGATGAGGCTGGCACAGGCGGCGTCGAGTTGCGGCAGCAGCGGGTTCTTGAGCTTCTTGAAGTTGTTGCCGTGTGTGTCCCAGGTGGCGTTGGCGTCCGGCGCCCACGAGACGCAGACGACCCGCGTCCCCGCTTCGATCAGCCGCCGCGCGAGGAGCACGCTCTGCCCGTAGATGTTTCGGCCATACGAGTCGCGGACCTTGTCGGGCTCGCGGTGGATCTCGAACGCCTGTTGAGTTTCGGTCGAAGTGAGCAAGTCGAACGCGCGCTCCTGGAAGCCGGTCATCGACGAGGAAGGCGAGCGCGCGGCATCGGTCATGCGGCGGTCGAGATTTTCAAACAGCGCCCGGCGAACCGATAGCCGCTGGGCCGAGATGTCGGCCTGCAAGGTCAATTCCGGGACGCCGAAGTTCGCGGCGTTCGGATCTTTCAACACGAACAACGGATCGCGCGACGTGCCGAGAAATCCACCAAAGAACCCGGGCTGCGGCGGGCCGCCAGCTCCTTCCTTCGTGATGTAGGGCAACGTCACCTGCGGCGGGACGGCACGTTCCGGTGGCCGAAACATCGAGACAACCGCGCCGGGGGATGGGTAATCGGTCGGTCTTGTTCCGCCGCCGATCTCACCTCGATCGTGTCCGGTGAGCGCCGCATATACCGCCGCCGCGTGGGCGTTGTTCACACTGTGATGCATCGAGCGGACGACCGTTGCCCGGTGCGCGTGCTGAGCGAGCCGCGGCAGATACTCGGACATCTGGTAGCCGGGGAGTGAGGTCGCGATCGGCTTGAACTCCCCGCGAATTCCCTCGGCGGCGTTGGGCTTCATGTCCCACATATCGAGATGGCTCGGCCCGCCGTTGAGAAACAGAATGATGCAGGCGTCGGCACGCGGTTTGATTCCCGACGCTTCCGCTTGGGCCCGCGATTCGAGTAGCCGCGCGAGCGGGAGTCCCATCATCCCGAGTCCGCCAACGTGCAGCAGGTGCCGCCGCGAGAGGCGCGCGCTTTCGGGCGTGCAATGGCGCGGCCCGGCGCAGGGCGTTTGGTGACTTGGCCCGGGAGTATCCTGGTGCGGTGCGGCATCGCTTGGCGAAATCGTCATGCATTTGGCCTCGTGGGGCGATAAATCAACGACTGTTGATATAATAACTTGCCGACAGAGGGTGCGCCAATGGTGCTCGCGAGTTGGTCATGCTGTTAGAGTCCGGCGGACTTTGGATTTTTGGACGCGGCACTGGCATAGCCAGTGGCACACGACGGCATCGAATTGCCGAACGCAGAGGCACACGACAGAGCTGCCGCGACGAGAGACCTTTGAACGCTGCGGCTCGGCGGGAGCCTCGCCCTCCCAACACTTGAGAATTTCGCTCCACTTGGAGTGAATTGCACAAAACTGCTGGCGAAGCTGGTGGCAGAGGTGCGAAGATGCGATCGACGAACCGTCTATTGAGAATCAATCCAAGAGGGAGAACATGATGCGCGTGCGTCGAATGGCACTTGGAGTTTTGTTCTCATTGTGTCTGGTCGCGCCGACCATGGTGCTGGCCGATGGGCCGATCGAACTCGGTTCGCAGCGCGAGCTGTTCGTTGATCATCACCTGATCGACAAGCTCGACAACGCACAATTGGTGCTTGCCCGTCCGCATGATGAAGGGCCGGTGCTCAAGTTCGACAACCCGTGGGAAGGGCTCTTCTGCGGGTATTGCACGGTCATCAAGGATGGCGATTTGTATCGCGTTTATTATCGCGGCATGCCGACCGACGGCTCCGACGGGAGCGAGAACGAATGCACCTGCATGGCCGAGTCGAAGGATGGCATTCATTGGACAAAGCCGAAGCTTGGTCTCTACGAAATGAACGGTTCGCGCGAGAACAACGTCATTCTGACGCAGGCGGCCCCGGCGACGCACAACTTCAGCCCGTTTCTCGATACGCGCCCCGAAGTTTCGCCGTCGGAGCGGTACAAGGGGGTCGGCGGCACGAGCCCGAAGGGACTGGTCGGTTTTGTTTCGCCCGACGGCATTCACTGGAAGAAGATTCAGGAAGAGCCGGTGTTCAACGTCAAAGGGTGGGCGTTCGATTCGCAGAATGTCGCCTTCTGGTCGGCGGAGGAGGAATGTTATGTCCTTTATTTCCGCAAAGTCCCGAAGGAAGTTCGGGCGATTGCCCGCGCGACCTCGAAGGATTTTGTTCATTGGTCCGAGCCGGAGCAAATGAGCTACAGCGATACTGGAAGCGTCATTCCGAGCAACCACCTCTATACCAACCAGACGCACCCCTATTTCCGTGCGCCGCACATTTACATTTCGACGGCGGCGCGGTTCATGCCGGGGCGGAAAGTTCTTAAGGACAAGCAGGCGGAGGCGATCGGCGTCCATCCGAAATACTTCGGCGATACCTCCGACGGCGTGTTGATGACGTCGCGCGGCGGTTCGCGATACGACTGCACGTTTACCGAAGGTTTTTTGCGCCCCGGCATCGGCTATGAGAACTGGGTTTCGCGGACGAATTACCCGGCGCTCAACATCGTGCAGACCGGCCCGGCGGAGATGTCATTGTACGTCAACCAGAATTACGGCCAGCCGACGTCTCATCTGCGACGTTATTCCATGCGACTCGACGGTTTTGCCTCGGTCCGAACGCCCGACAAAGGGGGTGAACTGGTCACGAAGCCCCTCACCTTCGCGGGCAAGAAACTGTTGATCAACTTCGCGACTTCCGCCGCGGGGGGTGTGCGGGTGGAGATTCAGGATGCCGCCGGCAAGCCGATCCCTGGTTTTGCGCTCGATGATTCCATCGAAACGATCGGTAACGAGATTGAACGGGCCGTCGAATGGAAGAAGGGGGACGACGTCGGCTCGCTGGCGGGGAAGACGGTCCGGTTACGATTCGCGATGCGCGACGCGGAT
>CAZVJA010000023.1:0-35604 GCA_964626885.1 uncultured Planctomycetaceae bacterium | reverse complement strand
CGGCTCGCTGGCGGGGAAGACGGTCCGGTTACGATTCGCGATGCGCGACGCGGATCTGTATGCCTTGCGGTTTGAAGAGTAGATGCTAAACCGCAAGCGATTGCCGACGTCGGCTGGTGCGGCAGAGCGGGGACGCGACGACATTCGATTCGGTAATTTGTTTGAAAGACAATTCCATATGGCAGACCGCATCGCCACTTTTAGTGAGTTCTGGCTGTACTATCTCCGCGAGCACTCGAAGGTCGCCTGCCGAGTCACGCATTACGTCGGCACGGCCGCGTCGCTGGCTGTCTTCGCGCTGGCCATTTTTGTTTCGCCCTGGTTTTTGCCGCTGGCGTTGGTCGCGGGCTATGGACCAGCGTGGTTCGGACACTTTGTGATCGAGAAGAACCGCCCGGCAACGTTCGATTATCCTCGCTGGTCGCTGATTGCCGATTACAAGATGTTCGGGTTGGCGCTCATCGGCCGACTGCGCCCCGAGCTCGAACGAGCCGGTGTCTCGGCGACTTCGCGCTCCGCCGCGAATTGATACTGCGTGGTGTCAACTTCCTGTGCTATCGCCACGAGATGATCCGGAAAAGTCCTTCCCGTTTCGCGATCTGATCGGGCAGGGCGAGCAGTCGCTCACGGTAGATGCTGAGCAGCACTCCCGCGACGAAGATCAACCCGCCGCCGATGAACAGGTAGACGCCGAGCGCCACCTGCGGCCGGTAGAGGATTGAGCCGATCACGATCATCAGAAAGATGAACAAGCTTCCGCCGCCGACGAGCGTAGTCGACTTGATCCGCCACACACAACCGGTGGTCAGCATGAGTATGGATGTGATGAGCAATAGCACATCATCCGCCAGGGAGATCCCTCCTCCGCCAAAGCGATGATAGAGCATCGCCACGAACAGGGGTGCCGCGAGCAGCAAGCTGCCGGCCCATAATCCCAGCGTGACCGTGTCGTCCTCGTGCTTGCCTTCCTCGCGGAATCGTCCGAAGTGGCTTCCCACGAGGAACAGCAAGCCGGCGACCGCGCAGAAGATTTCGATTTTTCGCCATCCGCTCAGATGCACCAGCACGTTGATCTGGAGGAAGACCACGCCGAGCAGCGCGACCGCCGCCGTGAGGTACCAGCGTTTCCATCCGTCAGCGACGACGATCATGGCTGCCAGGCCGGCCGAAACGCACGTCAGTACGAGCACGAGTAGATCAACCCATTCGGTTTTCGAGACGGCTAGTTCACTCAACCCCTTGAGGAACGCGATGACCAGTGCCAGCGAAAGCACGGCATTTCCGCACTGATACGCCACCAGCCCCACGCCGCGCACCACCGTCGTCTTCTCGCCGCCGTCGCGGTAGCGCTGTTCTTCTTGAAGGCCGAGCACCCGCGCGGTGATGAGCAGTACCACTCCCAGCACGGCGTAGAGCAACTCATACCAGACCGTCGAGATACCGAAGTAGCCGAGGAACTGCCACAGGGCGCCGCACGCGGCCGCCATTGCGAAATAGGCGTTCCAACTGCGGCGGCGGAAAATACCTGCCAGCGTGTAAAACAGCGCCGCTTCCAAAAATGTCAGGCCGAGCAGGAGATTCTTGGTGTTATGGACAACCGGCTTCAGCAGCGAGACGTCTCCCTGATCGACCGCCGCGACGAAAGAACTGGCGAGTATGATCGCGGTTGCGACATGGGAAACCCGCGCGAGCGGAGTTTCCGGGCTGTGACTCCGCCAGAATCGCGATGCCAGAATGTAGGCGATCGGAATCAGCATCACCACCGGCGCCTGCTGCGACCAGTCGGTCCAGCCGAGTTGCCGGAGCAATCCCGCCGCAGCGACGAGCAGTGCCGCGGCGCTGAAGAAGAAGTGAATGGACGAGATCCGCGGTTCGGTGTGGCGCGAGAGATAGGCCGAGAAACAGTTCGTGGCCGCCGTCAACAGCATCACACCGACGAATAGCCAGCCCGTGGTATAGGGGAAATGTACGAAGGCGGCGATGGCGCTGGTCGCGCGAATATGCAGCAGAATGCCGAGGAGCACCGCCAGGATCGCGAGCGTCCCGGCGATGATCGGCAGATGCCGCCGCACTTTCAGGTTGTCGGGAGTCACGGCAAAGGTGACCAGGTGGAGCATGACGGACGTCAACGCCAGCAAGGCGATCATTCCCTCTTGCTGGAATTGCGGCAGGAGCAGCGTGATCTCAGCCATCACGAGTGAGCCCGCGGCGGCATAGACGTACGCGCCGATTCGGCGAACAACCAGATCGGAATAGAGATATAAATAGGTCGCGACGAGCCATAGCCCGCCGGCCAGGTAATGGTTCTCGGTCAAAAGATTGCCCAGCCAACTGAAGATTTCCGGGAGCGTCAGCCAGCCGGCAATTTGCGACCCCAGCAGCATCAGCAGCGAGAATCCCAACTGAACATGCCCCGACCAGAACAGCGGCAAACCGTAGCTCTTTCGAGAAAACGTTCCTTCCGAAGGAAAGGCGCGTTCGGCGTGAATCGAAACAAACGCCAGGCCGAGCAGCCAGAGACTGAGATGCGCGACGTCCGAGAAGGTGCCGAGATCGGCCAGCAGGAGAAGCACCGTGAGTGTGACACCGGCTTCCACCGCGTACATGAACAACCCGTCGCGCAAGACGAACACGGTCGCCGCGTAGAGGAGCACGCAAACCAGCCCGCCGATCCACAAATGATTGTCGAGCGTGATCAGTCCTTGCGCGTGATAGAACCACAGATTCAACGGCGCGACAACGCAGGCGAGAAAGGTCAATGCCTGGCCCGCGACGCGGTAACGTGTTTTGAGAGTCGTCGCCCAACCGGCGGCGAGCACGGCGAGGCTGCCGATTCCCATTGCGACGGCGACTGCCCGCGGATCTTTGAAGAGCCCCTTGCTGACCAACCAGATAACGAGGCCGAGCACGGCCAGTCCGCCGCCGATCATCAACAACCACTGAATGGCGCGCGGATCGAGCAGGGCCTCCAGCATGCGGCGCGTGACCGACTTCCGTGCAGGCGCTGTGGGTGTCTCGACCTGCGGACGAGAGTCAGGCGGTTCGAGGAAGTCAGTGATTTCGACCGAGAAATCCGCGGCGTAACTGCCGATCTTGGTTCCCTGCGAGGTCTTTCCGCCTGCGTCACCCGAGTCTTTCGGAATGAGAATCGTGGCGCCGCATTCCGGGCATTCCGCCCGCTTTCCCTGGAATTCGGGACGAGCTTTCAATCGACGGCCGCATTTTTCACAGCGCAATAAAATCGGCATGGTCAGGCCCCACGGAGAATGGTCCGGTGTCACAACGATCGGCGAAATTGTGGGGGGGCGAGAGCTGCAACCGTGCAGCCGGCGCACCCCGGACTTCAGGGCGTAAGGATCGACAGGATATAACCGGGATTTTGCCGAGTTTACGCCTCAGCCGGGAAAAAAGCTCGAAAAATCGGTTGGTGGAGAATATTCCATCGGTTACGGATATTGGATTACGGATGCGGTCGGAAAAACGGCTGCCGTCCGGATCGATTAAAATGTCTGCGGTACCGGGTAAAGAAAGACAACGGATACTGATGGAACGGTCGCTGATTTCCGCCAGCAAGTTCTTGAGCCTGATTCTCCGGCATCAGCCGGAGACGATAGGGTTGCAGCTGGATTCCGAAGGATGGGCGGACGTCAGCGCGTTGCTGGAAAAAGCGAGCGCACACGGCAGGCGGATGGATTTTGATTTGCTGCTGCGGATCGTGCATGAAAACGACAAGCAGCGGTTTGCCTTGAGTGACGACGGCACGCGGATTCGCGCCAATCAAGGGCATTCGATTGACGTGGATCTTGGTTTGAACGCGGTCGAACCGCCGCAGGTTTTGTTCCACGGGACCGTCGAACGGTTCCTGCAATCGATTCTCCGGCAGGGGTTGATTCCCGGTGCGCGGCAGCATGTGCATTTGTCGTCCGACCGCCGAACGGCTGAGATCGTCGGTAAGCGACGCGGGGAGCCTGTCGTATTGATCGTGCAGTCACTGCAAATGCACGAACAGGGGCGACAGTTCTATCTGTCGCAAAACGGAGTCTGGCTCACCGCGCATGTCCCGCCGGAGTTCCTCTTGCTGCCATGATTCCGGCAGAGCGGCGAGTGCTTCCCCTCCGGCCGCGTCAGTAATCTGCCGTGAGCAATACAGTCAGCAAGTGGTGTTCTATTGAATGGTTATGGCAAAAACCTCAAGCACTTTTGCACCAGTAGCTCTATATAACGATGTCGCATAGCGCGTGGTGAACCACCATTCAGGTTCCATGGTTCTTCGTCGCAGCACTCATATCAGTTTGGAACACGGAGGCTGCTCGACGGCAATGGAAACGTCGGCCGCAGGGCAGTTCCTTGCCGCAAAGATAAGCAATGCTTTGAGATCCTTGATGCCAAGTTTCTGCCGACATCGCCGCAGGTGCGTATGCAGGGTGTTGTGGCTGACATCCAAACGAGACGCGATCTCCTGAATGGTGTATCCCTGCGACAGGTAATTCAGGCATTGCTGTTCCCGCTCTGTCAGGCACGTCAATTGATTGGCGACTTTTGCTGCCAAGATACAGACGGCGACGCTCGGTGAATTGAGTGGCCAAAACCAGGCGCGGTAGTATCGAGCAGGATCAAGCTCCATCTCGATGACTTGCGACTCTCGCAGGGTGACAACGCGTGAAACCGCGTTCTGCACGGCGGCTTTGGATGTTCCAGTCAGGGAACCCCAGAGCGGCTCGCCGATTCTCAACTCGCTAACTAGGGCGCTGCTCCAGGCGAGGCGTCCTTGCCAGTCACAAAGTGCAACAAAAGTCTCGTCAGATGTCACGCCGGGCATGACAACTCTTCACTAGATTTGCTGAGAATGTGATAGCGGCAAAACACACGAAGTGGTTCTATACCGCCCCTTGGCATTTCTCTTTTACGCGGACGACGACTCGTTCATGCATGAGTTGCTCATAGCTCCATTGCTAGTTGCTATCAAATCCGCATGCATTGATCGGTAATATTTATACACATCGCGAAAGAGATGTCCATCCTTATTCGCATTTTCCACAGTAAAAAGTGTCGATTGTCTTTCATGGAGGGAAACACCTCATTTTCACGACAGTGAAATCCCTCCTGTGTCATCGATCTTGCTGATATCTCAACCCCTCTCTGGATACGGGTTCTTTCCTCAGGGCTGGAGCGCTCCCAGTGAGCGTTCGGAGGATTATGCATGCGACAAAACCTCGTCAGGATTGTGATGGTCGATGAGCATCGATTGCTGACAAGCGCTCTGGCATTTCGAATTCATCAAGAAGAGGGCATGCGCGTCGTCGGTATCGCTACTGACGATGAAGAAGGATTGGCGATGGCCGGGGAGCTCAAACCAACTTTGCTGACTCTCGATGTTCATGGCCGTGGCCGCGGCTGTTTTGAGGTGGCTGAGCATCTAGGGCGGACCCAGCCAGAAACCGGCGTGTTGCTGACCGTGGGATCCATTTCCAGCGCACTGCTCGATCAGGCACTCTGTTGCCAGGGGGTTCGCGGGTGTGTCGACAAACGAGAGCAGCCGGAAGTGTTTATCGACGCCCTGAAACGGGCGGCCAACGATGAGTTCTACGTCTCGCAATCGTTGCGCGCGCGTCTTGTCTACGACCACTTGAAGAGAAGATATCGAGTCGCTGACAAGACGGCCGTCGAAAACATGACAGCTCGCCAATTGGAGATCTTACGCCACCTGGCCAATGGGCGGAGCGTGAAGGAAATTGCCCGGGTGATGCATCTCTCCGAGAAATCGGTCGACAGTCACAAGTATAGGATCATGACACGGCTGCAGCTTCACGACAGAGTCGTGCTGACGAAGTTCGCAATCCGAGAAGGATTGGTACTCCCTTGATGCTTCCAAAGGCTTGATCTACTGCTAGCCCACACGAGAATCCGACATCCGATTTGATCAACCGAACTATCTTCATAACTTGACATATTGCGTCCATGCAATGTGAGTCTCGGGTTCACCCTTCGCACGGCTGATCACGAGTACCGTCGATATTTGATCGGCGTTGACGTGAATAATGTGTAAGGTCAACGGACGGCTCTCGGAGTCCTCATGGTATGTGACGGACCGCGCGGATTTGGCCGTAGATCCGTCGGTCTGCTTTGCTTTGTCAGAGGGAGCGCTCTTTGCCAGTTTGGTCTTGTAGTATTCCACAACCTTCTCAACCGGATCATTGGTCGTTAAGACGGCCTTACATTGAGTGGAAGGGACTGTTCGCTCGCCCCGGTTGTTCAGCGTCGCCGCGTCGCTCACAGTTGCGCCGTTGAACTTTGATCCGGGATATTGCCATTCGGCAAGTCGCCCCAGCAGCGTGACCGGTTGCTCTGCGTATGACATGGAAGAGATCGCATGAATCGCAATCAGCAACGGAATCGCGACATGGGTGAGGCGCAGCATAAATTATCTCCTGTTTGTGGTGAATGAAGCGCTCCTAATCATGACAACGATCGAAGTCGCATTTTCTTAGTTGCGAGCTTACGAATCACGCCAGTGACTGCTGTCTACCCGAAGGGGAGTCCGCGATTTCCGCTTCTATTCACTGCCACTGATCAGATTTTCCCCGCCGCGGCAAGCTCCTGGTGGAGCTGCTCCTGGTAGGCTTTTTGGGCCGCCTTGTCTTCCCGGGCGGCGGCGGAGTAATACACCAAGCCGATTGCCTGTCGTGTGCGTGAGGCGCTCTTGTTGCCGTCGGCGCGGTGGATTGTCAGCGAGTGGTGGACGAGCACATCGCCGGGATGAGCATTGAACGCCAACTCATTGGTGGTGTCGTCGGATGTGCCGTAGTCGGAAATCCCTTGGGAAAAACCAAGCGTATCGGTCCGCCGGTGCGAACGCACGCCGCGCTGGTGTGAGCCGCGGACGTATCGCAGGCAGCCGTTCTCGGCATCGACCTCTTCCAGCGCGACCCAGAAGGTGACCGCTTCGTTCGGGGTGATCATAAAGTAGTAGCCGTCCTGGTGCGGCGGCGTGGGGCGGCCGATCTTCGGCGGCTTGTTGAAGTATTCAACCCCTTTGGGGATGACCTCCCCCCCGAGCAGCAGACGGGCCATCTCCGCGAACTTGCTCGATGTGAGCAGGTTCTGGAAATAGTCATCATGTTCGTTCATTCGCACTAGCTGCTTGAGCGTCCCGGTGCTCGCCTTGTCTTCGTAGAATTTGTCGGCCGAGGGAATCTCGGGAACGACGTCCCGGACGTAGCCGTCGAGGTGCGCGCGAAGGTCCGTCAGTTCGGAGGGACTGAGAAATCCCGGCAGATGGGCGAACCCGTCGCGGTCGAAAGATTCCTTTGTCTGGGGGGAGAAGAACGTGGCGCTCACGGGAACCTCCGGTCGTTCGGATGCTTGGATATTCGTTTGTTGTCACTCTCGCAACCGCTCACTCGTTCACTATGATACACTGGCGGACTTGCGGAGGGGAGAGAGAGGATGCCCGGGCGGGTGGTGTATTTCAATGGGGAGTTTGTTCCCGAGCGTGAAGCGCGGGTGTCGATCTTCGACTCGGCGCTGCAGTTCGGCGATATGGTCTACGAATCGACCCGCACCTTTGGCGGGAAGCCCTTTCACCTGCGCGAGCATCTCGAACGGCTTTTCGGTTCGCTGTCGGTCCTCGAAATTGAGTGCGGATTGTCGATTGATGATCTGGAACAGATCACGGTCGACACCCTGGCTAAAAATGCGAAGACCGAGTCGGCGGAAATGGAATGGCAGATCGTGCACCATGTATCGCGCGGCCCACTGCCGGGGTTTCGTGCAGCGTTTGGAGGAGCCACGCGGCCGACGGTGATTGTCAATTGTTGGCCGCTGGTTGTACCGCTGGGAAACTTCGCCTCGAACTACGAGAACGGAGTCCACGTAGTCATCCCCGCGCAGAAGCACATTCCCGCCGATCTGATCAATCCGCATGCAAAGACCCGCAGCCGCGCGCATTCGCAGATTGCCCAGTTGCAGGCGAACCAGATCCGCCCTGGAAGCTGGCCGTTGTTGGTCGACCCTGAGGGTGCTCTGACCGAAGGGCCGGCTTGGAATGTCTTTCTTGTCAGGAAAGGAGTCTTGATGACGCCGACTGACCGGAACATCCTCTCGGGGGTAAGTCGGCGGATTACCTTGCAGCTTGCGGAGGAACTCGGCATTCAGGCACGTGAGGTTGATCTAAAGAAGAAGGATGCGGCATTGGCCGACGAGATGTTTTGTACGGCCACGTCATTCTGCCTGGTCCATGCCGCAACTTTCGAGGGGAAGCCGGTAGGGACCGGCCGACCGGGTCCGATTTTTGAGCGGTTGAAGGAAGGGTGGAAGGACGTGGTCGGGCTCGACTTCGTAGCTCAAGCGTATCGCTTCGCGGAACTGTTGCCGGAGTGGGAACGCCGCGAATCAACAGGAGGATAAGCATGCGGCTTTCGTTTTACACCTACAGCTACACCGACAGGTTGAAGTTGCCGACGGTCGACTGTCTGGAGCGAATCGCCAAGATTGGCTATGGAGGAATTGATGTTTCCGGGACGTTCGGCAATTCGGACGACCCGAAATCGTTTGACGCGGTACTCCGCAAGCTGACGCGCGAGACGGCGAAGAAACTTGGTTTGCGGATTGAGGCAGTTATCACGCATGCCCAGTTGACCGACTCGCTGATCAGTGAAAAGGGCACACCGCTCGATTTGAAGGGGAGCATTGATCTCGCGGTCAATCTCGGTTCGCCGGTCGTGACGTTTCATATGGGAGGATTCCCCAAGCAAGCCGAGACGGAAGCCGCACGGAAGGAATTCTGGAATCGAACCGCGAACTACATTCGCGAGGCGGCTGACTACGGGGCCGCGCGGCATGTGTCGATTGCGACCGACGGCATCTGGCCGACCTGGATTGTCGATACGCCCGATTCGCTCGCTCGGCTGTTCGACGACGTGGGACACGCGAACTTCGGGGTCAACTTCGACCCGTGCTATCTCGTGTTGATGGGGATTGAACCGGCGAAATTCGCGTCGCGCTTCCCGAAGCGAATCGTGCACGCGCACTTGAAGGACCACCAGGGTAAAGATGAAAAGTGGACGCACCTGATTCCCGGCCGGGGAGAGATGAAATACGCGCCGGTGTTCGAGGCACTCGCGAAGATCGGCTTCACGGGAGCGGCGGCAGTGGAATGTTTCACCGACATGAAGTTCGAGGAAGCCTGCGACGACGGATTCAAAGCAATGACGGCCGCGGCGCGGGAAGCGAAGGTCATTTTTGAGAAGAGTTGAACTCAGTCGGATCAATTTCGAACCGCGTACAGACATCATTGGAATCGAAAATATGAGCGAATTGCACCAAGCGGCGGCAGGAACATGGCGAGGCATCATTGGTGCGCTGCTCATCGGGATGATTCCCAGTTGGGCAAGAGGTGCCGAAATGGGTGAAGATGGCTACGCACAATCAGGCGATGTGAAGATCCATTACGTCACACTGGGCCAGGGGCCGCTGGTGGTGCTCATCCACGGCTTTCCCGACTACTGGTACACCTGGCGGGCGCAGATGCCGGAGCTGGCAAAGCATTTTCAGGTCGTTGCGATCGATCAGCGCGGCTATAACCTGAGCGACAAACCGGAAGGGGTCGAAAACTACAAGACTGAAAAACTGGTGGCTGATGTCGCGGCGGTGCTCACGCACTTCAAGCGAGAGAAAGCGACGATTGTCGGACATGATTGGGGTGGACTCGTCGCGTGGACGTTTGCAATGACGCATCCCGAGCAGACCGAGCGACTTGTGATCCTCAACCTGCCGCACCCCAAAGGATTAATGCGCGAACTGGCGAACAACAACGATCAACAACTCGCCAGCCAGTATGCCCGCGAGTTCCAGAAGCCGGACGCTGCTGCATTGCTCAAGCCGGAGCAATTGGCCGCCTGGGTACGCGACCCAGACGCGCGAAAGAAATACATCGAAGCGCTCGGGAGATCCTCGAAGGAAGGAATGCTCAACTACTACAAGGCAAACTATCCACGGGAGCCGTACAAGGAAGGAGACCAGGAGTTCCCGAAAGTCAAATGCCGTGTGCTGATGTTTCACGGCTTGAGAGACTGGGCTCTTCTTCCGGGCGCACTCAGTGGAACGTGGAACTGGGTCGAGAAAGACCTGACGCTTGTGACGGTTCCGAATGCCGGTCACTTCATTCAGCAGGATGCGCCGGAGTTCGTCACGCGCACCATGCTGCGTTGGCTGGCCGAAGAGTAACGGCACGCTCGGTGGTGTGACCTGTGTCGCCCGAAAGTTGCGATGTCAGGAGAGCCAGTCGGGTTGTCAAACTGCGGAACTTCAGAGGACTTTGACGGTCAACTTTGACTTCTGCGGTCCGGCAACAGCTGACAGAGCCCGATTTGTCCGCCAAGCTTACCCATGTTCGTTAATCGGAATGAGCGTAAGCAGCCGCCGACACGGAGAGAGTCCGGATTTGTTGCGGGATACTCAGGGGCACACTTCAACGCACTCCGCAAGACCTTCCGATAATAAGGACAGCGCCCGTTATCGGGGTCGCATGACGGAAGGCTCCTTTCCAGGGATGGAAGTGCGTTTTGAAGAAGCTCAACGAAGACACCCCGTTTGGCGGCGACCTCTTCGATCTGCTCGATAAAGCACGATCGGGGAGCCAATCTCACGGCGCTGGCCGACAAAGGCCCAAGCGTGCGTCTCGCTCCAGCACTGGTTCGAAGAGTCGGACGAAGCTCAGAATTGAGGCTCCCAGTATTCCAGCGGTGGAATGGTCCAGTGCCTCATCAGTACCGCTCGGGGCCAAGTGGCGGAAGAAGTTGGCGCGCGGCACCCTGGCTGCGGCCTTGCTGATCGGGACGGGGCATGTCGTTCGGGAATCGCTCCTCCATGATCCGTCGTCAACGAACCCTCCGGCCTCTCTCACGGCTGACGCAGAGGTAAAAGGGGGGAACGAAGTCAAAGAGAAACGTCTCGCGGAATTCAATCCGGGCTCTTTAATCTGGAGCCGTTCGAGCGATCAAAAGTCCCGTTTGAAATCGCACGACAGGCCGATTCCGCGTTTGGAAAAGCAGACAGCTCCTACCGCCGAAAGACGATCGATCAGCGATGAGCCCGTCGTGATTCGGGGACAGATCATCGTCCCGGTGGGGCTGGAAGAAGGGCCGGCGCTCTCGATTGGCCAGGGTGAGAAGCAGGAGACATCGATTCTGCGAGAACGAGCCCGTGAGCTGGTTCGGGAAGCCCGCCGTGCGCTGCAGAACGGCAACATCAGCGAGGCTCGGGAAAAAGCGCTCATCGCCCGCGATCTGAACGTGCCCTTTGGAATTCTTGAGGACCGCCCGGAAGCGGTGCTGGCCTCGATCGACCGGCAAACGGGAAAACCAGCCCTCGTCTCCGCGAAAGGTTCTCCCGCGGTTTCCTCGCCTGAAACAGTTCCTCCACCGGTCGTGAGGTCGAACTCCACAGTTCCGGGAAACATTCTTTTGCCCGGTAATCACCCTGCTGTCGCGAATTCCGCTCCACAGGAAGTCATCATCACCCCCGGAGAGACACGCAATCCGCTTCCTGATACCGGCATGCGGCTGTCGTTCGATTTCCACGGCGCGCCGTGGGACTTCGTGCTGACACAGTTCGCCGCAAAAATCGGGCAACCGCTCGACATGAATCTCATTCCGGCGGGAGCGCTGACTTACGTCGATCATCAACCCCGATCGGCTCAGGAAACGCTCGATCTTTTGAATGCTCTGCTCCTGGAGAAGGGGTTTACTCTTAGCCAGCGTGACGGCCGCTTGATTCTTCGACCTCAGCCGTCGGCCATCGCCTCGCGGGCCGATGCCACGGAGATTTCCACCAGAGATGATGCTGATTCCGCGGCGCCGTCGTTGGGTCTGGTGAGTACCGCGCGGGAACGATCGGAGGCGCTGCTGAATGATGCGCGGCATGACCTGAACACCGGCCGCGTCGATGACGCGCGCATCAAGGCGGCCACGGCAAGCCAGCTTAATGTCACTTATGGATTGTTCGCCGACCGGCCGGAAGTGGTGCTGGACGAGCTGAATGTTCGTTCAACCGAGGCTACTCCTGCACCCGTACCAGGGGTGTCACCAGGACCTGCAGCGACCGAGGTCGTACCCGGTCTTCCAGGTCCCTCACTGACGGAGACACCGGCTCCGGTACTTCAGGCGCCCCCTGCGACCGCTGCCATAGAGGTCGACAAGAAAATGTCGTTCAGCTTCCGGGAAGCTGCCTGGGAGTTCGTTTTGCGGGAATATGCCCGCGAGGTTCGACTTCCGCTGGTGATGCCGGAGCCCCCTCCCGGAACTTTCACATACTTCGACTCTCGCCTGTTCACACCGGAGGAAACGAGGGAGTTGCTGAATCAATTCCTCGAGAAATCCGGGTATCGGCTGGTGAAAGAGAATGACAATCTTGTTGTGCGAAAAGGAAAGCCGGCCCTGCGAGGCATTCGATGATGGGGATCTGGGAAGAATTCAGAGAATTTACCGTCGCGACATGGTGTGTATTTGGGGAGTGTGAGTTGAGATTAGCGACCAGTGGGTTCGTGCAAGCGGCATTGCTTGAGTTACAGCACTTCCCGCTACAAACCGATCAATAGCATTGATACGGCCAATCATTCAGTGCCGACGTTTCGGCAAGGCCGTCAAAAGTGTTCTCGATGGACGCTTAAGAAAGATTCGCTTCCGGAGAGCGGTTGGAGCAACCTGTCATGCGTATCCTTGGAAAAGACTCAAGTGGTAAGCGCTTCGCCTTGCCGAGACTCGCAGTCGGGCTGATGGGCCTGGCTTGTTTGGTCACGACAAGCGGTTGCTTTGCCCCGTTCTGCTATTCCGGTATTCCTGCCCGGGACTTGCCCGACTCATTCCGCACGCCGACCCGTTCCACGGCGCCGCGGTTGAACATGTCGCACCTGGCGTTGCCCGCACCGAAGGAATACCTGCTGGGGGTCAACGACACCCTGGAAGTGACGATTCCCGACTTATTGCGTCGCGGTGAAATCACACCGATTCAGGTGCAAGTGACCTCCACCGGCGAAATTCAGCTGCCGCTCGTGGCGGATGTGAAGGTTGGCGGAATGACCGTCCCGCAGGCTCAAAAGGCCGTCAACGACGCCTATGAAGGGGTGCTCGTCAATCCGCGGGCCGTGGTCCGGCTCTTCTCTAAAGCGACGGTTGATATCGCGGTGCTCGGGGAAGTCACAACGCCAGGGCACTACCCGCTGAACAAGTATGAGAACGACGTGGCCCACGCCATCGCCGCGGCGACCGGATTGACCAAAGACGCCGACATGGTCGTCGAAATTCATCGCCAAGGGACGATCCACCGCATCGATCCCCGCAAGCTGCCGATGCCGCCTCAGCCGGCACCTGGTGTTGAAGGGGGGATGGCGAAGAATGGGGGCGCTCGGAAGATCAAAGGGGTAACGGTCTCCATTGCCTCTGGCTTCGAGCCAAGCAAAGACAAGCTTGTTTTTGAGAAGCAGAACGGTATTCAAGGAAAGTACGACTCGAACAAGGGTGTGTTGACATTAGAAGGCTTGGCCTCCGTCGAGCAATATGAAGCCGCTCTGCGATCGGTTTCTTACGAAAACTCCCACGAAGATCTGCTCGACGCGGAACGAAACGTCACCTTTGACGTGAAGGTCGATGAGGCGCCGTATGATGCCGACGCCCCGCAAGCGGCCCCGCGTGAGCAATCGATTGTGAAAATCCCGCTGCGCGGCGCGGAACTCGACGGGCCAATGGGACCCAACGACGTCGTGAAGTATCCCGGTGATGGATTGACGCTGCAGGATATCTCCCTCGAACAGGGGGATGTCGTGGTCGTTCCGCGCCGCCGTCGCGAAGTCTTCTGGGTGGTTGGCCAATTGAACTACCAGTTGGGCAGCCGGTTCAGCTTGCGTCAGGACGATCGAGACCTCGGTAACGGTTTCAACCTGCCTTTGGATCGCGATATCGATGTTGTCACGGGTGTGGCGATGGCGGGGTATATTGATCCGATCGACTCGCCGACGACGGTGACCGTGCATCGCAATCAGCCGGACGGCCCGCCGCTCTTGATCGTCGTGGACCTCATCAAGGCCCGTTACGACGAACGCGAGACAGTCCTAATCAAGCCGGGGGACATCATCTATATCAATCCGGACGGTGCCTGGTGGGCGCGACGTCAGTTCGATCGCATCTTCCAGAATCTGTTCCGAGTCCAATCGGGTAACTGGCTGTTCTTCTTCTAAGCCAACTCGCCTGATGGTGTGAGAGACGACTCTGAGGAGCCCGCCGGTCGATTGCCGGTGGGCTCCTTCTCGTTGATGATCGTCGATCGTCGGCGGAACGCCGCGCGGTATCACACTACTTTGCCCAGAGACTGGAGTATCGCATCCAGCGCAAGAGTTGCATCCGCAGGGCCGCGTCGCTGGTGTGTCGCCCGACGTTGATCCTCTTCAGCAGCAGCGGGTCTGCCGTGCGCATGTCGTTCAGGCCTCGTTCCGTCGTAAAGGCGAATCGGAAACCCTCGCGTTCGAGCATTCGTGCCACGTCTTGGGAGCAGCCCCCGGCCGGGTAGGCGAGTACCGCAGGCTGTCCGCTGATTTCACGTTCGAGATCGTGCAGAGAGCCGACCGCTTCGTCGCGAGCCTCTTCAAGCGACATGCGATTCATGAGCGGATGCGTTCGAGTATGTGCGCCGATCGTGACCCCTTCGCGGGCCAGTTGTCGGAGTTCGTTCCAGCTCAAGATGTCGTTTCGCGATTCCGGCGCTCCAAGCTGATCGCACAGTCGGTCGACGGCCGCCATCGCGTCGTGGTGCGGCAGCGACTTGATATACCCGGTGAGCTGTTTGACTGCCGCAAAGCGTTGGGTGAGCGTTTCTGTGGCCAGAGTTCCCGCAGGAGTTTCAATGGACGGGCACTCCGGCAAACCGTGTACTGCCTGATGGACGCGGTCCCACCAGAAGACCCGTTCCGGATGATTCGGAAATGCTGTCGGGACGAAGAGCGTCACCGGGAGCTTCATCCGTCGCATCACCGGCCATGCGATCTCCGCGAAATCCCGGTAGCCGTCATCAAATGTGAGGAGCACCGAAGGCTGCGAGAACCGTCGATCTCCGTTCCAGGCCGATTCCAATTCCTGAAGCGAAAGAACGTGATAGCGGTCGGCAATGAACCGCATCTGCCGCTCGAATTGCTCTGGCGTCGCGCTCAGAATATTCGGATACAAATTGCAACTGTCGGCCGGATCGGCGACGCGGTGGTAGGTCAACACGCGCAGCAGGTGAGTGGCGCCGCCGTCGATACGCTCCAGCCACTGAACGAACCGCGCGAAAAGCGCGTGCTCCGATATCCGTCGGACCGACCGTCGAACGATCCCGCCGGTGCGCGGAGGGAGAGATTCCCGTGCGTCCCGTGAACGTTGCAGCGAATTGATCCGTTCTCCGTTCATTGTCCCTTCCATGCGACTGCCTGTTGCCAGAACGCGTAGTACCGGCTGTTACGGAGCCAGTTTGCCAGATGCGTGCGCCCCGCCTCATCCCGCAGGTGAGTTGCGGTATCGGTGTCGCTGGTTCCCAAACGCCCCGCCAGCTTCGCAAGGTAACGGGTCCAGGTGAGGACAAACAGCCCGTCTATGAATTGTCGGGGAATCGCCATTTCGCGGAGATACTTGTCGACGAACGGTTGAGTCCACGATCCATGTTCGTAGAACGCTTCGCGGAACGAGTCCACCTGCTCGGAAATCGAATTCGGATCGGTCCGCGCTGTCGCCACATAAGAGAGAAAGAACCAGAGATCCGCGGCCGGGATGCCTTGTGGGTCCGCCAACTCCCAGTCGATCACTCCGAGCTGTCCCGTTCGAAGTCGAAACAGGTTCGGGTGGCCGAAATCTCCATGTTCGATAACAGCCGGGATCGGCAACTCTCGCAGCGAGCTGAGGCATCGGCGAGCGAGCTTGAGAAGCTCACGCTCTCCGTCAGACTCTCCGAAAAGAGATTCCAGAATTTGCAGAGGTAAGCCCACCTGCTCGTCGAACCACGCGCCTCGATCTTCCACGGCCACGCTCGTGGTCCGGTGAAAATTGACCAGCCAGTCGACGGCGTCATGGCAGCATTGCTCACGATCCCGATGGATGGTGGCGGGATCGAGCGGACGTCCCACGAGTGCGGTTTGAACCAGGGCGGGGTAGCCGTAACAGTCCCATACCCCAACCAAGCGTGGAATCGAGTTTTGCAGAAACATTCCCGCCGTTTCGATCCTGGATGCGATCTGCTGCAGTGCATGTGCTTCGCGGTCGATTCCCCACCGGTCGTCCGGCAGACGCGGAACCTTGACCACCAGCGTCGGATCGGTCGCCCCGTCTGGAACATGCAACAGAATCACATGACGTGATGCTCGGAACCGCGGCGTCTTTATGATGTACCGAGAGCGAGGCGAGAATCCGAGCCGTTCGTCCGTAAGCGATTGCCGGTGTTGGTCGAGGCAGGAGAGGAGGGCGTTCATGAGGCCGGCCTTTCCCCCACGATACTGAAACTGCCGATGACAAACGGCAGAAGACCGATTGCCAGCAGCAACCGGCCGACCGCCGATTTGCACAATTTGCGCAAGCCCGCGCCTTGCTGATCGAAGAAGTAGCGGGCGGAGGCTCCATCATCGATCGGTACGAGGGTTGTGCAGTCGATGAACCCTGGGTAATGCCAATGCGCTGCACAATTGGAGAACCCGAGCCGTATGAATTCGGATTCGACCCGGTTCGGCAAGAGCCGCCATGTCGCCGGCGAGGAGAAAGAGCGGCTGACCTCGGCGTAGAGATACCCGCCGGGCCGTACGAGCGCGGCAGCGCCATCGAGTTGCGAGATGTCTCGGTTGCACAAAACGACGATGTCGAACCGGGCTTGGGGTGCGGCATTCTCTTCCACGGACTGGAAAAACACGATCGATTGGCAGGACAACAGCAGGGCGTCGCGGAATTGTTCATCGACAGAGCCGATGCAGGCGACTGTTCCCAGCCGTGGGTCGGGGAGCAAAAACCGCCAGTCAATCCGTCGCGAGAGCTCCAGGCGGACGTTCTGCTCGACGCTGGGCGCATATTCTCTTCGAGAGAATTGCTCATGCGCGGTGTCGATGCGTAATGTTTCCGATTGGCGTGACATCTCGCCCCCTGGTTCCGCAACGGCGGCCGCTTGACGACTGGCCGCGTCGCGCTCTGTGAAATCTAGCTCTTGCAAGGGCTTGCGGCGGCCTCGAAAGCAGGGGTTCCGTGGGGAGAAAACAGGCGTTCCCTACCTGGGCGGGGATAGGGGAGATGCACAATTGGAAAAATCGTTACGAGCGTCTGATCCCCGAGCGTGCGTACATCCTGAAGAACGAAGGCCCGTCACCCTCGGCGGCGCGATCATGTGGATTTCGACTCGGCGATGGGGCGCGGCTTGCCTAGCAGAAGGGGGATCAGCGGAAGCCGCATCAGTTCCGGAAACGTATCGCTCACATCCAACAGATCGCGGTTAGTTCGCACCACCAGCAGAAATATGACCGCTGCCAGAGTAAAACTGACGATCTGGTTTATTTGGAAGAAATGTTGGGCAAGTAACAGTCCCGCGGCGCTGACGGCGATTACGGCATAGATCCGCAGGTAGCGCCAGTCGAATGCGTTAATGCCGGTCCCGAGCAGCAGGCCTGTTTGCTTGAAGATGTTATGGATCACGAGCGTTGTCGACGTGCCGATGGCGGCTCCCAACGCGCCGTATCGTGGAATCAGGAACAGATTCAACGCAATATTCACCATTGCCGCCGCGACGGTGAGCGCTGCCACGTACCACACTTTCCGATAAATTGTCAGCGTGGTTCCGTTAAAGCCCAGAGCGGCGTTGAAGTAATACCCGACAGCCAACAACGCGAGGATCGGCCCTGAGCCTTCATAACGTTGTCCGAACATGAGGACCGTCAGCGGCTCACAAAGCGAAAACGACGCGATGAACACCGGAAACGTGAGCACTGCGATCCAAGTCGCGGTTTTCCAATAGAGATGATTGATCCCTTCCTGATTGTTCCGCGCGAAGTAACGCGCGGCTTGCGGGATGTACAGCACCGTGAACGTTGAGAAGAAGACCTGATTCAGCCGTGCAATCGGCTGTACGGAACGGTAGGACGCGACGTCGGCCATGCCGCCGAAATGTTCGAGCAGAATCACGTCGAAGCCGAACATGAGCACATTGAACAAATCGACCGACAGCAGCGGCAGCGAGAAAGCAAGTATCTCACGCCACGGCACCTGGATCTCGCTCCAGCGGCAATAAGATGTCAGTCCTTGATTCTTGATCAGCCGATAAAGCACTCCCAGGCAAACCGCGATGCCGGAGAATGTCGAGACCAGGTAGCCGAAAGCGAGAAACCGCACGTCTCCCTGAAACAGCACGAACAGACCGACGATCGCTACGCGGAGAATCGGTGACAGGAGATATTTTCTGAAGAAGATCGCCCGTGGTTTCGCGAAGACCGCGAACAGATTGACGATGGTCAGGTCGAGTGCTTCGAGGGGAATCAGGAAGATCGTAATCGTGAGCACGCTCAAAGCCAGCGGATCTTTGATCCAGTAGGTCTCGATCACGCTTCGTAACAACAAAACTCCGATCGGAATGGCAGTACCGACCGTGAGAATCGTCCCGATCACCATCCACAGGGTGCCGAACATCCGGTTGTATTCGCGCCGCTCGTGATAGTACGGCATGAACCGGCTGACGGCTTTATCAAGGCCCAGCGTGCTGACCACGCCGAACATGTAGACGACCGACAAGGCGTAAGCGAGCGCTCCAAACGATTCCGGAGAAAGAAATCGCACGGTAAGAACGTGCACGCCCAGATTCACCAGCTGCGAAACAACCCGGCCGGCGAACAGCAGGCTCGATCCGCGGACCTGCTTTCGCGCCACACCCGCCTTCTCATCGTGGAGTTCGTTTTCTGCGGGGAGAGTGTGCGCTTCCGCCGTCGACAGGGTCGGTGTGCTCAAGATTGCACCTTGCCTCGCGTCGGCAACGAAGCGCCGCTTTGAGCCGTTACGGGACTGACCGCTCGCTGCGCGTCCCAGATGTCCCAACGCACGCCGCGCATCAGCTTGATCCACGCCCGGAGCGCGGCGAAATTCGCGAAACAGAAATAGAAGGGGAGTGCTAAGGGCTTGAACACCTTGGATCGTGCGTATCGAGTTTGGCTCATGCCCCAGCCGGCCAATGCACATCCATAGAAGGCGGCCTGTGCCAGGAAGCACGCCCGGTAAACGATTCCCTCGTTCCAGAGCGCGGCCGATACCAGGAACAGCGCGATCAGCAGCCAGCAGGCCGACCAGCGCAAAAGCTTATGCGAGAAGAGCTGCAGCGAGTAGTAGCCGTGTTTCAGAGGATTGAACAGCCCGCGGACGGCCCACAACGCGCTCAACCCGCGCACGATCACTCTGACCTTGCGCGCCATTTCGGCCTGGTCAGTCGGTGCGACCGGTTCGGAGGCGATGGCGTCCGGTTCAAACACCAGTCGGCGTCCGTTCAAAATCACACGCTTGGAGATCACCGAGTCGTCGCAGACACCGTTGGGCACGGGTTGGAAGAATTCACGTCGAACGGCATGAATCGCCCCCGTGGAGGAAACCGTGTTTCCCGAGGCGCTTTCCAGCTGTTTGAGCATTCGATCGAAGCTCCAGTAACGGCGTTCGCCATGGCTGGCGGCGTTACCGGTACTGGTGGTGTAACACTGATTCCCGGCCACCCCGCCGACCTCGGGGTCTGCAAATGGACGGACGAGCAATCGCAGGGCATCACGCGAGAACATGCTGTTGGCGTCGGAGAAGACGAGGATGTCGCCGGTTGCTTCGGCAACGGTGTCGTTCAAGGCGGGAATTTTTCCGCGTCGCGGATACGACATCAGCCTGACGCCGCGTTCGGAATATCGTCGCACGATGGCGTCGGTTTCATCACTCGAGCCGTCGGACCCGACGATAATCTCCAGGCGATCGCCGGGATAATCGAGCGACAGGACATTTTCGATTTTCTCACCGATCGACGCAGCTTCGTTATGAGCGATAATCACCAGGCTGACGCGCGGCGTGATATCCTCTTGCCGCACCGGCTTCTTCCATAACGATCGCACGAGCACGAGCAGCGGAAATCCCGCATAGACGTACACGACCAGGAAGAGCAGAAACCAGAATGTGATTTGCAGCACGCTCACGTCATCACTCCCGTCAGCCGGTGATCGGGCCAAATTCAGGCCTGTATAAGCCGTCTGACGATCATCTCACACAAGACATTTCGAGAATCGAACACCGAGTAGCCGTCATTCCCTCGCGAAGTCAATCACGTTGCTAGCCGGAAACCTCAGAGGACTCACTTGCGATCGTTGTGGGTGAACTATTCGAGAATTCAGCCTCGCTCATTTCCGATAGATTTATCGATACAAGGTTGCGAGCGCGTGAGGCGACGAGCCAGTTGAAGACCGCGCATCCGTAGGCGAGGCAGAACTCCGAGACCTCCGCAAAGCGTGTGCTTTGTGTATTGGTGAGCGGCAGCAGCGTGAACTGCGCGATCGAAAACAGCAGGACCACCAGGAACGAAGTGCACACGAAGTACGGCGGGATAAAGTACTTCCCCCCATCTTCAATGAGACGCTCGATGCGGATGCGGCGGTTCACGGTCCAGGCGAATGAGCCCAGCAAACCGGCGACAAGCGTGATCAAGGGGGTCCAGGAGAGAAACCGTCCAATGTTGTGCAGATTGGCTTCGTTTTTCTTATTGATGCCTTGCAGCGAATCCGGGGTTTCGAAACCGAGGATTCGCTGTCCCCAGGAGATCTCTTCACCCGCCAGAAAGATCAATGCCAGCATCAGCATGCCGTACATGATCGCCTGGACCGGGTAACCGTCGGTTGCCCGGGAGCAGGTGGTCCGTCCGGCCGCGAACGCTGCCATGGCCGCAAACAAAAATGTTCCCCACTCCAGCAGCCCATCTTCCTGGATGAAAAAGTGATAGGCCGGCTGATAGACTTTTGAAGCGAGTACCGACAGGCTGAGTGCCAAGGGCATCCAGAAATGGAACCTTGCCCAGGCGAGAGCGGTTTGCCACTCGGCGGCGGAGTCGTCGAGTGCGGCATTGATCGAGCGCGAAAACCTTCCGAGTTTCGAGGAGAGTGCCATCACGCCACCTCCTTGAACCGTGGAGGCGTTGCCGCGGACCGATTGAGGATGACTGCCGCTGATCCCGACAGGGCCATGATCAACCAGAAGAACCGGCCGAACGATAGATGAAGCGTCATGCCGGTGACCATGTAAGAGACGACCGCCAGCAGGAATCCGGTGGCGATCAGCGCATGGGGTGTTCCATCACCGAGCGAACGCCGCCGCACACGCGCCAAGTCGCGGAGGGTGACGAGCAAAGCCATCATGAAGCAGCCCAGCCCGAGGAATCCGGATTCGGCCCCGATCCCCAGGTACAAGTTGTGGGCTTCACGCGTGTTCCTCTGGGCCACGTCTCCCACCTTTGCGGAGTATTCGATGTAATAGTTGTTGTACATCCCGGGGCCGACCCCCAGCACAGGGTAGTCCATGAAGATCCGAATCGCCGCCAGCGCCTCGATCTTCCGGCCGCGGCTCGCCTTGTTGGGTTTGATATCTTGAGCTGATTCTGGAGGCGACACGAGGGCCCACAGGCCACCGAGCCTTGCAATACGGTTGGCATATTGGGGAACGGCCACCAGCAGCATCGCGATGCCCAGGCAAACAATAATGAACTGCTTGCGCGAGATGTATTTCATCCAGACCATGATGAGCACCAGCACCCCTGTGGCGACAGCGGCTCCGCGCGAGAACGACATACTCATTCCGGTGAGCATGAGGACCGTGATACCCAAGCCGAACCAGCGGAGCGGTTTTTTCTTTTCGGCGACCGATGCAAACAGCCCAATCGGAATGAGCATCAGCAGAAGCTGTGCGTATCGGTTGGCCTCGCCGATCGGCCCGCTCAACCGGGGCTGTCGAACCAGCGACTGAACATCCGCGTCTTCGTAGCTGAACATGGCATCGCTGATTTGCCCGAAGCCGCCGAAGTTGTTGTCGTAGTTGCCGGTGATCTGCTGTAGGACGGGAATACCTGCCATCACAGCGCCTGCGGCCAATAAGGTCCAGCAGACGCGCCGCAACGTTGAGGGGGTGCGGACCGCATTTGTAACAAGAACGTAAATTCCCAGCCCTTCCGCGACGAATTTCACAACTTCCTTGAATGCTTCGTCCGGAAACTTGGACATCGTTGCACCGGCTGCCAATACGACCGCGTAGAGTACGACCCAAGGCAATGCGGACGTGACGACCAGCGGTTCCCGACGCACAATAAGGTAATATGTCAGCGGAATAGTCAGCAGCAGTACGAACGACGCCGCCAAAATGTAAGGGACTTTGTGGAACGTAACCGCGATGTCGGCGGAGTTTGTGTAAAGAATGAACACGGTTGCCAGCGTGGCCACCTCGGGCCAGGCCACGAGCGAGTAAGCCGCCGGAACAGCCAGCGCCATGGCGATGGCTAACAATGGGTTCTTGCTGCCGATGATTGCCAGCATGACGGCGATGAGCGGCATCAGTAAGAACGCAAGCCGCACGCCGACTTTCGGAGGCGCAGGGGCGATTTTCGGTTGTGTGGCGGTGGGTGGTTGCGTTGTCACGTTGTCGATACCCCTGTGATTCGGACCGGCGGTCGGCGACGTCGTGTCCCCCGTGACCCGCCAGCAGAACTGGCGCGAATCGCTTCGATCGTTATGCGTTTCTCGACTATACAGCACCGGATGTTGCACGACGGCAACATGCCCCGAGTCGGCTGTGGTTTTTCATGAGTGTTTGCGGTGTTCGTTTGATCGTGAGGCCCGCGCCGGTCTGTTGCAAAAACAGGACAGGGCCAAAACTGCCCGAAAACCAACGGTTTTCCCTTCGTCCCGCCTCTTGCCAGGAGCGAAGTCTTCCCGCGACTGAAGAGCAGACATACCTGGCACGGTGCGACTGCTCCCTGGTCCCCGGGTTACGATTTCCTGAAAAATCTGGATGCCAGCAATTTGCCGTTGTGGTGAACGTCGAATTCCCGCAAAACCTTCTCGCGACCGGCGATTCCGAAATGACGTCGCATTTCCGGATCGGCCGAAAGCCGCTCCAGGGCCTCCGCCAGCGCCTGGGCATCGCGCGGTGGGACAAGAAAGCCGTTTGTACCGTCATCAACGAGTTCGGGAATGCCCGACAGACGGCTGGCAACAACCGGCAATTCGCTGGCCATTGCTTCCATCAAGACCACGGGAATTCCCTCACGCCGTCCGTCTTCCGTCGGGACGCTGGGCGCCGCAAGGACGTCGCAACGGCGTACCAGGTCGGCGACTTGCTCGCGCGTCAGCAGTCCATGAAAAACAACACGGTCGCTCAATTTGGCCGCGCGGGCTTGTTCGTTCAGCTTGTCCCAATCGGGTCCTTTGCCGACAAGGTGGCAGACAAACTTCACTCCCCGTTCCGATAAGTAACGACAGGCTTCCAGCAAATACATTTGTCCCTTGACCTCGTGCATCGTGCCGATGCACAGGATTTCGAGCGGTTGTGACGCGTCGCAAACGGCGTGGCTGTTCCCCTGAAACACACGTGTGTCGACACCGCAACGAATGATCTCAACCTTGTCGGCGAATTCTCGGCCGCATTCCTCAAGGATCAAGTCGCGGTTATAGCGCGAGATGGTAATAACGCGGTCCGCTTCCTCGACTTTCTCCCGGAGCATGTGGCGGTCCATGTGCAGGTCGGACCCATGTGCCGTGAAGCTGAATGGGATGCTCGTGAGTCGGTGAATGATGAATGCCGCCGCAGCGGGATGATTGGCGAAATGGGCATGAATATGCGTGACGCCTTCCCGCTGCATTTCCCGCGCGATCCATGTGCATTTGGGGAAGAACGCCAGCCCGCCGAGCAGAAAGTTCCAGCTCCCCCAGTTGGCGCGGATCAGCGTTCCGAGCGTTCCCAGCACGGTCAGCGGATGACGGAAGAGAACCGCGAGCAGAGCAGCCATCACCTTCAGCGAAAACAAGGGATGATAATGAGCCTTCTCCACCAGCGGAGCTGCATCGGGGTGCATCACCGGCCGCTTGACCGGTTTCCTGAACAACTCCAGGATTTTCTGGCCGAGCGATGCCCCCTGGTTTGTGGCGGCGTTTTCCATGCTGAATAGCGGGAAGATCTCGACCGGAACCCCTTGTTTCTCGATGGCTAGCATTTCGTACAGAACGAATGTTTCCGTCAGCTTGGGAAACCGCGACAGCACATACGCCACCTTATCGGTCGCCGCGCGCGCGGCATCTTTCTTCACGGCGAATTCCGTATCGGCTCGTCGACCCGATTCCATGACGGGGGCGTCCATCAAGCTTGTTGAGGCGTTTGGTGCCAAGGCTTTCTCCAGGATGAAGCGGAGTATTTCTGCCAGATGCAGGAGGTGACGCGCCGGCGAACCAGGTCCGCATCATCCGCCGCGTTGACGATGACCATTTGAGGCAGACGGCGGCTGAGGGCATGGTATGCCTGCCGTTGCGCTTCGAGTTCGTCCGCCGAGAACTCTGCTTTTCGTGCGTGAAGAACTTTACCGGCGGCGTCGAGCAACAGGACGAGATCCGCATGGGGGCACGAATGTGCGAGCATCCATCGCCGTAAGCGGCCGAACATCGATATCGGCTTGTTGGTCGGGAGCAGGGCGTCGTAGTGATAGCGATCGAACATCACCAGCTTGCCCGCCGCGCGATGATAGCTGGCCCTGATGTATCGTCCCCATTGTCTCCCCAGGCGGGCAAAGAGGCCGAACCCGGGTAACCGTGCCCACCGCTTGAAGGAGCGATCATTCTGGTATAGGCCCATGTAGATTTGCTCCGCCGGAAAGAAAAAGGTGTTGGCAACTCCGTTGGCAACCGTGGATTTTCCGGCACCGTCCGGCGCCAGCAGGGCGACAGTGGGAATCTCCGGGCGGAGTAGCCTGTCGATCCGGCTCAGTTTTCTCAGGAGACCGTCACGCCATCCACGGAGGGGACTTCGGACGGGTTCGTGCCGGCGAAGGCAGCGCACCAGCCCGCTGCGTTGTTCCAAGAGGCCGTCCCAATTGCCGTCGGTAATGAGCTGCCGGATGCGCGGCCAATCGAAAGGGCCGGACCAGTACTCGGCAACGAGACCAGCCATGCGTTCGTCGTTGAGTTCTTCACGGCAAAGACGTTGTACTTGCTGTCCCCGCTCCTGGGAAAACATGCCCTTGTCGACGATGCAATGCAGCAGCAGGGCAATGAGTTCATCCTCAGCCGCCGGGACGGGAATGTCTCCACGATAGCGGCGACGGGAGAGGCAATCGGCCCCTAAATTCGTGTGAAAGCGATGCAGAGGCGCTCCAAATGCGAGGCGGGTGACGACATCCAGCTTCAGCCAGGTGTCAGTCGCCTCGTCATAGCCGACGAAAAAGCGGTGCGGAGCATATCCCCATCGTCGAAGGCGCGCGAATCCCCGCTCGGCCAGTACTCGTTCAAAGGCTCCCAGGTCCTTTACGGCAACGAGCACATCGATTTCGAGATGTTGTTGCGTCGCATCTTCGAATTTTTTGTCAGTTGATGGCTGAGAAGCAGACTCGGTGGCGACAATGCCTCTATCATCAGAATCAGTTGCCGCAGCGGGAAAATCGCCGTGCCGCAGTAAGCAATACGTGAGCTCACGGCGTTCGAGGTCTTCCAGAGTTTTCTGCAATAACGATGGCATTCCGTGATCTCGTTTCGCGCAAAGCCCTGTGTCTCACGAACGCGTTCATTTTCAATCCGCGCTGCCGAGTGCGTAGGACAACCAGCGCGAGTCATGAGCTGATCGGCGCTCAAACTCCCGCGACCAGCCGAAGATCCGCTTGTGGAACCGGTTCGGTTTCAACTTGTCGCATCTCGGCTTCCGCCCGTTCCAGCAGCCCGGTAAAGGTTACTTCCTGTTCGGGGAAGCAGGCGGTTCCAGCTTGCAGATTTACCCCAAGTTGTTTCTCCACCGCCTCTTTGAGCCGGTTGGTGAGGGCTTTGGCCCCCTCCCGATCGGTCTCGGGAAGCAGCATCACGAAGTGATTGTTGCGGCGGGCAATGAGATCACAGTGGCTGACTTCACTTGAGAGTACTTCAGCGACTTGAGCATGCACGTAGGTCTCGACCGCTTTCTTCTGCACTTCCTGCATGAAGCGGTTTAGCGAGCGTTCGATGCTCTGTTCGGTGGGGGACAACGCGACCAGCGCCAAAGGCCGCTTGAACTGCCGGGCCCGCCGAATTTCACGGTAGATCTCGGCTTGGCTCATATCGAACTGGGCGAGTTGGCTGTCTTGCTGAATCAGAATCGCGTCCCGCGCGGCTTGCTCGAATTCGGCAATGCTCTGCACGATGCGGCGAGCAATATAGACCGTTATGATGATCGCACATGCTTCCGTGATCGTCAGCGGCAGCGAAGCATTCGCGATCTGGTATCCCCGCAGGGACTTGATCGCGAGAAACAGACCGACCAGCAGCGTGCTGAGCAGGTAAGGCGAAAACTTGTGCGCCTGACGCACGAAGACCAGCCCACCCACGATTGCCGCGGAATAGATGTACACAAACGATGCAATGTTGATCGGCTCGTGATAGCGCTCTACGTTGTAGAGCACGAAGAGCCAGCCCGCCATTGCACCAATCCAAAGTCGCAGCTTCGTCACGACAAGTTCCCCGGTTGCGTTCAGCAAGTTGGAAGACCGTACGAGCCGGTCAGTTCCGCTTCACCGTCGTTACAAGCTCCGTCCAAAAAGCTCAATATGCCCCTTCGCGTCGGAACACGGCCGAGACCGTGCCGATGAGAATCCGGATATCGAGCGCAAGACTCCTTTTTTCAATATATTCCACGTCCAGCCGCAGGCGCTCCTCGAAATCGAGATTGCTGCGACCACTGATTTGCCACAGGCCGGTAATCCCGGGAAGCACCTCGAGCCGTTCGGTATGCCACAGCGAGTAGGTGGAGACGTCGAAAGAGGTCGGCCGCGGGCCGACGAGGCTCATGTCCCCCTTGAGGACGTTGAACAATTGCGGCAGTTCATCGAGGCTTGTCTTTCGGAGAAATCCACCGACGCGCGTTACGCGCGGATCATTTGTGATCTTGAAGTCCGGCCAGGAGAGTTCGTTCAGATGTGCGTATTTCGCTTTCAGCTCTTCGGCGTTCTTGACCATTGTGCGGAACTTGTACATGCCGAAGCGACGCCCCGCTTTACCCGTGCGCTTTTGCACAAGAAGCACGCTTCCCGGATCTTCAAGGAAGATCAGCACGGCGCAGACTGCCATCACGGGTAACACAAACGGAAGGATCAGCAGGCAAAGCGTGACATCCATGAGCCGTTTTACGATGTGATAGCCCGATCGAAACAGACGGACATTCTCGGGACGAATGCGATAGGCTCCCGAATCTCGTCGCCAATCGATTTCGTGGTCGCTCAGGGACCAATCGAGATGGGAATGGCCGAGTCTCGAACTAACCGACACGCTCGATTGGGAGTGTGCCCGTAATCGATTCACCTGCCCAGGGTTTGCATTCGCCCGAATCATGTTTCCGTTACTTCTTTCTCAGTTTTCCGTCATGGGATCAGGAGGCCGAGCAATCCTAAGCGTTCCGTTCGGGATTGCTGTCAATTTACAAGCGATTCGGATGTTTAGGTTGACTCAATCGAACAACTGATTGGGTGCTATGCGTAATTTGGGTTTACGCACGTTGCATGCCGTAACCGCAAGCCCCGGTCTGTAGTACTGCCGTTTCCTCTGCAAATAACAGTGGATAATCAACTTAAGTACTCATCCAGGGGTGACGTGGCGAAATATCCCCATGTTTCAAAATTGCCATCAGTAGACACAAATTGCTTATTTTTATCAACATATTTATTATCACTATTTTTCCAAATCTTTGTTATTCAAAAATTCGACTTATTTGCGTTTATTTGTGTGGACTGCTTATCATCTCTTTGGTATTCATAGGGTGATCCTGGTTAACAAGCGCAGATTCAGGGGGGGGGAATTCGACTTCTCCAGCTCGGGTGTTTGGAAAAAACAGGATGTTTGGCGAGGGATTTGCTCCAGGCAAGGCTGGCGGCATATGGCGGATTCAAATCGGGGAAAAACGGAAGAGGGGTTGAGACGATGAGTAATCAAGATGATCGCGGGTTGGCCGGTCAACCGGCGGAACATTCGGTGGATTTCCTCGATATTTCCATTCTGTGGCGGAAGAAGGGCACGATCGCCGCTTCCGTCTTGGTCTGTGTTGCCTTGGGATTTATGTACCTGCAGCAGGCAAAGACGGTGTACGAGGCAAGTGCTCGCGTCTTGGTCCAGCAGCAGGATCTGCTCGACAGCGTCCGGAAAGTGCGTTCGGATGATGAGTTTCTCGCCACGCAGGCCGAGATCATTCGCAGCCCCGTGATCATCGAAAAGGCTCTTGAGACCGTGAAAGTCGAGCTTCCTGAAGGGAGCGAAATGGACCCGGTACTCTACGTCCTGAAGGGTCTTAAGGTCAGCCCGATTCAAAAAACGAACGTGTTGATGATCAGCTTTCGTGGTTCTGACCGCGAGGTTGCCAACCAACTGGTGACAACCGTGATCAGTTGCTACTCCGATTTCATGAAGAGCACCGAGGCCGTTCGTGCTTCCGACTCGCTACGATTGATGCGGCAACGTGAGCAGGATCTCCGTTCACAACTCGCAACCTTGCAGCAAAAGCATGAAAGCCATCGCAAGTCGAGCCCGCAGATCGGCCAGGGAGCCGAAGCCATGGCATTGCCGATGGCAAAGCTGCGTGGCATCGGCGATCAATTGGCCCAAACCAGCGGTCGCCGTATGGAACTGGAGAATCGCCTCCGGGTCTCCGCCTCATTCAGCAAGCTCGCCACTAACCCGGCAACATTGAGCAAGGGCAACGCTCCTTCCATGAAGAATGCTCTCGCCGATGCTTCGACAAAGAATTCAACCGATTTGGCGACTGCCTACCCCTTCATTCCTGGCGAATCATCGCAGGTGCCCCCGGCGGTGATTTCTCTGCAGGATGGATCGATGGTCGCCACGGCTGATCCGGCACGGATTCAAGAACATCTGTGGCGCGTCAAGGGTCAAGCTCTCGATTTGGCCCAGGTGTACGGCCCCCGTCATCCTGAAGTTCGTGCCTTACAGCAGCAGATTGCGGTCTGGGAGAAACGGGTCGCGGAAAGCCAATCGAACTCGACAGCCGCGATTGCCGTTGAACTTGAGGCTCTGAAGGTTGCGGAACAGGACTTAACCGACCGCTACCAGAAAGAGATTTCGGAAACTCGCCATTTGGATAGCTTCATTTTCCAGGAACAACAGATCATCGACGAAACCCGACGTGTCGATGCCGCTCATACTGCCACTCTGGAAGCCATGACCCAGATGGAAATGGCATCCCAGGCGCTCGATGGCGGACAAGGATCGATTTCGGTTCGCGTTCTTGAAAGCCCGGAACTGGTTGAGAACATCGTCTGGCCGTTGCCGATTCAGTTCCTTGGCCTCTGTGCCGTCATCGGATTCCTGCTGTCGGGAGTAACACTGGTGTTGTTCCAGCGGCGACCCGCGGCAACGATGGCTGCCTAATCTTTCATGAGCGTCGGCAGGAGGCCTTCGCAACAAGTCTTGATCACCCGGAGATTCCAAATGGGATCTCCGGGTGTTTTTTTTTCTAGGGAAGACGAAGGCTGCGAGTCCTTGGATGTCTCCGCTGGTTCTTGTTTGAAGACGATTCGGCGAGCTTCGGAGGCAAACACGAAATCCGCGTCTTTTCATACACACCCGTAAACATACTCACCCGCAAAGTTGCCGATACCGGAGTTTTCCATTTCAGCCAGCCCATCTTCTCATGCGGCGATCCGGATGTAATAGCATAAGAGGCTTCCGCTCAAGTGCTTTGGGAGATTCAGGGGAAATATTCCGAGAAGTTTCGCATCTGGGGATGTGGCGAAACCAAACCCTGCCGGATTGCGAATTTGGGGAAACTTTCACAGCGGTACCACAACAGTCCGATTTTCGCGTACACGCCGGTCGATCCCGTCAGCTTTCATGATCGGATTGCAGCGGGGAAGCCGAATCTAAGGAGTGAGTCCACAGATCCGGTGTTTTCACCAGCAACATAGGGTGGATCACTGAGATCACGGGAAGAGGAAACAAACTCGGCCAGGGAATGGAAAAGCCGAGCAAGGGATTGAGTGCAAAGGGATGAGCATGTATCGCATCGTGGGCGCGCTCGTCGCGGTTCTCGTCGTCGCATCGACGGCCATCGCGGAAGATTGGGACGATTATTTCGCACCGGTATCAACAGGCCGTTATTGTGGCGAGCGGACATATATCGGCGGATGCTCATTGAGCCAATGCTCATACGATGACGACGATGAATTCGATCGTTACGAAGGAGAGCGAACCTTCATTGGGGGCTTTTCCCGAAGCCGGTGTTGCCGCAAGGACAAGGATGACTACGAACGTTACGTCGGCGAACGGACGTTCTTCGGCGGCGTTCCCTGGAGTCACGTTGAGGACGAAGACGACTGTGGCGACGTTTGCGACAGTTGCTGTTGTTCCTGCCCGGCCTTCGGACCGTGGGCCGACTCAGACTGGTACGCGGGGGTCGACGTTGTTGTTCTCAAACGCAATCAGCCGGACCGGCGCACACTCTCGATTTTAGACACCACGGGAGACACGGTGCTCACCACCGATGACATGAATTTCGAGTTCGAGTCGGGTTTTCGGGTGAATGTCGGCCGACGGATGAATGAGCGGGCTGCTCTCGAAGTCAGCTTTCTCAACCTGGGATCGTGGAACAGCAATACGCGGGAATTCACCCCGGACCCCAATGACCCGAGTCTCGACCCATACTGGGGATCTTCCGGAGCGCAGCCCACCGACGCTTTCGATGACTCGTACGCGCATCACTATTCGTACGACAGCAAGCTCCGCGATGTGGAAGTGAATACCCGCTATTTTATGACGGAGAACACCTCGGTCATCTTTGGGTTCCGGTACATCAACGTCAACGAAAACTTCATCTTCCTGTCGCAGGACGCACAAGATTACTCGTCCTGGGGCATCTACAACGTCGGAACCAGCAATGATCTGTACGGCTTGAATCTGGGGATCTCCCGCCAGTGGTGCTGCGGGGATCACTACAGCGTCGGCACTTATTGCAAAGGGGGTATCTTCTACAACGATATCGACAGAGACAGTCACATCGTCAACTCTGGAGCGATTTTCCGCGATGAGCGAGTCGATTCCAGCGATAGTGCGTTCTCAACGCTGGTCGATGTCGGCGTGTTCGGCAACTACTGCATTCGTGACGGCGTGCGTCTGCGGGCCGGCTACATGTTCGTCTATTTGAACAATATCGCGCTCGGCCCCGAGCAATTCGATCCCGCGCCGAACCAATTCGCGCTATCGGGACGAGTGACCGACGACGGTTCGATGATTTACCACGGCCCGACCGCCGGGCTCGATATCTGCTGGTAAGCGATCTGGCCCACACGGATCGAGGCTGTCAACTTTCAATAAACCGCACTGATCCGCGCATCGTCCGCTTCGCGGCGTACATCGCTTGATCCGCGATGGCCAGCAGATCATCCGGCGATTCCGTTGGCTGACGAGAGGTTGCCACGCCGATGCTGACCGTGATTGGCCAACGACCGGTTGCCGCGGCCGTACGAAGTCCGCGGCGAATACGTTCAAACACCGCTTGAGCCCCGGATGATGAAGTCTCGGGAAGCACGACGGCGAATTCGTCGCCGCCGATACGCGCCGCCAGATCGTAGTTCCGGATATTCGATTGGAAAGCGTTCGCCACTTCCCGCAGGAGCGCATCTCCCGCGACGTGGCCGAGTGTATCGTTGACTTCCTTGAACCGGTCGCAGTCCAGCACCGCCAACGTCAGCGGTCGCCCCGTGCGTCGGCTGCGGTTGATTTCCGCTTCCAGACGTCGGTTCAACGCCGCCCGGTTTGGCAAACCGGTCAATGGGTCGCGATCGGCCGAGAGATGTCCTCGCTCTCGGCTCCTGCGCAGTAGAAACGTCAACACGGAGATCGTCGAGCACTCCGCAAACCAGATGACCGTGTCGGAAAACTGTTCTGGAGCGATCAGTAGATCGGCGCCCGAGGTTCCCCCTGCGCCCTTCAACTTCAAGGCGAGCGATCCCGCGAGGATCGCCAGGACAAGCGGGGAGCCGGCAAGCCACGTCGCGGCAAGGATGGCTGGAATGTACACCAACCGGATTGCCGTGATGTCCGGCTGAGTCACGTCGACCCCGATCACCAAGCCGAGAATGACAGTCGCGACGAACGATCTTCCGACGCTGCGCAGCTTCTGAAGTTGTTCCGGCCGGCCATCGAGGTACATCGTCGATTCACCTTTCGGAGTGCCATTCGCTACTCATCGCCACGGTCGGCTCGAGGTTCCCATTCCTGGCAACGCGGCCATTCTCCACTAATCGCGTAACGATTTCCACGGTTCTTCGTTGCTCATGTCGATGAGCGCGGGGCCCTTGATCTTCGCGGGGGATAAGATCGCCAGAAATTCCAGCGTCTCCGCCCCAGCGTTGTAGGTGCCATGGACGACATCCTTGGGGATATGAGCCATCTGGCCGGCGGTCAGGATCTGGTGTTCGCGATCGACCCATTGTTCCGCAGTACCGGAAAGGATGTAAATGATTTCTTCCATTTCCGGATGGCGATGGAATTTGTGGGCCTGTCCGGGGGGCATGTGAACCCGGACGAGCAGCAGGTCGTTCGCGTCGGTCAGACCCGGTCGGCAAAGCCAGTCGTGCGGCCCCCACGGAAGCTGCTCGACCTGCATCTCCGACTCGGTCACAAACCGTAATCCCTCACCGGACATGATGATCCCTTTGCAAAACAATGAGTGCGCGAGCTGATGGCTCGTTAATGAATGCGATTTAGCCCGTTCGCCGCCTCGCAACGCATTCTGACGGATTTCCTACAGCCACTGCAACAAGTCTGTGCTCGAATCGACTGGCATTCCGCATGTTGCGTTCAGACCTCTTGTCGCAAGATCTCTTCAAGGGCGTTAAACGTCGCACCAATATCATCTCGGACGATGGCTTCCGCGAGGTGATCGAGCGGTGTCGGTTCGCGGTTGATGATGACAAGCCGCGCGCCGGAGCGCGCCGCCAGTACCGGCAGGTCAGCAGCGGGTGAAACAACGAGTGACGAACCGACCGCTAGAAACAGTTCGCACTCGCGGGCCCAGCGAGACGCTTCCTCAAGCACGGGCTGTGGCAGCATCTGACCGAACGAGATCGTGGCGTGCTTCAGCATGCCGGAGCATTCGGGGCAGTCGGGAACTTCCTGTGACTGTTCAAAAGCCCTCACGAAACGATCCGCCGCAAATCGGGCGCCGCAATCGAGACAGGAGACCTCGCGTGCGGTGCCGTGCAGTTCGAGCACGTTCTTGCTCTCGGCCGCCTGATGAAGGCTGTCGATGTTCTGCGTGATGACACCACGAAGCAGCCCAGCCTGTTCCCACCGCGCCAATGCATGGTGAGCCGCGTTTGGTTGAGCTGACCAGATCGCATCGTGAGCGGCGGCCTTCTGCCGCCAATATTCGCGTCGCGCGGTTGCACGGGTCAAGAAGTCGTTGAAGTCCACCGGCGTTGATCGCGACCAGATTCCCCCGGGCGACCGGAAGTCTGGAATACCGCTTTCCGTGCTGATTCCGGCCCCGGTGAAGGCCACGGCGCGGCGTGTTTCCCTCAACCAGCCTGCGATTTGTGTGATCGAGTCTGACATGGCCGATACCGCAGTGTCCATACATTTAGCAGGGGGAAACTCTCGGTGATTGCTGCCCCACTAGTAGGAGGCGTATTCCTGATGTACGATGTGCATCAGGAATGACTCGCGGTATTCATCTTAAATGTTCTCTAAGGTTGAAGCGATGGTAGATGCCCCAACCGTATTTGTCGTCGACGACGATGATTCCGTGCGCGATTCGATGAAGTACTTGCTCGAATCGGAGCGGTTGCGAGTCCAGGCGTTCGATTCCGCCGCCGCCTTCTTGAAGGATGTTCCGGAAGACGTTCCTGGCTGCGTCGTTTGCGACGTGCGCATGCCTGGCATGAACGGCTACGAATTTCATCAGACACTGCTCAACGGTGCTCGTCGGATTCCTCTCATACTGGTCACCGCGTATGCGGACGTGCCGAACGCTGTCGGGTCGGTCAAGAAGGGGGCGTTTGACTATCTCGAAAAGCCGGTCGATGGCGACGTGTTGATCCGCTGCGTGAAGAACGCGTTAAGACATGACGCGCAGGAGCGAAAGGAAGCCGCGAATCGACTGGTCTTTGAGGAGCGGCTCCAGAGATTGACCCCTCGCGAGCGCGAAGTGTTCGAATCGATGGTGAAAGGAACGTCCAGCCGGGAAATCGCGGGTGAGATGGGGCTCAGCCATAAGACGATTGAGTCGCACCGTTCGCATATTCTCAGAAAGATGGAAGTCGGAAGCGTTTCCGAACTGATTCATCTCAGCTTGTCGACGCAAGCATCCTCGAACACCGAGAGCGAACCGAGTCAGCAGCGAACGGAAGACAGGCCGGGGCGCGTCGGGGTCTTCGGATCGGCCTGAATCTGACAATTTCTTGCTGGGGCCTTCAGATTGACAAGTCACTTCGGCTAGTCACTTTGAACCTGTCTGTGCCGACGCATCGGTCCCTTTTCCGTTGCTCTGGGTTTCGCCGATGCAGATCAGGTGCTGCTTGGTCCGGAAGTAAATCTGCCCGGCGAGGAGGGCGGGGGTTGCCAGCGTTGGCTCCTCGAGGTCGTTCTCCGCCAGCATCTCAAACGTATCACCGGCTTTCAGCACATAACTTTTCCCATCTTCGTTCGTAATCAATAGTTTCCCCTGCACCTCAACCGGCGACATAGAGCAGCGTCCCGCCAATCGCTTCTGCCAGACCGATTCCCCCGTGACGGCATTCAAGCAGGTGACGATCCCCGTGTCGTTGACGATGAAAAGTTTGCCGTCGTAGTAGACCGGCGACGGCACGTGCGGCCCGCCTCGCACCACTTGCCACACAAGGTGCGATTTCGTCACGTCTCCCGTTCCACCAGGACGGATCGCCAGTGTGGGACCGTTCCGGCCGGAGGTCGAGTAAATCAGCCCCCCGCCAACGACGATGGTCGGAATCGCTTCCCGCGTCGAGCCCTCCACGCGCCATCGTTCCTCGCCGGTATCGGGGTCGTATCCCACGACATGATGGGAACTGTTGTAAATCAGGTCATCCCGTTCTCCCACGCGGCAGACGACAGGGTTCGACCAGCACATGGCGTTTTCTCGCTCGTGCCGCCACCGTTTTTCGCCGGTCCGTTTGTCGAACGCGACGAAGATCGTCGGTCCTTTGTTCTGATATTGAATGAAGATTACTTTGTCGTTGTAGAGCAGGGGGCTTGTGCCGGGGCCGTGCATCGTGATGAACGGGCCCAGAGGCTGATGCCATAGACGATTTCCCTGCATATCACAGCAGAGGAGTCCGCTATTGCCGAAAAAGGCGATCACTCGCTCTCCGTCG